>JAGSYW010000071.1 GCA_018262475.1 Burkholderiaceae bacterium | reverse complement strand
CGATGCCGAGCAGGAAATCACGCATGTGGTGCGAGGCGCCGACCTGCTGGATTCCACTCCGAGGCAGATATTCCTGCAGCAGGGATTGGGCGTGCCGACGCCGCAATATGTGCATTTGCCGGTGGCGGTGAATGCGGCGGGCGAAAAGCTGTCAAAACAGACGATGGCCGCGCCGCTGGATGATGAAAAACCGGTGCCGGCATTGTGGCGCGCGCTGGAATTTCTCGGCCAGTCGCCGCCGGCAGCCTTGCAGCAGGCATCGCTGCATGAATTCTGGGAATACGCGACAATCCACTGGTCGCTGGCGAAAGTGCCGAAAACGCGGACCATTGCCGTCTGATTCCTTTCAGAATTTGCCACCAACCTCACGGAGCTGACATGACAATAGAAACCGACGACGGACTGAAGGAAATTTTCGAAACCTGCCGCACAGTGGCGGTCGTCGGTTGCTCGCCAAAACCCGAGCGCGCCGGCCATTACGTTGCGCGCTACTGGCAGGAGCGCGGCTACCGCGTGATACCGGTCAATCCCGGTCATCAGGAACTGGTTGGCGAGCGTTGCTACCCGTCGTTGAGGGATATTCCCGAAAAAATCGACATCGTCGATTGCTTCCGGCGGGCAGAGGAAATCATGCCGATTGTCGAAGACGCAGTTGCCATTGGCGCGAAAGTGATCTGGATGCAGCTGGGGGTGATCAACGAAGAAGCTGCGGAGCGGGCCGAAGCCGCCGGGCTGAAGGTGGTGATGGATCGCTGCCCGAAAATCGAATATCCGCGCCTGTTCTTCAAGCCGCTATTCTCCGAGTAAACCGGGGTTTTTCAGTAACCACGCGGTACGCAACGCGGTAAAATGCCGGGATGGCTACCATCCTTGCACTCGATACTTCCACCACGCTGGCCTCGGCGGCGCTGCTGCGCGACGGGCAGGTGCTGACGCGCGAATCGTCCGGCGTGCAAACCCATTCGCAAATGATTTTGCCTTTGCTGCAGGAACTGCTGGCCGAGGCTGGCGTCACGCTGGCGCAATGCGATGCGATTGCGGTCGGCATTGGCCCCGGCTCGTTCACCGGCGTGCGCACCGCCTGCGGCATCGCGCAAGGGCTGGCGTTCGGCGCGAATCTGCCGGTGGCGCCGGTGGTCACGCTGGAAGCAATGGCCGAGGCTTGCCGTGAAGCGAATGGCGCGAGCGAAGTGCTGACCGTGCTCGATGCGGCAATGGCCGAGGTGTACTGGGCGCAATACCGTTTCGATAATGGCTGGCACGCGACGATAGCGCCGCAATTGTCGGCGCCATCAGCAGTGATGCCGCAAGGCAAGGCGATCGCCTGTGGCAATGGCCTGCTTTCCTATGCGCCAGCCTTTGCCGGGCGCGATTTTCTGGCTGGCAACCAGCCGCAGATCGGGCCGCATGCGGTGCAGGTGGCGCGGCTTGGCCAAACGCTGTTCGCCGCCGGCAAGATGGTGGCGGCGCACGAGGCTCAACCGTTCTACCTGCGCAACAAGGTCGCGCTCACCACGGCGGAACGCGCTGCTGCGGCCGCGAAGGTGAAGGCATGAGCGCCTTGCCGGAATTCGTGCTTGATCCGGCTTCGATGCTGCGTTTTTCACGCATGCACGACAGCGATCTGGACGAAGTGATGACAATCGAATTGGCTGCCTTTCCGTTCCCGTGGACTCGCCCCGTATTTGAAAGCACACTGACTGCTGGCTACGACTGCTGGGTGGCGCGCAATGACATGAATGTTCTTATCGGCTATTTCGTGCTGATGCAGGTGGTTGATGAAGTGCATCTGCTGACGATTGCGGTGCATCCGGAGCTGCACGGGCGCGGTTACGGTCGCATCCTGATGAACTACCTGATTTCCCTGGCACGCGGGATGCAGATGCAATCGATGCTGCTCGAAGTGCGGCCGTCGAACCTGCGGGCGGTCGAACTTTACCGGTGCTACGGCTTCGAGCAGATTGGGCGGCGCAAGAACTACTATGCCGCGCCTGACAACACGCGCGAGGATGCGCTGGTGATGAGGATGCCGCTATGAGCCGTCGCGCAGACATCTTGCAGGAAATGGGTCTTGGCCCGGTATGGACGCTGCGCCTGCCAGAGGGGGCGGCGCAGCCAGTTTCATTGGCCGAACCGGAACCGGTTGCGGAACAGGCCACCGACACGGCACCGGCAACCATTTTCAGCGTGGCAGAAGCGCCGCCATCTTGTTTTAATGCGCGAGCCGACGATTATTCGGACGACAGTGGTGTTGACGCTGATGCGCCGCCACCTTTTTTCGACGACATCCCTTGGGCCGAAGCAGACGCAATGGCACCGATACCATCCGACTGGACCGATTCGGATGAACCGCTGATGCTGCCTGAGCCGTCAGAACCGCCCAAGCCGGACGTGGCCGGCATGGATTGGGAACAGCTCGAACAAACCATCCTGCAATGCAACGCCTGCGGTCTGTGTCAGAACCGGACGCAAGCCGTGCCGGGCGTGGGCGACCGCAACGCTGCCTGGCTGTTCGTCGGCGAAGGGCCGGGCTTTGTCGAGGATCAGCAAGGCGAGCCTTTCGTCGGACCGTCTGGCAAATTGCTGGACAACATGCTGCTGGCAATGGGGCTCAAGCGCGGCGCGAATGCGTACATCGCCAACATCGTCAAATGCCGCCCAACCGACGACAATGGCCGCGACCGCCCGCCGACTTTAGACGAAGCGGCAATGTGCCGGCCATATCTCGAACGGCAGATTGCGCTGATTCAACCGGAAATCATCGTTGCGCTCGGCAAGACGGCGGCAATGATGCTGCTGGGTAGCGACCCGCAAGCTTCGCTGGCCTCGCTGCGCGGCAAGTTGCATCGCTTGCGCACTCAGGACAGGCGCGATATCCCGCTGGTGGCGACCTACCATCCGGCCTACCTACTGCGTCAGTTGCCGGACAAGAAAAAAGCCTGGGCCGACTTGTGTTTGGCCATGCAGGCCGCCGTTCCATCTGGTGGTGTCCAGCAAAATAACTGACCGATTCTGTAAATTGTTCAGTAAGGTTATTTTTCGGATCTTAAAAATACTCCTCCCAATACTTTTAATCACCAGCAAAAATGGGGTAAATTCAGTTGTTTTGCCATTTGCTCTGGCAAAACAGGCTCTGTCACAACTGACTGTTGAACAGAGTGTTCCATTTTTTAGGGAGCAGCATGAAAATAGGCGGTCATGAAAATTGCAGGTTTCTGGAAGATCTAAACCACCTTAGAAAAAAATCAAAGAGACAGATGTAGTTGCCTGCTTTCTGGAACAAAAGAATGAGGGGGCGTCGGGAAAAAATGTACCCAATCGAATATCCGCTTTGGTCGCTTCTGGCGCGCTTCGGTCGCCGCCTAACCGTGAATCTTGACGTGCTGCACGACGAGGAGGCGGGCGTGTATGTCGCCACCAGCAAAAACCTGCGCGGGCTGGTGTGCGAAGCGCCGACGATGGATGAACTCAAGGCAGAAACCGAGCACGTGCTGCGCGATCTGGTTGCGTTTTGCGTGCGCGGCAAGAATCCCGCGTTGCCTGTTCTGGTGTGGCCAGCCTGATGCAGACCACCAGCGATTATTTCGGCAAACTGGTCGGCATGTTGCGGATGGCCGATTACGAATTCCTGATGCAGTCGCCCGACTGCACGCATGAAATATGGCGCCGCTACGAAAATTTCATCTCGGTGCCGCGTATGTGCAAGTCGCGTCATGCGGCCAATGCAATTCTGAAAGCGATCGATTTTCCATACCAGTTTTAGCGTGATAGCTCGCTGTACGCACTCCTTTTCCGGCTTGAAATGCGCTAAAGTGTCTAGATTGTAACCACTCCTGATCCGACCCTGCGATGAGCGGCCCATGTACTGTCCTGATCGGTGCTGACCCGGTCTCCATCCTGATTTCAGCAGCAGCGATCCGCGCTGCCGAAGCTATCGCCGCCGGATATGCTGAGGCTGCAGAATTGCAGGCCAGACATGAGGCTCAGCGCGAGGAGCGCGATGCATGCCAGAATGCTGCCCTTGAGCAAGGGCAGGAATCCATGAAGCAGCAAATGGCAGAGGCTGAGGCACGATTTGCGCAGTTGCTGGAATTCGCCAGTCGCATGGGAGTGGCCGACAGGATTGGAGCAGCCTGTCCTGCTCGCCCCTCATCGAACGATACCGTGAGGTTGGCAGCTTATGTGAGAGGCTTGCGGCAGTTTGCCGATGAGCTGGCTTCGATGTTGCAGACTGAAGCGGCACGCAGAGCGGGGCAAATTGGCGGCGTACCGGCGCAGATTGAAATTCCGGCAGAGTTCGTTGCCGTACCTGTCACGCAGAAGCAAACCCTGTCGCAAAGGCTGCTTGAACGGGTTGCACATCTGGGCGAGGTGCCCGAAGACATCCTTGCGGTGGCGCGTGAGCTGGATGCCACGCCGCCTGGAGAGCGCGCGGAATTGCTGGCGACCGAATTGCGCGCCCGTATCGCTGCCTGCCTGGATGTAGTGCAGCAGCGTCAGGTACAGGAAGCCACAGCCATCGTGCTGGAGCAAACGCTGAAGGATCTTGGCTATCAGGTCGAAGAAATTGGCAGCACGCTGTTTGTCGACGGTGGCATTGCGCACTTCCGTCGCGCCGGTTGGGGCGAATACATGGTGCGCATGCGCGCCAATCCTGCCGCATCGACGCTGAATTTCAACGTCATCCGCGCGGTAGCGGACGGCAACCGTGAAATCAGCGTGCGCGACCATCTGGCGGAAGATCGATGGTGTGCCGAATTTCCCGTTTTAAAGCAGGCTCTTGAGGCGCGGGGGGCGCACCTGACGGTCACGCGCTTGCTGGCGGCAGGCGAAGTGCCTGTGCAGTTGGTGGATGCCGATAAATTGCCGCAATTTGCTGACGAGGAAGCTGTTGCCGAAACCGTACAGCGTCAACCCATGCAACGGGAGATGAGATGATTGCTCCGCCACCACGCTGGCTGGCCGACCTTGAGCGCCTGCTGCCGATTCGTTCACAATTCGTGTTATCTGGCGCCATTCGCGACAACTTCCTCACGCCGATGCCAGCAGGCATCATCCTTGCGCCGCTGATGCGTGCGTTGTGGGAGCGCCTGAAGCAGCAGGGCTACCGTTTTCTGCTGGTGTATGACCCGGTCGATGGTGTGCGGGTGTATCCGGACGAACTGGAGCCGAAGGAACTGGCGACCAAATTGTTCGACCTGAAACTGGGGAATGGCCAGCAAGTCGTCAGCCTCGAATCGCTTTCCGGCATGATGAAAAAACTGGTGACGCAGCGCGATGCGCGTTGCGCGCTGGTGCTGGATTTTGCCTCTCGCCTGACGCGTCAGCCGGCAAGCCTGAATGAAGGCGAGCACCGTTTTTTTGTCGCGGCAGAGAAGATTTCGTTGAATGCAGCGCCCGTGGTGCCGAAGGAGGGCGGCGGCAAGCCGCAGTTCAATCCGGTGGTCTGGCTGGTCAACCGCGCACAGGATATGCCCTCGTGGTTTACGCTAGACAGCGAGCGCGTCGAAAGCATCGTGATCGGCAAACCGGATTACGTGGTGCGGCAATTGGCGGCGCAGCAACTTGCACCATTGTTTTCTGGCTTTACGGAAGCAAACGAAGCCGAGCGGGCGCAGTTTGTGCAAGCCTTCACCGATGGTACCGACGGGATGTCGCTGACCGCGCTGTCCGACATCACCGAGCTGGCAGATAGACAGAGTCTGGGCATCAAGGAAATTGACGATGCGGTGCGCTGCTACAAGGTTGGCGTACCGGACAACCCGTGGCGCAAGGATTATCTGCGCGACAAAATTCGAGATGCGCATGGGTTCATCGAAGATCGGGTGAAAGGGCAGAATCAGGCAGTGGTAAAGACGCTGGATATTTTGAAACGATCCGTGATGGGCATGACTGGTGCGCAGGCGCGTTCCAGCGGCAGCCGTCCGCGTGGCGTGCTGTTTTTTGCCGGGCCGACAGGCGTCGGCAAGACCGAATTGGCAAAAACGCTGACGCAACTGGTGTTTGGCGATGAGCGCGCCTATCTGCGTTTCGACATGAGCGAATTTGCCGAAGAGCATTCCAGTGCGCGCTTGCTGGGGGCGCCACCGGGTTACATCGGCTTCGATGCCGGGGGCGAGCTGACAAATGCGGTGCGAGAAAAACCGTTTTCTGTGGTGCTGTTCGATGAGATTGAAAAAGCGCATCCACGCATCCTCGATAAATTCTTGCAGATTCTGGAAGATGGCCGCCTGACCGATGGACGTGGTGATACCGCCTATTTTTCCGAGGCGATCATCGTCTTCACATCGAATCTAGGCATTTTCGTCGACGACGGCATGGGTGGGCGCATCCAGAACGTGCTGCCAGGCGATCCGTATGAAACGGTGGAAACGAAGGTGCGCGGCGCGATTGGCGATTATTTCAAGTTCCGTCTGGCGCGCCCGGAGTTGCTGAACCGCATCGGCGATAACATCGTGGTATTCAACTTCATCCAGCCGGACGTGGCAGAACGCATTTTCGACGGCATGCTAAAGAACATTGCGCGCCGGATTTTCGAGGAGCTGAAGGTCAAGCTGGCGATGCCTGCCGAGGTACGCGCCGAATTGCTCAGGCGCTGCACGCAGGATCTGTCCAATGGCGGCCGTGGCATCGGCAACCAGCTCGAATCGGTGTTCATCAATCCGTTGTCGCGGGCGTTGTTCGAGCAGGATCTGGAAGGCAGGGATCGACTGATCGTGACCGGGCTGACCGAGCATGACAAGGTCATTACGCTGAATTTGCAGACGGCATGAAAATTTCGGTCAACAAGGCGCATTTCCCGGTGACGGTGCTCGGTCACGGGCGGCGCATTGGCATCTGGTTGCAGGGGTGTTCCATCCGCTGCAAAGGCTGTGTGTCGCAAGATACCTGGGCGCGCGATCCGGGGCGCGACATGACGGTGGCGCAACTGCTGACCTGGTGCCGGCAGACGACACAGGGGGAGTTCGATGGCGTGACGATTTCCGGCGGCGAACCCTTTGACCAGCCAGCCGCTTTGGGCGCGCTGCTGGATGCGCTGATTCACTGGCGGCAATCAGCAGGACTGGATTTCGACATCCTGTGCTACAGCGGCTATCCGCTGGCAACGCTGCAAAAACGCCATGCACGGTTGCTGAAAAAGCTGGACGCGCTGATTCCCGAGCCTTTCGCGGATGCCAGGCCGCTGACGCACCTCTGGCGCGGTTCAAGCAACCAGCCGCTGGTGCTGTTGTCGGAACGGGGGAATGCACGCTATGCAGAATATGTCGATGCAGTCGCGGACGAATCCAACAAGCGCATTCAGACAATGATCGATGGCGGCAAGGTCTGGTTTGCCGGTATTCCGGCGCGTGGCGACATGGAAGCACTTGAAAAGATTTGCCAAGAGCGAGGTCTAGATTTTGGGCAGGTTTCGTGGAAACAGTGACTGATGAGTGCTGACTACATTCGCCGCTGCCCGACCTGCGGCACGGAAAATGCACCTGATGTGAAGCGCTGCGCCTGTGGCGCGTTGCTGGTCGCGGTCGATCTGGTGCTGAAACAGGCTGTGGTCGAACCGGCTTCTATCGCTCTCGAAAAGGATGCGCCACAACCAGGCCAGGAAAAGCCGGCAGAACCCATCGTTTGCCCCCATCCGGACTGCGCCCAGCCCAACCCGCCGCAAAGCCAGAATTGCGTGTATTGCGACCGTCCGCTCAAAACAGAGGCAGCGCTGACGCCGCCGGATGAGATGCGCAGCCTGATGAGCCTGCCGTCGAAACTCGCCGGGCGCTATCGCATAGTCCGTCCATTTCCGGCGCGAGGCGCAGAAGCAGAGTTGCTGCTGGTCGAACCGCTTTCGGGCGGGCTGACCATGATGGCGAAAATCTATCGTCATGGCATCCAGCCGGATCGCAACGTGCTCGCGCGCGTGCTGAAAATTCGGGCTGAACATCGTGTGCGGGTATTCGAAGCCGATTTTTCCGATGGCTATGCGTATGAGCTGATGGAGTATTGCGAGTTTGGCTCGTGGCGTGAACAGATGCAGGGTGAGGCGTTGCCGCAAGACATGCTGTTGCGTTTGCTGCGTGAGCTGGCACCGGCGATTGCAGGCGTGCATGCTGCCGGGCTGGTGCATCGCGACCTCAAGCCAGAAAACATTCTGGTGCGCTCGTTGCAGCCATTCGATGTGGTGCTGACTGATTTCAGCGTGTCGTCAATGCTCGATACTACGCAATGCTTCACCGGCACGGCGCGCACGCTGAACTACGCCTCGCCGGAAAGCCTCTCCGGCGTGATTGACGGCAAGGCCGACTACTGGTCGCTTGGTATGATCCTGCTTGAGGGCGCGCTAGGAAAACACCCGTTTGCTGGTTTGTCCGAGCCGGTAATCCTGCATCATCTGACCACGCGCAGCATCGATTTGTCTGGCGTTGCCGACAGCAATCTGCGCCGCCTGCTTGCCGGACTGCTATTGCGCGATCCCAAACTGCGCTGGGGCGAAAACGAGATTACGCGCTGGCTTGCCGGAGATGCCAGCTTGCCGGAGCCGGTCGAACAGCGTGGCTTTGGCGGCTTTGCGCAGCCATACCGTGTCGGCAGCGAGGTTTGCCATACGGCGGAACAACTGGCGGTGGCGTTTGCGCAAAACTGGAGCGAAGGGCTGGCCGACATGGCGAACGGCCAGCTGCTCTCATGGTTCCGCGATGTGCAAAAAGATCAGAACGTGGTGCGCGTGCTGCTGGAATTGCGTCAGGAGCGGCAAATGTCGGTGCATGTGCAGCTGCTGAAACTGATTCTGCACCTTGCGCCGGGTGTTCCGCTGGCATGGCGCGGCGAAGCCATCAATACCCAGGCGGTACTGGCTCGCGCCAATCTGGCGCTGCAGGGCGATACGGATGCGGCCTACTGGCTGGATGCGCTGTACCAGAACCGCGTGCTGGAAATCTATGCACAGACAGGCAATCAGGAAGCGGACAATCTGGTGCAAAAATGGCATGTTGCGGGTCGTCGCTTTGACCGCGCCTGGGATGACATGCTTGAGCTAATCCAGCGGCGCGAGCAGGAGCGCAATCCTGATGAACCGGTCAACGTCGATGCGCTGCTCCTCGGCAATACCGGCGTTGATCGCCCACGGATGGCGGATATGCACGCGCACCTGCTGGCTCTGGCGTTCGACGTGAAATGGGCAGAAAGGCTGCGCCTGCGGCTGGTGTCGGAACTGGCCAGTCTGGTGGCAGAGTGCCCTTGGCTGGTGGAACTGGGCGACCCGCTGGCGATGGATGCCGCTTCCTTGCTGGTGCTGGAGAAGTTGTTGCCGGAAGCGCGGAAAATATCCGAGCGGCAAAAAAAGGCGCAGGCGCGCGCTCGTGAGGCGGAAATCAGCGAATGCCAGAAACGGCGCAGCGAGATTACGGCAATCGTCGCCTCACTGCACCATCTGACGACTAACCGCCACGCCACACCAGCGGTTTGCGAAGAAATCAGGCGGCTGACCGGCGAATACCATGCGCAACTGACAGCGGCGCGGGCTGCAGGCAACCCGGACGAAGCATGGCAGGAACTGATCCGCTACGCAGCGCGTTATCGCCGCAACATAGACCGGATACAGGAACTGGTGGATGAATTGAACGAGCGCCGCGCAGTCAATGCAGGCTGGCTCGGAACAGAAACCGTTGGCGCCATAGCCATCGCCGCGCTGGTGGCTTCCCTCTTCATGGGTGAGCGGGTTTTGTTTCTGATTCTGGCGGGCGCGCTTGGTATTGCCGCGTGGCGCCTGCTGCCAAACTGGTTCCGGATGCGGGAAATACGGAATTTGGGGAAGATGCTGTAGTGTTGTTGTTTAGAAAAAATCTCTTTTTGCTGAAATATTCGGCATGGATTGGGATTTCAATGCGGAAAACGTCTGCTTCCGGCCAGAAGCGGACGGTGATGCATGGCAACTTTAATGGGAAGTTACGCCAATTATGCTTGCTAAACGTCTGCGTGGTTTGTCGGTTTTGTTATTAGGTGTGCAGAAGTGAACACTACGCCAGAAAGACAATAAACATGCGGGTTTTGTCGAATCTAACTAGCCATGTTATTACGCAGCGCCGGTGTTATTATGCAGTTTTGCTGAATAAAACAAGTTAGGCCGTTCCCGCTCTCACAGACCCAAGGAGTTTTAATGCCATCCTTCGCCGACCCAATCAAACAAGAAATCTGGGCTACCGTCCGCGCGATGAATGATGCATGGACAAAGGGAAACTCAGATGACCTTTCTAAGTTCTTTCACCGAGATATGGTGGCTATCACCGCCACAGATCGTAAGCGCCTAGATGGTGGTGCTGCGTGCATCGCTGGATGGAAGGGCTTTTGTAATGCTGCCCGCATTCATCGCTGGGAAGAAATTGATCCCGTCATTCACGTTTACGGCAGCTCAGCCGTTGTTGCGTATTACTTCGACATGTCCTTTGACATGGGTGGCAACACAATCAACATCGGTGGGAGAGACATGTTTTTCTTCGTCAAAGAAGACGAAAGGTGGTGGGCAGTTGCAGATCAGTTCTCCCCATACCCGGCCTAACCCATCATTCCACCGGACCCGCGCGAAAAGCCGCGCAAGGCCGGTAAATTCAAACGTTAATGTCAGCTTCTGGTCGAGGCTGTGTGAAAACACCCTGAGCGTAAAGCGCAATGGGTTTGGTTAGATCGGGTTTTCCGGAAATTATTGTCCAGCTTTTTGAAAAAAAAGCGGCT
>JAGSYW010000070.1 GCA_018262475.1 Burkholderiaceae bacterium | reverse complement strand
AGCGGGAATCAAGGCGGCTGTGCTAAACTTTTTCATGGTCGTTCCAATGAATGCGGCATCGCGTAAGCGACAGCGCGGATTGAGTGCGCAAGACCTGATACGGGAAATCCGGCACATGTGTTGCCTGTCTGTTGTCAGTTTGTTGCCGAATCATTGCTAAATCGAATCAAATTCTGCCCATAAAACCCTGAACTAGCAAGAAAAACACGTTTCCTTGCCGCCTAGCTGTTGCTTATGCCTCTACTCAATATCCTGCGTTACCCCGATCCCCGTCTGGCCAGAGTCGCCAAGCCGGTGACGGCCTTCGATGATCGTCTGAAACAACTGGTCGCCGACATGGCGGAAACGATGTATGACGCGCCCGGCATCGGGCTGGCGGCGCCGCAGATCAATGTGGCTGAACAGATTGTTGTGATCGATGTATCCGAAAGCCACGACCAGTTGCGTGCGCTGATCAACCCGGAAATTGTCTGGGCCAGCGAAGAGAAGAAGGAATGCCAGGAAGGTTGCCTGTCGGTGCCGGGGATTTACGACCAGGTCGAACGTGCCGAGCGGGTGAAAGTGCGTGCCTTCGATGTTGACGGCAAGCCGTTTGAAATCGAGGCCGATGGCTGGCTGGCCGTGTGCATCCAGCATGAGCTCGACCATCTCAAGGGGCGCGTATTCGTCGATTACCTGTCGCCGCTGAAGCGCCGCCGGATCAAGGACAAGCTGCAAAAGGAAGAACGCGAACGGCAGCGCGAACGCGAGCGCGACCGGATTGCCGGCAAAGGTCCGCTGTCGCGCCGGGAGCGTTAAAACCTGCTGCGCGCGTTCGGATGGCGGCGTAGCTTGCCGCGAAATTAAATCAAATACGGATGCAGACATGAAAGTAGTTTTTGCCGGTACGCCGGAGTTTGCCGCGCAGGCGCTGGAAAGCCTGCTGGCTGCGGGGTTCGAGGTGCCGCTGGTATTGACGCAGCCGGATCGCCCGGCTGGGCGAGGGATGCAGTTGCAGCCCTCGGCGGTCAAGCGTGTCGCACTGGCGCACGGCATTGCCGTCGCGCAGCCGGTGTCGCTCAAGCTCGACGGCAAATATGCAGATGATGCCAGCGCCGCGCACGAACTGCTGCGCACGACGCCGCATGATGTGATGGTGGTGGTGGCTTATGGCTTGATCCTGCCGCGTTCGGCGCTGACGATTCCGCGCCTGGGATGCGTGAACATTCATGCATCGCTGTTGCCGCGCTGGCGCGGCGCGGCGCCGATCCAGCGCGCGATCGAGGCGGGTGACGCCGAAACCGGCGTGACCATCATGCAGATGGATGAGGGGCTGGATACCGGGCCGATGTTGGCGGTCGAGCGGCTGCCGATTGCGGCGGATGATACCGCCGCCACGCTGCACGACAAGCTGGCGGCGCTCGGTGCGGACATGATCGTCGATACGCTGCGGGCGATGGAGCAGGGCAGGGCGGTGGCGGTGCCTCAACCGGAAGGCGCAAATTATGCCGCCAAAATCATGAAGGATGAGGCGGCGCTGGATTTCACCTTGCCTGCGCCTGCGCTGGCGCGGCGCATTATGGCGTTCAACCCGTTTCCTGGTGCAGTGGCCAAGCTGGGCGGCGAACAGGTAAAAATCTGGCGCGCCGAGGCGGTGGATGCGGAAACGGCCGGCCAGCCGGGCGAAGTGTTGGCGGCGAATCCGGCTGATGGCGTCCTGGTTGCCTGCGGTGGTGGCATATTGCGCCTGCTGGAATTGCAGCGGCCGGGCGGCAAGCGTTTGCCGGCGAAGGAATTCATCAAGGGGATGGCGCTGGAAGCACCGGCAAATTCAGCCAAAGTGGCAAAATAGCAGGAGTATGTGCTGAAAAAACACTGTTCGGCCACATGATCTGCGGCTGTTTATAAATACACGGGGTAGTATATTTTTCATGAAATTCGAGCATCTGATCGAGATTAACAACCTGAGCAATCCGACGATTCCGCCGCTGTCGCGTTCACAGCTATGGCGCGGGCTGGTGTTGCGCGCCGAGTCGCCCAAAATGTTCATGCAGCATCTGGAATCGTTCGAGATTACCGAGCGCACCGAAGCGTCGATGCAGCGCAGCCTGAATTACGGCAAGGTGATGATCCGCGATCGCGTGACTTTCCTGCTGGAACATCAGGTGCGCTACCACGTCGCGGCGCAAGGCGATTTTTCCGATTCATTGCTGACGGTAACCATCGAGGAACCGCAGCCGGATGCGCTGTTCGTGCGTTTTTCATACGAGGACGCCAGCCCGGACGAGGGCGCGGAAGCGATGTACAACGATTTCCGACGCTCGGCCTACCTTGAAGCGGATATCGACACGATTCACTTGATCCGGCAGCTGGCTGAGCAAGGTCGGCTCGGCTGACAAGGCAAGGGCGGCAGCCTTGAGCTAACACAACAGTCGTTGTCTTCGCTGGCGGTCCGGACGGATAAACAGGCTATACTGGCTTGCACCATCCACCATAGCGGAGGGCTCATGCAATCATTTTGCAGTTTTCATCGCGCGCTGGCGGCAGTGGTCTGGCTGCTGGCGGGCATTGCGCTGCCGCTTCAGGCGGCGCCGGAAGCAGCCTCGCCTGTTCCCGCAGCATCGGGGCGTGCCGCACCAGTCCCCGCAGCGCCTGTTCGGGTGGCATCGGTCCATGCCGCATCAGGCATTGCCTTTCCCGAGGTGGTGGGGGCATTCAAGTATATTGGCGCCAGGCATTTTGAAGCGCAGCATCCGGGCCTGGGCAGCGCCTACGGCTACCGCTCTGGGTTCGGAACGACGGCAACCGTTTATGTCTATACCGCCGGCCTGAAGGACATTCCGACATCGGTTGATCATCCGTCGATGAGCAGGCTGCGCGAGCAGACGAAGAATGAAATCCGCCAGCATGGCCAGTCGCGGGGGGCGCTGGTGCATCAAAGCCATGATGGCGCGCTGCCTATCAAGTTGAACAACGGCAGCGAAGTGCGCGTGCTGTTTGACCGATTTGAATTCATCCACGGCAACGGCGACAATGAAGACAACATGCTGTGGCTGTGGACTGCGCGCGGGCATGTGGTGAAAATCCGCATGTCGGACAACCGCAGCACCGAGCAATCGCTGGATTTCGTGAAAGCGGTTCTGGCGCTGTCGCAGTAGCGCGAACTGGCTGCGCGGCACGCAGCCAACCGGGCGTGCGGTTACAGGATGTCGAGCGGCATCTTGTGCGATGGCGGCGGGAATGCTTCATCCAGCCGCTTCAGCACTTCCGCCGGCAGCACGATATCCCATGCGTTGCGGTTTTCGGCCACGCGCTCCGGATCGGACGATTTCGGAATCGGAATCACGCCCTGATGCAGCAGCCAAGACAGCGCCAGCTGTGCCGGAGTGATCGACAGCTCACGCGCGATTTTCTGCATCGCAGGTTTTCTGAGCAATTGTGTTTGGTGCAGCGGCGAATATGCCATCGTGGCAATGTTGCGCTCGCGTTGCCAGGGCAGCAAATCCCATTCAATGCCGCGCGAGCCGAGGTTGTACAGCACCTGGTTCAGGCAGCTGCCGCCGCTATCGACTTTTGCCGCTTGCACCATGTCCGGCGTATCGAAGTTGGAAACCCCGAACGCACGGATTTTGCCGGCATCCTTCAGCGCTTGCAGCGCGGCGAAGGTTTCGGACAGCGGATAGTTTTCGCGCCAGTGCAGCAGGTAGAGGTCCAAGTAATCGGTTTTCATCCGTCGCAGGCTGCGTTCGCAGGCGGCGATGGTGCCGTTTTTGCTGGCATTGGCTGGTAGAACCTTGCTGATGATGAACAGCGATTCGCGTGGCAGGCCTACGATCGCTTCGCCGACGACTTCTTCTGCCCCTCCGTTGCCATACATTTCCGCGGTATCGATCAGCGTTAGGCCGAGGTCGATGCCGCGCCTGAGTGCAATCACTTCATCCTTGCGCTCGAAGCGCGATTCGCCCATGAACCAGGTGCCCTGGCCGAGTGTGGGAATGGTGATGCCGCCGGAAAGTGTCAGAGTGCGTGGGTGCATGATGAATACAGGGTAATGCCTAGTAGGTGTCGGAAGAAGGGGGCAGATCGGCATGGCAGACAAAGCGGTTGCGTCCGCTGTGCTTGGCTTCATACAGCGCTTCGTCCGCCTGGCTGATTAGATCGTGCAGCTTGCCGGCATCCCTCGTTGGGGTGTGTGTGGCGATGCCGATGCTGATGGTTGCGTGGTTCGAAACGGCAGATTGCGCATGCTCAATGCCGAGTTGTTCAATGTTGCTGCGCATGTCGGTGGCGATTTTCATCGCGCCTTCACCATCGGTGTCTGGCAGCACGACTACAAATTCCTCGCCGCCATAGCGTGCCACCAGATCCATTGGCCGCTTGATTGCGCGGCTCAACGCGGTGGCGACTTCAATCAAACACTGGTCGCCTTGCAGGTGGCCGTAATGGTCGTTGTACTGCTTGAAGAAATCGATGTCGATCATGATCAGCGAAATCGGCTGACCATTGCGTGCCGCCAGCCGGTAGCTTTCTTCCGCATGTTCATCGAACCGCCGGCGGTTCGGAATTCCGGTCAGGCCGTCCGAATGCATTTTTGAACGCAGTTCTATCGCCTGCTGGCGTAGGATCGCTTCGCGGTTGACCGCCAGACTGACGTCGGTGATCTGGATCAGGCAATGCGTCGGCATGCCCGGGGCGGTAATCGGAATCACCTGGATAGCCTGCTGCATCCGGTGGCCTTCGCGCGCATCTTTGGGCGTGACAAACAGCGGAAACGGTGCCTTGTTCAGCGTTTGCGACAGCAGCGCCGGCAACCGGCTTTCGAGGGCATTTTGCACTGCCCCGTGCAGGCGGCTGTTTTCCAGTTCCGGGAACAACACAGTCAGCCGCTTGCCGATGGCATCCTTGGCCAGCACCGATGAATGGCGCTCCATCCACTGGTTCCAGATAGTGAATGTCTGCTGGTCATCCAGCACGGCGACACCAATGTTTACGGCCTTCAGTACATTGCGGGAAAGGTCGAACCAGACTTCTGCGTCCATGTCCTGAGCGGTCTGTGTCATATCCCTGCAAGGTAATTGTCGATGTGCTGCCGCAGATCGTGCATCGACATCATGTCAAGCAGAAATGCGACGTAGCCGTCAATCCGGTGTTTTTCAATGGCGAATTCGATGTGCAGCATCAGCACGATGTCGTCGTTCGACTTATCGCCAACCGACAGGATATCACTGCTGCTGCCGACCATGTAATTCGGTAGCGAACCTTGCAACTCGGTGTTGAAGATGTTGGCCAACGTACCGACGCAGGCGTTCAGGATGATGTTGCCGATTTCGCTCATCGCTTCCTGTTCCATTTCGGTCAACTCTTCCATCGGCACAGCATCGCCGACCATCAGGCGGACGATTTCCAGGCTCTTTTCTTCCGGAAACATCAGCACGGCATCGGTGCTGAGCGAGCCTTCGTAGCGCTGGCTGACGCCGGAAATGCGGCGCGATTCGCGATCGCCCAGTGCCATTGCGGCATCTGCCCGGTTCTGGAATGTGATTTTCGGCACCGACATCGCCACTTCTTCATTGACGATGCGGCTCATGGCATTGGCTGCGCTGCCAACCCCCATGTTGAAGATTTCTACCAGTGCGTCGTGCTGAAGTTCGGTCAGCTCGAACATCAACCAACCCCCAGATCCACTAGCAGCTTGT
The DNA here is from genome assembly GCA_018262475.1 of Burkholderiaceae bacterium. Lineage (GTDB taxonomy): Bacteria > Pseudomonadota > Gammaproteobacteria > Burkholderiales > Burkholderiaceae_D > QZKY01. The sequence continues at coordinate 5,058 of JAGSYW010000070.1, read as the reverse complement.
GAATTCGCGCTTCATTGATGGGTTTTTCAAGGAAGCTGGCACCAATGGCGGCTGCCTTGTTGCGAATAGCCTCCTGAATGTTGGCGGTTTGCAGCGCAATTGGCATCGAGGGATATTGCTCGCGCAGGATTTCTGCCGCCGCAATGCCGCCCATGCCGGGCATGTTCACATCCATCAGCACCAATGCTGGCGCGATTTGGCTCATCTTTTCGATGGCTTCTTCGCCCGTGCCGGCTTCCTCGATTTTCCACTCAGGATACTTGTTCAGGATGAAAGCGCGCGACATCATGCGCGAAACCCGGCTGTCGTCCACTACTAGAATTGTTGTTATACGGTTCATCCTTTGGCTGCCTTTTTGATTCGCCCGAATTATGTTTGCAGCATGCAACTGCAGCGCTCTCGCATCCGAAATCAGGGCATTTTCATATTTAATGACGAGTGCGGTTGTAGTTGAATGATGATTGTATTCATGCAAGATTTCAACAGATATTTGTGTGCTCTAGTGATTGTGCGCACAAACTGCAACAACAAAGTTGCACTGTGGAATTAAGTAGCAAATTCTGTTGTCTGCGCGCAAGAAAAAAGTACGCATGATGAGGCAGCGACTTTCATTGGATTACGGGATAATGGCGCGATGCAGGAATCCAATCTAGGTCATTTTCGACGCCCGCGCCTTCTGGCGCGCATGGGTGACGCGCTTCGGCAGCATCAGCGCCTTATTGCGGGCGTTCAGTGGACTGTCGTTGCGCTTTATCTGTTCTTTCTGCTGGTGCCGCTGTTTATGCCATTGCCGCAGGAAGACGCGCGCATTCTCGGCAGCTTGCAACGGTTTGCGCAATTTTTGTTTTGGGGTGTTGGCTGGCCGCTGATCATGGTCAGCATGCTGCTCGTCGGGCGCGCATGGTGCGGGCTGTTCTGTCCCGATGGCACGATGACCGAAGCGATTAGCAAGCACGGCCGCAATGGTTCGATCCCGCGCTGGATGCGCTGGCCCGGCTGGCCATGCATGATGCTGGTGGCGACCACAGTCTATGGCCAGATGGTCGGCGTCTATGATTTTCACCCGGCAACGCTGCTGCTATTGGGATTGCCGACGCTGGGCGCCTTGCTGACTGGTTTCCTGTATGGCAGGGGGCGCCGCATCTGGTGCATGTACCTGTGTCCAGCCAATGGCGTGTTCGCGCTGCTGTCGAAGCTCGCGCCATTGCATTTCCGCGTGGATGAAGCACAGTGGAAGGCATACCGCGGCACTCCCTTCCGTCTGGTATGCCCGCCGTTGATCGATGTGCGGCGGATGCAGCGCATGTCGGATTGCCATGCGTGCGGCCGGTGCAGCGGGTATCGTGATGCGGTCGAACTGGCGGCGCGCGCGCCTCAGAGCGAGATTCTGGCAACGCACAATGTCGGCACAGCCGAGGCGGTAACGCTGCTGTTCGGCATTCTGGGCGTGGGTATGCTGGCGATGACCTGGCACGGCAGCCGCTGGTTCGCGCTGTTCCAGTCGGTACTGGCCAGCCTGCTGCGACAGGATTGGCTGGCCGTGCTGCAACAATATGCCGCGCCGTGGTGGTTGCTGGTCAACTGCCCGCAGGCGAATACGGTATTCACGCTGTTTGATGGCCTGTGTTTGCTGTTGCTGCTGCTGGCTGGTGGCTGCTTGCTGGCGCTGGCGCTCTGGCTGCCGGTTCAGTTGGCGGTAGCCATTGCGGCTCACGCTGGTTTGGCATGGCAACGGCTGTCGCTGGCGCTGGTGCCGGTGGCCGGCGTTTCGCTTGTGTTGGGACTTTCGTTATTTACGGTGAAACATTTGCGGGCGGAAGGACTGGCGCTGACGTGGTTGCCGCAGGTGCAGGCAGGGCTGTTGCTGGTTGGCGGCCTGTCATCATTGTGGCTGGCTTGGCGGATGCTGGCCGTGACCACGGTTGCGCGCCGGTTGCCGGCGCTGGCGGTGTTCGTGCTGCCGGTGGCGGCGATAGGCGCGATTTGGCTGGAAAGGCTGTCCTGAAAAAGAAAACCCGATCCGGTGGCGGATCGGGTTCGGTTTGAGTGAGGCCGTTTATTCGACTTCGACCGTTTCCCGAGGTGAGGGCGGCCGGGCGATGTCCGCCGGCGGGAATTCCAGCCGGATTTGTTCGTCATCATCCAGATCGACCACCACGTTGCCACCAGAAACCAGCTTGCCGAACAGCAACTCGTCCGCCAGCGCTTTGCGGATCAAGTCCTGAATCAGCCTCGCCATCGGTCGTGCGCCCATGATCGGGTCGAAGCCTTTCTTCGCCAGGAACTTGCGCAGTTTGTCGGTGAACACGGCTTCGACCTTCTTCTGATGCAATTGCTCTTCCAGTTGCATCAGGAACTTGTCGGCCACCTGCATCACGATTTCCTCGCTCAGCGGTTTGAAGCTGATGACCGCATCCAGCCGGTTGCGGAATTCAGGCGAGAACATGCGCTTGATATCGACCATTTCGTCGCCCGCCTGTTTTTGCGTGGTGAAGCCGATGGCAGTCTTTTGCAAGTTTTCCGCACCGGCATTGGTGGTCATGATGATGATCACGTTGCGGAAATCCGCTTTGCGGCCATTGTTGTCGGTTAGTGTGCCGTGATCCATCACTTGCAGCAGGATGTTGAATACTTCCGGATGCGCCTTTTCGATTTCGTCCAGCAGCAATACGGCGTGCGGCTTCTTGGTGATGGTTTCGGTCAACTGGCCGCCTTGGTCGAAGCCGACGTAACCTGGCGGCGCGCCGATCAGGCGGCTGACCGAGTGGCGCTCCATGTATTCGGACATATCGAACCGCACCAGCTCGATGCCGAGCACATAGGCCAGCTGTTTGGCGACTTCGGTCTTGCCGACGCCGGTTGGGCCGGAGAACAGGAAGGCGCCGATGGGCTTGTCGGTTTTGCCGAGGCCGGCGCGCGCCATTTTGATTGCTGCCGAAATCGCATCGATCGCAGGGTCCTGGCCGAACACGACATTTTTCAAGTCGCGCTCGATGGTCTGCAGCTTGCTGCGGTCATCCTGGCTGATCGTTTGCGGCGGGATGCGCGCAATTTTGGCGATAATGTCCTCGATCTCGGCCTTGCCGATGGTGCGTTTCTGTTTCGACTTCGGCAGGATGCGCTGCGCCGCGCCGGCTTCGTCGATGACGTCGATCGCCTTGTCCGGCAAGTGGCGATCGTTGATGTAACGCGCCGACAGTTCGGCTGCGGTGGTCAGCGCCGAGGCTGAATATTTGACGTTGTGGTGATCCTCGAAGCGCGATTTCAGCCCGCGCAGGATTTGCACAGTCTGTTCGATCGTCGGTTCGTTGATATCAATCTTCTGGAAGCGGCGCGCGAGCGCGTGATCCTTTTCGAATACGCCGCGGTATTCGGTGAACGTGGTCGCGCCGATGCATTTGAGCTGGCCGTTCGACAGCGCCGGTTTCAAGAGGTTCGATGCATCCAGCGTGCCGCCGGAAGCCGAGCCGGCGCCGATGATGGTGTGGATTTCATCGATGAACAGGATTGAGTTCGGGTTGTCCTTCAACTGCTTGAGCACCGCTTTGATCCGCTGCTCAAAATCGCCGCGGTACTTGGTTCCTGCCAGCAGCGATCCCATGTCGAGCGAATACACCACCGCCTTTTGCAGCACTTCCGGCACCTCGCCCTTGGTGATGCGCCATGCCAGTCCTTCGGCGATCGCCGTCTTGCCGACGCCGGTTTCGCCGACCAGCAGCGGGTTGTTCTTGCGGCGGCGGCACAGGACTTGCACCACGCGGTCAACTTCACTGTCACGTCCGATTAGCGGGTCGATGCGGCCTTCGCGCGCCTGCTTGTTCAGGTTCAGCGTGAACTGTTCCAGCGCGGATTCCTTCTCCTTGCCCTCGCTTTGCGGTTCGTCGCCAGTTTCTGGCGCTTTTTGCGGTTCCGACTGCGCATCCTTGCGCACGCCATGCGAAATGAAATTCACCACGTCCAGCCGCGTCACGCCTTGCTGGTGCAGGTAATACACCGCATGTGAATCTTTCTCACCGAAGATCGCGACCAGCACGTTGGCGCCGGTCACTTCCTTCTTGCCGTTCGAGGCCGATTGCACGTGCATGATGGCGCGCTGGATCACACGCTGGAAGCCGAGCGTCGGCTGAGTATCGACATCGCCGGTGCCAGGCACGATCGGCGTGTTGTCGGCGACGAAATTGGTCAGCGTCTTGCGCAGGTCGTTGAGGTTGACCGCGCACGCGGTCAGCACTTCGGCGGCGGAAGGGTTATCCAACAATGCTAGCAGCAAATGCTCGACGGTGATGAATTCGTATCGTGCCTGCCGGGCTTCGACAAATGCCAAATGCAAACTGACTTCTAGTTCCTGCGCAATCATGCTTCCTCCATCACGCACTGCAGCGGATGCCCGTATTCGCGGGCATGGGTTAATACCAGTTCGACTTTGGTGGAGGCAATGTCTTTCGAAAACACACCGCACACCCCTCTGCCTTCATTATGCACCTTCAGCATGATTTGCGTTGCCGACGCGCGATCCTTGTTGAAGTGCTCCTGCAAGATCAGGATCACGAAGTCCATTGGCGTGAAATCGTCATTCAGCAGCAGCACCTGGTACATCGGTGGCGGCCTGAGTGCTTCAACCTTGCGTTCAAGGACCGCATCATTCTCGTGCTTTGTTGCCATGAGTCTATTTTAGTTGTTCGCAGTGGGCGCAATGCGCCGATCTGAGTTGTTTATACCGCTCTAATCTTACGCGAATTCCTGCTCGTACGCAGGAAGCTCGCCATGCATTCGCGCAACAGAATTGGCCGTGATGATGTCATGCGTCTAAAAAATGGTCTGTCATTGGCGGATTCCCGACTTAATCGCTTGACTTCAGGGTTTATTCCCTCAACAATTACGAGGATTAGCCGGTGCGGAAGCTTCGTTCAGGCATGTCAATTGTAGTATGTAGTGAGCAGGTCTAGCGAGGGGTGTGTATGCTTCTTGCTTTTTCGCTCGTGTGATGAGTCCTTATTAGAAAGATCCTTTTATGGCAACAGGTACTGTCAAGTGGTTCAACGACGCTAAAGGTTTCGG
>JAGSYW010000069.1 GCA_018262475.1 Burkholderiaceae bacterium | reverse complement strand
GCCACTGGAATGAAACCAGCAACCCGGTGTACAAACTGTTTTTGGGATAACGATGAGCGAACACAACACGCCGGCAGATTCGCCGCTGGGCAAGCCCGCTTCCTACGACAGCAGCTACGATCCGTCGCTTCTGTATCCGATCGAGCGGGCAAAGACGCGCGAAAGCCTCGGCCTGGGGCGGACGGTGCCGTTTTTTGGCATCGACATCTGGAACGCATACGAACTGTCGTGGCTGAATTTGCGCGGCAAGCCGCAGGTCGGGATACTGACGGTGACCGTGCCGGCCGATTCGCCGCATATCATCGAGTCGAAATCGTTCAAGCTGTACCTGAATTCGTTTGCGCAGGCAAAGCTGGCAGGTACGGACGCGCTGTGCGAACTGCTGCGCGCCGATTTGTCGGCCGGCTTTGGTGCGCCGGTGCAGGTGTCGGTGGTGGCGCAGGAAGCGTTCGCTTCGCAGAAAATAGAGGAACTCGAAGGTTTGCTGCTCGATCGGCTCGACATCGACGTCGACCAATACCAGCCGAACGTTTCGTTTCTGAAAACCAGCCAGGATGAACCGCCGGTCGAGGAAAAGCTGGTGTCGCACCTGCTGAAATCGAATTGCCCGGTCACCGGCCAGCCGGACTGGGCCAGCCTGCAAATCCATTACGTCGGCTTTCCGATCAGCCAGGAAGGCTTGCTGAAATATCTGATTAGCCTTCGCACCGAAAGCGGTTTTCATGAGCAATGCGTCGAACGTATTTTCATGGATATCTTGCACCAATGCCGGCCGACCAAACTTGCCATTTATGCGCGCTTCACCCGGCGTGGCGGCATCGACATCAATCCGTGGCGCAGCAATTTCACTACCAGCATGCGGCCGTCGAATGCGCGCAATGCAAGGCAATGATACGTTTGCATGTGATAAATTGCGGCATAAGTTGACAGTTGTTCATTTGTTGCGGGAATTTCAAAGCAGCTTATAATTCGGGCACATTCAACTCGGGTAAACACGGCCGCTCCATTTTTGGACATGACCACTCTTGCCAAAATTCTATTGCGCAGCAATGTTGCGCTGGATATCTCAGTTTCGGACAAGCAGCAGGCTTTTGAACAAGCCGGCTTGCTGTTCGAGGCCAGCAGCGGCATTGCCAGTCTGACGGTGATAGACAACCTGCTGGCGCGGGAAGCGCTCGGCTCGACCGGGCTGGGGCATGGCGTGGCTGTGCCACATGGCAGGGTCAAGGGGCTGAAGTCGGCGCAGGCGGCGTTCGTTCGCCTGAAGGAAGCGATTCCGTTCGATTCGCCTGACGGCAAGCCGGTAAACCTGCTGATCTTCCTGCTGATTCCGGAAAACGTCACGCAGCAGCATCTCGAAATCCTGTCCGAGATTGCAGAAATGTTTTCAAATGCCGATTTTCGCGCATTGCTGGGCCGCGAAGCGGATCCGGCTGTGTTGCATGCGGAAATTCTTGCCTGGCAGCCGGGGCGGAAAAACGCAGCCTGAACAATCATGAGCACCCTGACAATACAACAGCTTTACAGCCAGAATCACCAGCAGCTGAAAATGGAGTGGGTTGCCGGTCTGAATGGCGGCTATCGCCAGGTGTCCGGCAACGCTGCATCGGCCGCCGATCAGGTTGGTCATCTGAATCTCATTCATCCGGGCCGGATCCACGTGTTTGGCCGGCAGGAAGTCGGCTATTATGAACGGCTGTCGCCTGAATCGCGCGCCTACCAGATCCATGAACTGATCGATGGCAACCCGCCGGCGATCATCATCGCGCGCGGGTTGCCGGTGCCGCCCGACCTGCAGGCGATCTGCGAGGCGAACGATATCCCGATTTTTTCGACTCCGCTGCCGGCGGCGGAAACCATCGACTTCTTGCGGGTATTCCTGTCGAAGAAGCTGGCGCAGCGGGTGATCATGCACGGCGTGTTCATGGATGTGCTCGGAATCGGTGTGCTGATCACCGGCGAATCCGGTTTGGGCAAGAGCGAACTGGGTCTGGAACTGATCACGCGTAACCACGGTCTGATCGCCGACGATGCGGTGGAATTCTCGCGCATTGCGCCCAACGTGATTGAGGGCCGTTGTCCGCCGCTGCTGGAAAACATGCTTGAAGTGCGAGGTCTCGGCCTGCTCGACATCCGGGCGATTTTCGGCGAGGCCGCAATGCGCCGCCGGATGCGGCTGAAGCTGATTGTGAACCTGACTCGCAATGTCGGCTTCGACCAGAATGTCGAGCGGCTGCAGATGCAGCACATCACGGAAGAGGTGCTTGGCTTGCCGATCCGCAAGGTTAGCATTCCAGTTGCCGCTGGCCGCAACATGGCGGTGCTAATTGAGGCGGCCGTGCGCAACACCATCCTGCAACTGCGCGGTATCAATACCCTGGAAGATTTCGCAGAGCGGCAGCGCCGGGCGATGACTTCGGGCTAAGCGATGCATATCGTTCTCATCACCGGCATTTCCGGCTCGGGCAAATCGGTGGCGCTGAACGTGCTAGAGGATGCCGGCTATTTTTGCGTCGACAATTTGCCGCCGCTGCTGCTGTCGAAGCTGGTTGCCACCTTCATGAATGGCGATACGCCGCGGCTGGCGGTTGCGGTCGATTCGCGCAGTGCCACGTCGCTGTCGCACCTGCCGGAGAACGTGCGCGAGTTGCAGCAGGAAGGGCATGACGTCAAGGTGCTGTTCCTGACGGCTGACACGCAGACGCTGGTCACGAGGTTTTCCGAAACCCGTCGTAGCCACCCACTGTCACACCGCAGCAGCAATGCCGCCCCGCGCACGCTGGTCGAGGCGATACGGGCGGAGCGCGAATTGCTTGAGCCGATTGAAGCGCTCGGGCATGTGATCGATACTTCCGGCATGAGCGCCAACCGGCTGCGAAACTGGGTCAAGGAATTCGTCGATCTTGAGCGCGCGCCGCTGACGCTGTATTTCGAATCGTTCGCGTTCAAGCAGGGCGTGCCGCAGGATGCGGCGCTGGTGTTCGATGTGCGTGCTTTGCCGAACCCGCATTACGATCTGGCGCTGCGACCGCTGACCGGCAAGGATGCGCCCGTGGCCGCGTTCCTTGAAGAACAGCCCGAAGTGACGGCGATGATGGACGACATTCGCGCCTTCGTCGAAAAATGGCTGCCATCGTTCAAGAACGACAACCGCAGTTACCTGACGGTTGCCATTGGCTGCACTGGCGGCAAACACCGTTCGGTCTATATCGCCGAGAGGCTGGGGCGGCATTTCAGCGCGCACGAGCAGGTGCTGGTTCGTCACCGCGATCTGGCCTGAATTCCTGCAGCAGTTTCCTGATCGGCGCTGGTAGCGGCGCTTCGTCCAGCCGGGCAAGTTCGTGCCAGACCATTTCATGTTGGGCTGCTGATATTGCCCGCTGTTTCAGTTGCAGCAGCCACGGTGAAATTCGCAAACGGAAATGGGTGAATGCATGGGAAAAGGGCGACAACGGCCGGCAGTTAGCAATCTGGCCGAAGGCGGTCGCCTTCCGCACAACTGCCTCCTGTTCGCCGGGTTCCATTTCCGGCAGTGACCACAGGCCGCCCCAGATGCCGTATTCTGGCCGGCGTTGCAGCAATACTTGCCCGCCATCCAGCACCAGCAGCATGGCCACGTGCTTTTCCGGCGTTTCCTTCTTCGGCTTGCGTTGCGGCAGTTTGGCCACGCGGCCAGTCGCCAGGGCGATGCATTGCGCCGACAGCGGGCAGGCGGGGCAATCTGGCTTGCTGCGGGTGCAGACGGTCGCGCCCAGATCCATCAGGCCTTGCGTGTAGGCTTCAATGTTTTTTTGTGGCAGCAGCGATTCCGCCTTTTGCCACAGCGTCGTTTCAACCGCTTTTTCGCCGGGATAACCGTCGATGCCGAATGCGCGGCACAGCACCCGCCTGACATTGCCGTCTAGGATCGCGGCGCGCGTGCTGCCGGAAAAGACGGCAACAGCCGCTGCGGTCGAACGGCCGATGCCGGGAAGGGCGGCCAGCAGCGCCGGGTCGGAGGGAAAGACGCCGTGATAATCGGCGACGACTTGCTGTGAGCAGCGGTGCAGGTTGCGCGCGCGCGAGTAGTAGCCCAGCCCGCTCCACAGCGCCATCACCTCATGCTGTGGTGCTGCAGCCAGCGAAAAGACATCGGGGAAGCGTTCGATGAAGTGCTCGAAGTACGGAATGACCGTCGCGACTTGCGTTTGCTGCAGCATGATTTCGGACAGCCAAATCCGGTATGCATCACGCGTGTTTTGCCACGGCAGGTCATGGCGACCGTGCCGCTGCTGCCAGCGGATCAGGCGTACGGCAAAATCCACTGGCAAGCCGGTCAGGCTGCTGCCTCCAGTTGCACGGTACCGTTAATGGACGTTTTCAGCGCATCCTCCTGCACTGCCAGCCGGCCGCGCAGTGCTTCGGTGTCGGATTTCTGGTGTTCAAGCGCGTTGATTTTTTCTTCCAGGCTGTCGATCGCCGCGTGGATGCGTTGCACCGACTGCTGCCGGTGTTTCAGCTGTTCCTTGTGTTCGCGGATTTGCGCTTCCAGTGGTGCGATCACGACCTTCAGCCAGGCTTCAACATCGCGATTTGCCTGCAGGAAGCTGTGTTTGACGCGAGAAGCGATTGAATCGAAAAACTTCTGCATCAGTACCAAGCGGGTCGTGGTCAGGAGCGTGGCCGTTCCGAACTGCTTCTGATAGGCAACCTCGATCTGATCAAGCTCCTTGCGGTATTTCTCCATTGAGAATGGCATCGGTACGGATACCGCCAGACCGTGTTCGCTGGAGAATTTACGGTACATCACGCCCATCATCTCGGAGATTTCGGAAATTTTCTGATCCGACAGTTCCAGGTTGGTGCGGGTTTCGTCGAAGAATGCCTTGACCGCGCCACGCAGGCCGGCCGAGAAGTGGCTGTTGCTCATTGTGTCACGCGTGCGGGTGATCGTTTCCTTCAGCACTTCCATGCCGAGGTTGGTGAAGACGTCCGCTGACAGCCGCGCGAACACGCTGCGTGTGCCCTGCAGTTTCAGCAGGCTGCCGTCGAAATCCTTTTTCTCCACATCCAGCCGCTTCATCATGTGCTGGATCACGTTCGCATTCTTGCCGCGCAGGCTCTTCAGCTCGAACAGTTGCTCGACGGCGCCGCGGGTTCGCGCTGCCAGGAGAGCGTGTTTCGACTCAATCAGGGCATTGATTTCGGCAACCAGTTGCGCACGGATGATGTCTTTTTTCGCCGGAATGAGTTCCGACGATAGCGCATTTTCCAGCAGCGGCAGGCGGCTCTTGCCGAGCAGTTCGCCGTCTTTGCCGATTTTTGCTACCAGTCCCTTTTGCGCCGAAACAGGGAAAACCTGTTTTTCCTGCAGGCCGAGCATTCCGGCGACGCTGGTGACTTGGCCGTTGATCTGGCGCTCAATCTCGTCTTCTGTGCGCAGTTCGTCCCACATGCTGTCGATCTTGTTCAGCACCACCATGCGGCCTGCGCCTGCGCCGATATGTTCCTTCCATACATCGATATCGCTCTTGGTCACGCCGGTATCGGCTGCCAGGATGAACAGCACAGCATGGGCGTTCGGGATCAGGTTCAGTGTCAGTTCCGGTTCGGTACCGATCGCGTTCAGGCCAGGCGTGTCGAGAATTACCAGTCCTTCCTTCAGCAGAGGATGCGGGAAATTGACGATCGCATGGCGCCAGAGAGAAATTTCAACCAGGCCATCTTCGTCGACGGCGAGGTTGGCATCCGGATCGTCCTCGTCATACAAGCCATAGGATTTTGCTTCTTCAATCGAAACTCGCTTGGTCATGCTGACCTGATTGAATGCTTCCATCATGCCGTCGGCAGAGGTGACATTTAACGGATACACGGTCCATACATGCCCTTGCGCCTTGAAATCGCTGGTCGAGCCCGCACTGGCGCGGGTTTCGATCGGCAACAGCCGGATTGAGGGGGGCAGTGTTTCATCGTACATCAGCTCGGTCGGGCACATGGTTGTGCGGCCTGCGGACGAAGGTACGATGCGCTTGCCATAACCGGCGAAGAAAATTGCATTGATCAGCTCGGACTTGCCGCGCGAGAATTCCGACACGAACGCGATCGACAGCTTGTCGTCTGCCAGCCGTCCAAGCATGTTATGGAAACGCTGATTGCTGCTTGCATCGGACAATCCGGCGGCGTCCAGCGCCTGACGGTACTGTTCCAGCGCAGTTACCAGACCTTTGCGCCACTCGCTGTATTCCTTGAATTGCTGGACCAGATTGCTCACATTAGCCCCAATCTCGCTGTATGTTAAAACTACCAAGCACGCCAACCGGAAATGTTACTACGATCGTGTGGCCTTTTTTTGACAATTGACACAAAAAAAAGTCGAGCGCTGTCCCTGGCTGATCTGGCGGATGGCCGCGCCGCATCGATGGCAAGGCAGTCCTGCACGACCATACACATGGCAATGCAGCTGAAAGTAACCCGGCTGACCGTTTGCGCCAATAAAATCGCGCAGCGAACTGCCGCCTTGCCGCAAAGCCTCGCCCAGCACCGAGCGAATCGCTTCGGCCAGCCTGTCGCAGCGCTTGCGAGTGATTCGATGCGCTGGCGTTCTGGGGTCTATCCCAGCGACGAACAGGCTTTCCGACGCGTATATATTACCAACACCGACGACGATTTTGCCAGAAAGTAATGCAAGTTTGATACTGGTGCGGCGATTGCAGCATTTTTGATACAAATACTCGCCGTCGAAAGCGGGGTCGAAGGGTTCGATTCCCAGGCTGGCCAGCAGCGGGTGGCGCTCCGCCGGCCCTTGCTCGGCCGGGTGCCACAGTACGGCGCCGAAGCGGCGCGGGTCGGTCATCCTGATGGCTTGAGCGCCAAACAGCAGGTCGATATGGTCGTGCTTGTCGGCGGGCGTTGCCGCCGGCAGTAACCGCAGCCGGCCGGACATGCCGAGGTGGATGATCAGCGTGCCATGATCGAAATGCAGCAGTAGAAACTTGCCGCGACGGCCGGTGGAGCGCACCGCGTGACCGGTCAGCAATGCCGCCAGCTCATCCGGGAAAGGCCAGCGCAGGCCGCTGCGGCGCAGCACGACGCCGGTGAGCGTGCGGCCTTCGACATGTGGCGCCAAGCCGCGGCGCGTGATTTCGACTTCTGGCAATTCAGGCATATGGATACAATATGATTCGTTGGCAACGCCGCCGGCATGGGCGTAAACAAGGGCGTAAAATCAGGTCGTTCGAATTCTTCTCCGCTTCGGGAGCTCACTTGAAAAACACACTGTTGATTGTAATCCTGTCGGCGACATTGTTCGCGACTGGCGGATCGCCGGCGCTGGCGCAGGATAAACCGCAAGCCATCCCGCAGGAAAAGGCAGCAACGGCTGGCACGCAGGCCGACGCCGGCAAGAGCCTGACGGCTGATTCGCTGCCGCATGTGCAGCTGACGCGCGAAATCCTGTTCAAGCTGCTATCGGCCGATTTTGCGTTCCAGCGCGGTTATTGGAAAGCGGCTTACAACACAACGATGAGTGTGGCCAAGCAGACGCGCGACCCGCGCATTGCGCGCCGCGCGGCCGAGATGGCAGCTGTCATGCAGCGTCCGGGCGAGGCGCTGGCGGCTGTGCGCCTTTGGCGCGAATTGGCGCCGCACTCTGACGAGGCGGCACGGTATTTTCTCGGTTTCATACTGTTGAGCGACGATTTGTCGGAAGCAAAGCCGGTGCTGGCGCGACAGCTGAAGGCGGCGCGCGAGCAGGATCGCGCGATCGTGATGTTCCAGATACAGCGTTTGCTGGCAGGCGCAAACGACAAGGAACAGGCTTTCTCGCTGCTGGAAGAATTGCTCAAGCCGTACCAAAGCGTGCCCGAGGCGCACATCGCGCTGGCGCAGGGCGCGTATAACAAGGGCGACCGCGAGCGGGCCACGCTGGAATCGAAGCGCGCATTGGCGCTCAAGCCGGATTCCGAACTGGCTGCGCTGACGCTGGCGCAGGCCAGCAGCGATGCCGACCATGCGGAAAAAGTGCTGGCCGATTTCGTCGCCGCGCATCCGCAGGCGCGGGACGTGCGCATCGCATATGCGCGGGTGCTGATAGCGCAAAAGAAATACGATGTGGCGCGGCATGAATTCGAGGCGCTGCTCGAACTGCAGCCGAAGGATCTGGTGTCGCTGTATTCGCTCGGCCTGCTGTCGGCGCAGCAGAACGATGCAAAAAATGCGGAACGATACCTGGTGGCCTATGTGGAAGTGGCCGGTGCGCAGAAGAGTGTTGAGCGCGAACAGACGCAGGTGCTGCTGTTGCTGGCGCAACTGGCGGACGAACGAGGCGATACTGAAAAGGCGCTCAAATGGCTGGAGCAGATCGAACAGCAGCCGGGCAATCCCGCTTATGTTGGCGCCCGCATCAAGCGCGCGCAAATTGCCGCCAGACAGGGTGCGCTTGGCCGCGCGCGCAAGATCCTGACCGAAACCGATGTGCAGGATGAAGCCGGTCAGGTGCAGTTGGTCATGGCACATGGGCAATTGCTGCGCGACGCGAACCAGTTGCCGCAGGCGATGGCGGTGCTGGAGGCAGGGCTGAAGCAGTATCCGAAAAACACCAGCTTGCTGTACGACTATGCGATGGCGGCGGAAAAGCTGGACCGGATTGTGGAAATGGAAACGTCGCTGCGTCTGATAATCGCGCTCGATCCCGCCAATTTTCATGCGTATAACGCGCTCGGCTATTCGCTGGCTGACCGCAACCTGCGCTTGCCGGAGGCGCAGGAGCTGATCGAACAGGCGCTGAAGCTGGCACCAGAAGATGCGTTCATTCTGGACAGCATGGGCTGGGTGCAATTCCGTCTGGGCAAGATAGACGACGCCGAAAAACTGCTGCGGCGTGCGCTGGGCAAGCGCGGTGATGCCGAAATCGCGGTCCATCTGGGCGAGGTGCTGTGGCACAAGGGGCAGCAGGATGAGGCACGGAAGCTGTGGCGCGCTGCGGCAGCGAAGGATCCGAATAACGATACGCTGAAAAGCACGCTCAAGCGGTTGAAAGTCACGCCATGACGGTGAAAATATACTCACGGCAGTATTCCTGGGTTGCCGCGGAATGATTGGCGCATATGCGTAATTTTTTCCTATACTCCCTGTTCCCTGCGGTTTTTCTGGTGTTGTCAGGGTGCGCGGTGGTAGCGCCGGATGCGCCGTCGCCCTCAACCGCGGCGCGCGCTTGCCGCGACAGCATTGAACTCGCCGGGCGGTTTTCGGTGCGGTACCGCCAGGATGAGCAGGAACAGGCGGCGCACGGCAGCTTCCAGTGGCGTCAGACTGAGCGGCGCGCCAGCGTCACGCTGCTATCGCCGCTGGGGCACACGATGGCAACGATCGAGCTGGCACCCGGGCAGGCGATGCTGACGCTGGCTGGAGAGCCGCCACGCCTGGCGGCTGATGCCGATGCGCTGGCGTCTCAGGCGCTCGGTTGGCCGCTACCGGTGTCCGGCCTGCGCGACTGGCTGCAGGGCTGTGCCCGGTTAGCCGATGGCAGTCGCTTCATCGCCAGCCCTGGCCGCGAGCAGACGACCACCGCCGATGGCTGGCGCTTGTCTTATCCGGTGTGGGAGCGCGTTGGCGATACGTCGCGTCCGAAGCGCATCGACCTCGAGCGGCAAGCCGGTGGCGGCGATGTTTCGATGCGGTTGGTGATTGACGATTGGCAGCTGGGAGCGCAATGACGATGCCGCCGCTGCTCGTTACCCCGGCCAGTCTGCGCAATTGCGCTGCGCCGGCGAAGCTGAACCTGTTTCTGCACGTCACTGGGCGCCGGCCGGATGGCTACCATCTGCTGCAGACGGTGTTCCAGTTGCTCGATGTTGGCGACACACTGCACTTTACGTTGCGCGACGATGGCGAAATCCGCCGCACGACCGACATTCCAGGCGTGCCGGCGGAATCCGATTTAACTGTGCGTGCGGCCAGGCTGTTGCAGGCAGCGGCTGGCGAATGCTTGGGCAAGCGATTGCCGGGAGCGGACATTGCCATCGACAAGCGCCTGCCGATGGGCGGTGGCCTTGGTGGCGGTTCGTCCGATGCTGCCACCACGCTGATCGCGCTTAACCACTTGTGGCAGGCGGGGTTGAGTCGTGCCGAACTGATGGCGCTGGGCTTGCAGCTCGGTGCGGATGTGCCGTTTTTCATTTTTGGCCGGAATGCGTTTGCCGAGGGCGTGGGTGAGGAACTGGTGGTGGTTGAAACGCCGGATTGCTGGTATCTGGTGGTCGAGCCGGGGGTATCGATCCCGACCGCTGCAATTTTTGGTGCGGAAGATTTGACAAGGGATTCAAAACCAGTCACAATGACGGACTTTTCCAGAAGCTTGGTTGGTTTAGGTAACGAGCCGGGCGGATTTGGAAGGAATGATTTGCAGCCCGTAGCCTGCAGGCTGTTTCCGCAGGTGGCCGCAGCGGCAAGATGGCTCGGTCAGGTCGGGAATGCCAGGATGACCGGCTCTGGTGCTTGCGTGTTTTGCCCGCTTCGCGATGAAGCGGCGGCAGACGAGGCGCTGGGAAAGGTTTCCGGCGAATGGAAAGCGTGGAAGGCACGCGCGCTGGCGCGGCATCCGCTGGATTTCCTGCTGGGGGCATGAGCGGGCTGCACAAGGAATTTGGTTCGGCGTCGATGGCGACGGACAGCAGAATGTAGGGGAATCGCCAAGTTGGTTAAGGCACTGGATTTGACAGCAGAATGTAGGGGAATCGCCAAGTTGGTTAAGGCACTGGATTTTGATTCCAGCATGCGAAGGTTCGAATCCTTCTTCCCCTGCCACAAATACAAGGCGTAAGCCAGAAATAATGTACTTGATACGGCAGGCTTCAGGACATCGGTCCTGTGTCCTGCCTTTTGCATTCACGCTCCTACCGTAATATCCCTGAGGCTTCGCTCATGGCTCCCACAGACTTGATGGTTTTCACCGGTAACGCCAATCCGGAACTGGCAAAAAAAGTGGCGGAAAATCTTGGTATCCCGCTTGGTCAGGCGACCGTCAGCAAGTTCTCCGACGGCGAGATCACGGTCGAAATCAATGAAAACGTGCGCGGCAATGAAGTGTTCATTGTGCAATCGACCTGCGCGCCAACCAACGACAACCTGATGGAATTGATGCTGATGGTCGATGCGCTCAAGCGTGCATCCGCCGGCCGCATCAGTGCCGTGATTCCTTATTTTGGCTATGCGCGCCAGGATCGCCGTCCGCGTTCGGCCCGCGTGGCGATTTCCGCCCGCGTGGTAGCGAATATGCTGGAAAAGGTCGGCGTCGAGCGCGTGCTGATCATGGATGTGCATGCCGACCAGATCCAGGGCTTCTTCGACATTCCGGTCGATAACGTCTATGCGTCGCCTGTGCTGCTGAGCGACCTGAAGAAAAAACATCCGGACAACGTGTTGGTTGTGTCACCGGACGTTGGCGGCGTGGTGCGCGCGCGTGCGCTGGCCAAGTCGCTTGGCTGCGATCTGGCAATCATCGACAAGCGCCGCCCGAAGGCCAACGTGTCCGAAGTGATGAACGTGATCGGCGAAGTCAAGGGTCGCAGTTGCGTGATTATGGACGACATGGTCGATACCGCAGGCACGCTGACGACCGCTGCTGCGGTGCTGAAGGAATATGGCGCCACCAAGGTGCTGGCGTACTGTACCCACCCGGTGCTGTCCGGTCCGGCGATCGATCGCATCACCAATTCGCCGCTGGATGAACTGGTGGTGACTGACACCATCCCGCTGTCCGAGAAAGCCGCTGCCTGCCCGAAAATCCGCCAGCTGACCTGCGCGCCGCTTCTTGCTGAAACGATAAAGCGCATCAGCACCGGCGATTCGGTGATGTCGCTGTTCGCCGAAATGGACCAATACGGCCAGTAACCAGTTTTTCGGCGCGGGCTTAGCCTGCGCCGTTTTTCCATCCCCTGGTCGCGGGGGTGGAGTGTTAACCATGAAAATTACTGCATTTGCACGCACTGAGCAGGGGACCGGAGCGAGCCGCCGCCTGCGCAATGCCGGCATGACCCCGGGCATCGTTTATGGCGGTTCGAAAGAGCCGGCCAACATCAAGCTGGATCACAATGCGCTGTTCCATGCGCTCAAGCGCGAATCGTTCCACTCGACCATCCATGAGATCGAAATCGATGGCGCGACCGAGCAGGTCATGCTGCGCGATTTCCAGATGCATGCATACAAGCCGCTGGTGATGCACATCGACTTCCAGCGCATTGACCCGGCGCAAAAGATCACCACCCGCGTACCGCTGCACTTCGTCAACGCCGACGTATCGCCAGCAGTCAAGCAGGGCGGTTCCAGCGTGCATTACGCGGCCAGCGCGATCGATATTTCCTGCCTGCCGAAAGACCTGCCGGAATTCATCACGGTCGACCTGTCCGAGATCAAATCGAGCCAGATGGTTTACCTCGGCGACGTGGTTCTGCCGGAAGGCGTCACCGCTGTTGCCAACGACAAGAAACAGGCGATTGCTTCCGCCACCAAGGCCAAGTAATCCTTCGTTTCTGCCGCATAAAAACCCGCCTGCAGTTATTTTGCATGGCGGGTTTTTTGTTGCCTGCGCGGCTGCAACGTGCGCAGGCCGCCAGAAGTAACTGACGAAAATGACTTTTCGGTCAGTAAGGCAAAAAAATATACTCTAGTCAGTATTAAAAAATCGCCAGCAAATACTTGGCCTGAAGCGTGGTTTTGGTTATATACCCCCACACATTTATGCACAGAAAAAGCGGTGCGGCTGGATTTTGGCAGGAAAAAGAAAAAAACTCATCCGCGTACCCGTGCGGATGAGGTTTGTGTGAAGCGTGGCGCTAAAGCGCTCAGGCGGATTTCAGCAACGTCTCGACGGCCTGGCGCAGCATCTTGCCGGCTTCGTCGATTTGCTTGTCCGACACGATCAGCGCCGGCACGATGCGCACTACATCCATGCCGGCCACCAGCAGCATCAGCCCCTGGGCTTCGGCTGCGCTGACCACATCCTTCGACCGGCCCTTGTAGCCGTCGGCCATCACCAGTCCGAGCAGCAGGCCCTTGCCGCGCACTTCGGCAAACACGTGCGGATAGTCGGCCACGATGCCGCGCAGGGTTTTCTGCAACTGCTCGGACGCATGGTTCACGCGCGCGAGGAAATCCGGCGTGTTGATGATTTCCAGCACCTTCAGCGCCACCGTGGCCGCCAGCGGATTGCCGCCGTAGGTAGTGCCGTGCGAGCCGACCGAGAAGGTTTGCGCGATTTCATTGGTGGTCAGCATGGCGCCGATCGGATAGCCGTTGCCGAGCGCCTTGGCCGCGGTCAGGATGTCGGGTGTCACGCCGTAGTCCATGTACGCAAACAGCGAACCGGTGCGGCCCATGCCGCTCTGGACCTCGTCGAAAATCAGCAGCGCCTTCTTTTCATCGCAAATCTGGCGCAGCGCCTGCAGGTATTCGGTCGTGGCCGGGATCACGCCGCCTTCGCCCTGCACCGGTTCGACCACCACCGCGCACACGTCGTCGGTGATGGCGGCGCGCGCGGCGTCAATGTTGTTGAACGGGATGTGGTCGATGTCTTCCGGTAGCGGTTCGTAGCCTTCAGTGTATTTCGGCTGGCCGCCGACCGAAACGGTGAACAGCGTGCGGCCGTGGAACGACTGCAGGCAGGAAATGATGCGCGATTTCTTCGGCCCGAACCGGTCGCTGGCGTATTTGCGCGCCAGCTTGAACGCGGCTTCATTCGCCTCGGCACCGGAATTGCAGAAGAACGCGCGGTCGGCGAAGGTGGCCTGCGTCAGTGCCAGCGCCAGTCGCAACACCGGCTCGTTGGTGTACAGATTGCACACATGCCACAGCGTGCGCGCCTGGGCGCACAGCGCGTCGGCCAGGATCGGGTTCGTATGCCCAAGGCTGGTGACGGCCACGCCGGCGGTGAAATCGAGATAGCGTCGGCCATCCTGATCCCAGACATCAAGACCGGAACCGCGTACCGGCACGACCTGGCTCGGTGCATAGGTCGGCACCATTACTTCGTCGAAGGTTTTCCGGGTAACGATTGCGGGTTTGGCAGCCGGATTGCTGCCCTTCTTGTCTAGTGTAGTCATGGCCATTTCCATCCAAGCGGGTATAGAAACAATGGGAACAATTTTGCGGCACCGGATCGCGGTGCGCAAATCAACGCGAATTGCCATTATTCCACGAAGCGGCGCGATGCCCAAGCACGAATGGCGGTTCGGCGCGATTTCTT
>JAGSYW010000151.1 GCA_018262475.1 Burkholderiaceae bacterium | reverse complement strand
AGCCACGCAAGATTGGCGCCGCCTTCGATGAGGAACAAGTCATTGCGACTAAAAAACCAGAAAACGACATCGACTGCTCCGATCACACTGGTCACAACCATTGAAAGCATCATGGTGCGCGAAGCAATATGCGAGCGCAGCGCTTCTGACATATGGCTGGCGGAGGTGCATGAAGCACCGTGGCCCTCTTCACCTGATAACATCAGCAGATACCGTTTTCTGGTCAAACGGCAAATCTAACATGGCAATTTCCGCGACACAAGAAATCTTCGTCGGCATGGTCTGACAGCATGGTTGACCTACTGCAAAGTCAAAACTACGACGCAGCCTCATCGGAAACCAGCTTGTCCAGCGCGCCAGTCATCTGGCCATAACGCCTGTCGCCAGGAGCCAGCTGGTTGGCTGATTCCAGGCTGGTGCGCGCTTCTTCGATCAACTGCTCGTCCACGCCATGCTGCTGCATCTTGGTCACGATCACATGCACGAAATTGAACAGCACGCGCACATTCCTCGGCATCGCCAGACGTGCATTGCGCATCCATCCCACAGCCTCATCCAGCTTGCCATCACGCGCAAGCAGCACGCCGCGATTCATCATTTCCAGCGCTTCCTTGCGCGATGCTTCGACAATGCGCTCGCCTTCCTCGGACATGTTGGCCGCATCAAACACTTCACGAATTTCTGCCAGCAGGGTTCGGTTTTCTGGATTGTTTTTCACTTCATCCAGCAGCATGGTGCGAGCGCTATCGAGATCGCCGGTGGACATCAAAAGACGTGCAACTTCCATCGTGGTTTCACTGTCAGCCACCACCACCACGGCAGACATGCGCTCGCCCAGTTGCTGCGCGATTTTCTCCGCCTGCTCAATGTTGCCATTCTGGTGGTGAATCTGTCCTTCGACCGCCAGCGCCTTGAGTTGCACGTCTTCCTGCTCGAAAGTCTTGCTCAAGTTGTTCAAAACCCGCAACGCCTCGTCCGGACTATGTTTGGCCGAACAAGTCTTTGCCAGCCCAAGATAGGCACCCGGCGTCTTGAGTACAGAATGCTCGCCCAAAGTAACGCTCTTGCGGAACGCATGCTCGGCGTTATCGAGCTTTCCCAGCTTTAAGGCGACTTCCCCCAGCGTTTTCTGGCGCAAGACTGAATTGGGCGACAACTTGGCAGCTCTTTCTAACACCTGCTCGGCAGACTCCATATTTCCGCTGGCCTGATATGTTTTGGCCAGCCAGTCATAGGCTTCCAGAAAGGCCTTGTTTTCAGCCACCACTTCTTCCAGCAGCTTCCTGGCTCCGTTAAAATCACCGTTCAGGAATGCAACCTTGGCCAGCCCCAGCTTGGCCCACGGGGTGTCGCGCACTGCCAATACAGCGGTGTATTCCTTGCGAGCCAAATCCAGTTCGCCAATATCGAGCAACAACTGGCATTTGAACCGTTTCAGTTCGGCTGCATTGGCCTTGTCCTTCGCCAGTCTTTCATCGCACAGTTGCAACGCCTTCGCGTGATCTTTGCGCACCAGTGCCGCATCAATGGTAGAGAACGCGGCCTTCTTGTCCCAGATTCTGGCCAGACGCATCCGCAACGTCGCTTCGGTCAGAGGCTTGAGCAAGTAAGCATCTGGCTGGTATTCGGCTGTTCCGGTAACGGCATCGGTTGTCTTTTCGGCCGTAATCATGATCCAAGCGCAGGCCGGACCAATCAGTTCGCGGTATTTTGCTTCTTCCAGCACCTGCTGGCCGTTCCTGCCTGGACCAAGATTGAAATCGCACAGCACGACATCAAATTTTTCACGTTGCAACATTGCAATCGCCTGACCGCCGTTAGCCGCCATTTCGATATGCCTCGCATTCGCGCCGCAATTGCGCAGGATGTCGCGCATCATGTTGCGCATCCCCTGGAAGTCGTCAACGACGAGGAATTTTTTATTGGAGAAATCCATCTCAGCACTTTGTTCAGCAATCATGTTTTGTCCGGATTGTTCGTTCGTGGGGCGCCGTATCCTGTGTTCCACCCTGATGTGCTTTACGGAAGCCTGAATATGAAACAGCCACCACCCCATGCACCACCGTTTTCCAGCAGGATTTCCCCTGTCTTGCCGCGGTTGCGATGCATCTTGGCCGACACGGCTGAAAAGTGCAGCCCCAAGCCGGTGCTGCCGCTGACGAAATTAACGCCTCGCATCGCTTCCGCCCCCGCCGCCAGCATGTGCAGCGGATAACCCTTGCCGTTATCCTCGATGCGGCATTCCAGAAAGCCGTCGATTTCCTGAGCCACCAGGCGCACACGATCCTGGGTGTAATTGATCGCATTGTTGAGCGCGTTACCGATCACGCCGTTGAACAAATCTTCGTCGAATTCCCAGTAGAGATCATCATCCACGACATATTCGATGCTGATACCACGCGAAGACAGCAACGGCTGGTTCTGTTCGCCAATCGCACGCAAGGCATCCGCCACTGAATGCATCTGCGGGTCGAACGGATACAAATCATTGCCAGCCTTGAACAGCGTCAGTAATTGAATCAGGTTGTTGTTGATCCGTCTGGTTTCATAAATCATGTGCGCCAGATCGGCATAAGCGGGAAACGCGGCCGGGTCGACCTGGGATAGGGTTTTTTCCAGTCCGCCCATCAGCATGCTGATGGAATTTTTCATGTCATGCACCGATGAAGCCAAAAAAAATTCCATGCCAGGCTGCTGTTTGTGATCGCTCATGTTTTTCTCCGCTGCAAAATTCATACCGGTTCAATGCTTGATGTTATCGATACCGCACGAAAACACTTTGACTTACCTCGTGCTAGCGTCGATTTCCCGCTCCTGCCTGGCAGACAGATATACGCGCTCACCCATTAGCAGCGACATTGGCAGCGATTATGCACAAACTGGCAAACAATTTCCATACAGAAATATTCATAAGGTATACGGAATCAGCATGGCGAACAATGCGCATGTCATTCAATCGAAAACAGCCCCGAAACCATACAATGGCGTGCATGGCTATTTGCTCGAAAAAACTTGTTCCCGTCCTCGCCTGCTTCCCGCCGGTGGTCGCATCGGATACCAGCGTGCTGATTCTCGGCAGCTTTCCGGGCGAGGCTTCGCTTGCGGCGCAGCAATACTACGCTCATCCGCGCAACCAGTTCTGGCGACTGCTGTCCGCCGTGCTGGGCGAAGACTGGAGCAGACTCGATTATCCGCAGCGACTGGAGCGGCTGCTGGCGCACCGCATCGGCCTGTGGGACGTGATCGCCGCCTGCGAGCGCAGCGGCAGTCTGGATGCCGCCATCCGCCAGCCGCAGTTCAACGATTTCGCGCCGCTGCATGCGCGCTGCCCGCAACTGCTGCGGGTGTGCTTCAACGGCCAGACCTCCGGCCGGTTTGCGCCGCGCTTTGCCGCCGCCGGGTTTGAAACGCTGGTGCTGCCATCGTCGTCGCCGGCGAATGCGCAACTGTCGTTCGAACAAAAGCTGGAACGCTGGCGCAAGCTGCTGTGAGTCGGCTACAATTTTGGGATTGATTCTAGA
>JAGSYW010000068.1 GCA_018262475.1 Burkholderiaceae bacterium | reverse complement strand
GGTCGAAGCCTCGAACAGCATCCGGCCCTCGCGCTCGCTCGCGCGCAGCGCTTCCATCGTCGATGAAAGCTCCGCTGTCCGGTGCGCTATCTTGCGCCGTAGCATCCAGCTCAGCAGCAGCAGCGCGCCGGATAAGAGCCCGCCGGCCACCAGCACGATGATGGTGTAACGGACATAGCGCTCTTCTTTAATGTTTTGTAGGGTGTTGCCGATCCAGCGTTTTTCGATTTTCGTTTGCTCATCTTCGCTGATTTGTGCGAATCCTTGCGCAACGATTTTGTGCAGTTCTTCATTGCCCTTTTTGGTTGCCCAATGGAAGTGGCCTGTATATTGCGGTTCCGAGAAGCGGAATTCTTTTTCCATCTGATGCTTGAAAAGGAGGTGCATCGCTGGCGCAGTTTCCATGATAAAAACTCGAATTTCGTCGTTTTCTGCTGCATGGATAATCGCTTCGTAGCTAGGATATTTCCGCAGTTCGCTGATGCCTTTCGATGCCAGCCAGGCTGTGGTGGTTCCCCCCTCTTTCGCGCCAATGGTAAAGCCGCGCAAATCGCCGACATCACGAATGCCGCTGATGGTTTTGTGGAAGAATATCGCCGTATCGAGTTTTGCGTAGGGGGCGGAGAAATCCAGTTTTTTTGCGCGTTCCTCGGTGTTATAAATGGTATCAATCACATCCGCGTGGTTGGCCAGCAAGATTGGCAACGTCTTGCCCCAGTCGGTTGCGATCAGGCGAACAGCAATCCCCGTTTTTTTAGACCACAAATCCCATATATCCTTCCGGATCCCTTGCAGTTGGCCATCCTGGTTGCGGAAACTGTAGGGGGGATAATTGTCGTCAAGCGTAACCGTGATCGATTTGGGTTGATTTTGTGGCGCTGCATGCGCCAGCAGTGAAAACGCGAACACAATGGCACCCACGCATGCCGGGAAAGCAGAGAATACGCGGGAAAATTGACCGGGCGTTACCATCGTGTCGTCATCATGACAAAGCAGCGTTTCAGGAAATCTGCATCGCTTATATTTCAACCGTTTGCGGTCAGGCTGTGCGCAGCAACCGCAGTTGTCAATGATAGCCGGTATTGGTAGCGACGATCGCAAACGGCCAAGGTGCCACCAGCTTAGCCGCTTGTAATGCGCGCTTGTTGATTTAACACAATGGTGTTGGCGGCAAGCGGCAGCGTCAGTGCCGCAGCAGGTAATCGAAGGCGCTCAGCGAGGCCTTGGCGCCATCGCCCATCGCGATGATGATTTGCTTGAACGGGCTGTTGCTGGCGTCGCCGGCGGCGAACACGCCCGGCACGGACGTGCGTCCTTGGTCGTCGACCACGATCTCCCCGTGCTCGTTCAGCGCTACCGGGCTGCCCTTTAGCCAGGCGGTGTTCGGCGAGAGGCCAATCTGCACGAACACGCCTTCCAGTTCGAGTTGATGCGGTGAATTGGTTGAACGGTCAAGATAGCTCAGGCCGTTGACCTTGCTGCCATCGCCGGTGATTTGCTGGATCGCGGCTTCGGTTACCAGCGTCACATTCGGCAGCGTCAGCATTTTCTGTTGCAGCACCTTGTCGGCGCGCAGTTGTGTGCTGCGGATCAGCACGGTCACATGGGTGACGATGGCGGCCAGATCGATCGCCGCCTCGATGGCTGAATTGCCGCCGCCGATGACCGCCACCCGCTTGCCCTTGAACAGCGGGCCGTCGCAGTGCGGGCAATAGGCCACGCCGCGTGCGCGGTATTCGCGCTCGCCCGGCACCTCCAGCTCGCGCCAGCGCGCGCCGGGGGCGAGGATCACGGTTTTGCTCTTGAGCGAGGCGCCGCCAGCCAGCTTCAGCTCGATCAGATCGCCCGGCACCAGTGCTTCGACTTTCTGCAGGTTCATCACATCGACGTTGACCGCTTTCACGTTCTGTTCCAGCGTTGCCGCCAGCGTCGGCCCTTGTGTTTCCTTGACTGCGATCAGGTTTTCGATCGCCAGCGTATCCTGCACCTGGCCGCCGAAGCGCTCGGCCACGATGCCGGTGCGGATGCCCTTCCTGGCGGCGTAAATTGCGGCCGACGCGCCTGCTGGCCCGCCGCCGACCACCAGCATGTCGAACGGTTCCTTGGCGGCGATTTTTTCGGCTTCGCGCTCGGTCGAGCCGGTATCGAGTTTGGCCAGGATTTCCTCGACCGTCATTCGCCCCTGGCCGAATGGTTCGCCGTTCATGAAAATCGTCGGCACCGCCATGATTTTGCGCGTGTCGATTTCATCCTGAAACAGCGCGCCATCGATCATCACACTGCTGATGGCTGGGTTGACGGTGGCCATCATGTTCAGTGCCTGCACCACTTCCGGGCAGTTGTGGCACGAGAGCGAGATGTAAGTTTCGAAATGGAACGGCCCCTTGAGCGCGCGGATCTGAGCCAGCACCGACGGCTCGGTTTTCGGCGGATGGCCGCCGGTTTGCAGCAGCGCCAGCACCAGCGAGGTGAACTCGTGCCCCATCGGAATGCCTGCAAAACGGATGCCAACGCTGCCATCGCCGCGGTTGAGCGAAAACGACGGCTTGCGTTCGGCATCGTCGCGCCGTTCGGTCAGCGTGATCTTGTCCGACAGCGCGGCGATGTCGCGCAGGAGCGCCAGCATCTCGCTCGACTTGGCGCCATCGTCGATTGAGGCAACGATGTTGACCGGTTGCGTCAGTTTGTCGAAGTAGGCAGTGAGCTGGTTCTTGATGTTGGCGTCGAGCATGGCGTATCCGTTATTGTTGTTGGTGTTGCTTGATGTTGCGTGTTGCCCGGCGCTGCCGGGCATGGCAGCCTCAGATCTTGCCGACCAGTTCCAGCGACGGTGCAAGCGTGGCGTCGCCTTCCTTCCATTTCGCCGGGCAGACTTCGCCCGGATGGCTGGCCACATATTGCGCCGCTTTCACCTTGCGCAGCAGTTCGGTCGCATCGCGGCCAATGCCGCCGGCGTTGATCTCGACCAGCTGAATTTTGCCGGACGGGTCGATGACGAAGGTGCCGCGCTCGGCCAGGCCAGCGGCCTCGATCATCACTTCGAAGTTGCGCGAAATCGTGCCGGTCGGGTCGCCCACCATCGGGAACTTGATTTTCTTGATCGTGTCCGAGGTGTCGTGCCATGCCTTGTGGGTGAAGTGGGTGTCGGTCGAGACCGAATACACTTCGACGCCCATCTTCTGGAATTCCGGGTAGTTGTCAGCCAGATCGCCCAGCTCGGTCGGGCAGACGAAGGTGAAGTCTGCCGGATAGAAGAACACGATCGACCACTTGCCTTTCAGATCGGCGTCGGTGACTTTGATGAACTGGCCATTGTGGAAGGCCATTGCCTTGAACGGTTTGACTTCGGTGTTGATAAGGGATGCCATTGTTTTTCTCCTTGGATTGTCGTTATGCGGGGCGTGCGCAGCCTCCGGGCGGCGCGCAGGTCATCGCGGGTGCAGCAGGTACCTTGAAAAACGCGTTGAATTCTGCAATCAAACGTCGAATCGAACATTGATGAAATTCATTAAAACACAGTTCAAAAATTCATGCAGACCGCAAAATGGCCGGATCAATCGCTGTTGCAATCCCCGGTCAGATGAAAATGGTTCTCAATTGGGTGTTTGGGAGGCGTCGGGGGCAAAAAATATACTGGATGGGGTATTTATATACATGCACGAAAAATGTGGCCTAGAATCGCGTTTTTGCAATATACCCCTGCAAATATCAGCAAATCCGGACGTGATTTGACGTTCCCATTGGCGCGGCGCAGCAAAAAATTCGCCGGCAAAAAGCCGGCGAAAAATTTTTTGATAAATTTCGAAATTTTTTTGCGGCTGGCCGCAAAAAGCCAGCTCAGAACCAGAATCGCGGATAGTTGCGCGCCTTCGAGGAAGACAGGTTGTTCACCACCAGCGCCACCGCCAGCATGATCAGTGCGCCTACCAATACCGGAGAAAACACATAGTAAAAACCGAGGCCGTGGATGCTTGGCCCGCCGATGACCGCGATCAGCGCCGTCGCGCCGCCCGGCGGATGCAGAGTGCGGGTGAAATGCATGCCGGCGATCGCCAGCGACACCGCCAGCGCGCCGGCGAGCGCGACA
Organism: Burkholderiaceae bacterium; assembly: GCA_018262475.1. Classification (GTDB taxonomy): domain Bacteria; phylum Pseudomonadota; class Gammaproteobacteria; order Burkholderiales; family Burkholderiaceae_D; genus QZKY01. The sequence goes on along the minus strand of JAGSYW010000068.1, from coordinate 6,871 downwards.
TTGCCCGGTACAAGCTGGTGCATCAGCACGCCAACCGCCGCCGAGATCATATGGCCGCCGATGAAGTTTCTTGGCTGCGATAGATCGCCCGACGGTGCGCCATAAATCAGCACCGCCGATGCACCGAACGAGCCGACGAAATACAGGTTTTCATGCTCTGCGATGCCAAGCCAGCCATTGACCACATATATCGCATAGATGCCAATGAACGAGCCCAGCCATGACCAGGCAATTTCCGAAACCGGGCGGCGCGGCAACGGTTGCTGCCCGGGTTCGCCGCGGAATTTCTCGAAGTAGCGTTTCATCGCCGTTCCTCGTGGTGAAAGCAGCCCGGCATTATAGCGGCGAGCCTGTTTAGGTAAATTATTTTGCTGCCAGTTCAAACAGCCAGCTCGACGATGACATCGCCATGTGCCCGCGTGTTGCACGCGAGCGCATAGCCGGCGGCGATGTCGTCCGGCGTCAGCGTTTCGGTGCTGATTCGCTCGACCTCGCCTTCGACCACCTTGCATTTGCATGAGCCGCAGACGCCAGAACGGCAGGCGCCGATGATTGGCAGCCCCTCGGCTTCCATGATTTCAAGCAAGGTCTGGCCATCGGCAATCGCCGCCGTCTTGCCGAACGATGGCACGGTCAGCTGGAACACGGCGCCGCTGGTTTCGGCTGGCGGCAGTTCGGCCGGCGTGAAGCTTTCCTTGCGTAACTCCTCGACTGGCAAGCCGCTGGCCGCGAACCAGTGTTCGACCATTGCCATGTACGCATAGTTGCCGCACAGAAAAAACCGGCGCCTGTCCGCATTGTCGCTGGCTTCGGTCAGCAGCGCGTCGAGCTGTTCCGGTGTCAGCCGGCCAGTGTGGCAGGCGATGGTTTGCTCCGGCTGCGTCAGGAACAGGTCGAGCCGGAAGTTGGCTTGCTGCGATAGCGCCAGCAGTTCATCACTGAACATGAAGTCCGCTTCGCTGCGGGCGCTGTGGATGAAGTGGATGCGCACGTCGCTGCGGCAATCTCGCAGCCAGCGCACGATCGACATCATCGGCGTGATGCCGCTGCCGGCGGACAGCAGCACGATGCTTTCCGGCACGTCGGCCGGATCGAGGCGAAAGCTGCCCGCTGGCGCGCTCGCTTCGAGCTGGCTGCCAGCGTGGAAATGATCCAGCAGGTGGTTCGATACCAGGCCGCCATCGACCCGCTTGACCGTGATCGTTAGCGTCTCCGACCGGCTGGGGGAAGAGGAAATCGAATAGGCGCGATACTGCCTGCCGCTGGCGGTATCGACGCCGATGGTCACGAACTGGCCCGGCATGAAATCAAAGCGAACCGATTCACTGGCCACCAGCACGAAGCTGGCGCTGTTGGCTGTTTCATCGCGCCGCTCAAGGCAGGTGAGCGTGCCGCCCTGCCATGCTGAAAGCGCTGAAGACCCTGCTCGCGACGGTTCTTCGGCACTTTCTGAGAGCAAGGGGTAAGAGTCGGATTTCATCATCGCATTCATGTCTGTTCTGTCGGTTGTCGCGTCGCGCGTTTGCCACCGCTGGCGCGCGACGCGGGAGTGGCTTAGGCTGCTTGCAGGATGTCTTTCAAATCCTGTTCGACGGTCGAAATCAGTTTCAGGCCGAACTGCTCGTTCAGCACCTTGACCAAGTTCGGCGTCAGGAAGCCCGGTGCGGTCGGGCCGACACGGATGTCCTTGATACCCAGTGCCAGCAGGGTCAGCAGAATCACGATTGCCTTTTGCTCAAACCACGATAGCACCAGCGATAATGGCAGTTCGTTTACGCCGCAGCCGAACGCATCTGCCAGCGCCAGCGCTAGCTGGATGGCCGAGTAGGCGTCGTTGCACTGGCCGACGTCGAGGAAGCGCGGGATGCCGTTGATGTCGCCGAACTCGAGGTCGTTGAAGCGATATTTGCCGCAGGCCAGCGTCAGGATGATGCTGTCGTTTGGCACGGCTTTGGCCAGTTCGGTGTAGTACGAGCGCTCCGACTTGCTGCCATCGCAGCCGCCAATCAGGAAGAAATGCTTGATGTTGCCCGCTTTTACCTGATCAATCACCGCCGGTGCCGCCGCCATCAGCGCATTGCGGGCAAAGCCGGTGGTGGTGTAGTGCGGCGGCTCGTCCTTTTCAAAGCCAGGCATCGCCAGCGCGGCTTCAATCGCGAGCGTGAAATCGTCGCCTTCGATGTGGGTTGCGCCCGGCCAGCCGACGATGCTGCGGGTGAAAATGCGGCTCTTGTACTGGCCGACGTCCGGGTTGATGATGCAGTTCGAGGTCATCACGATCGAACCGGGGAATGCAGCAAATTCCTTTTGCTGGTTTTGCCATGCGGTGCCGTAGTTGCCAACCAGGTGCGGGTATTGCTTGAATGCCGGATACGCATGTGCTGGCAGCATTTCGCCGTTTGTGTAGACGTTGATGCCCTTGCCTGCGGTTTGCTGCAGGATCTTTTCCAGATCATGCAGAACGTGGCCGGACACCAGAATCGCCTTGCCTTTCACCGGACGCAGGTTGACGCGTGTCGGTTCGGGATGGCCGAAAGTGCCGGTTTCGCCGGTGTCGAGCATTTCCATGATGCGGTAGTTCAGCGTGCCAATATCCATCGCGGTCTGGAACAGTTGCCCCATGTCGGTCGGGGCGGTCGCCAGATAGGCCATCACGTCATGGAACTTGCCGGCGACTTCGGCATCGGTCTGGCCAAGCACGCGCGCATGTTCGATGTAGGCAGCCGCGCCTTTCAAACCATACAGGCACAACAGGCGCAGACCGATCACGTCTTCGCCCACTTCTTTCTTTTGCCTGTTGAGCGCGAATTGCAGCGCATCGCTCAGCATCACGGTCTTCGCGCTCGGCAACTGGTACTCGGCGGCGGCCGGCAGTTTTTCCGGCGCCATGCCTTGCGCCTTGCAAGTGGCTTCGTACTGGGATTTGAGGCGGTTGCGCAATGCGCCGGCACGCTCCGAAAACGCGATGATGCGAGCCGGATCGAAGTTCACGTTGGTCAGGGTCGAGAAAAATGCCTGCGGCACGTATTCATCGATTTCGGCATCGACGATCCCGACCTTGCGCGCGGCCTGCGCATACAGCGATACCGCTTGCAGCAGGTGAACCAGCATGTCCTGCAGGTCGGATACTTCAGCGGTCTTGCCGCACATTCCCTGCGCAAAGCTGCAGCCTACGCCTTGTGGGGTCCTGATGGTATGTTCGCACTGGACACAAAACATTTCGCTTTCTCCTGATAAGTTCAGATAAAATGACCTCCGTACTTTGCGAGAAACGTGCCATGTTGTAGGGTGTTGATATTGAAGGTTTTTTTATTCTTGCGTTAGTGTGGTGGGTATTAATCACACCGTTCGCGATGGTAAATTTCACCGCGCAAAGGTATTTCTGACAGTGATATGCCATAGTCATTGAGGCTACATTTTCATCCGGCAACATTTGTATTTTGTCAAATCTATTGCCAGCCATCGCCCTATAATTTGCAGACGCTCAGGAGGAAACCGCATGACAACCACCGGCAGTGACTTGACAGCTTCGCGCTCCGCCGCAGACGAACCGGCGGGTGTGACAGGCATCAACCGCTTTGAAATGCTGCTGTTCCGGCTCGGCGCGAAGGAGGGCGACGAGCGTTCCGAACAGTACGGCATCAGCGTGTTCAAGGTGCGCGAAATCGTGCCGATGCCAAACGTGACCAAGATCGCTGGCGCGCTGCCGCACATGATGGGTGTGGTCAACATCCGTGGACAGATTATTCCTGTGATCGACTTGCCGGCAATGATCGGTTGCCGCCCGACAACCGGGCTGAACATCATGCTGGTGACCGAGTTCGCGCGTTCGGCGCAGGCATTTGCAGTGGAAGCGGTTGAGGAAATCGTTCATCTCGACTGGGGCCAGGTCTTGCCGGCCGAAAGCGGCGTTGGCGATGGCATGGTCACCAGCATCGCGCGGCTCGATGCCGATGTCGAAAGTTCGCGACTGGTGCAGGTGCTTGATGTCGAGGCGATCATGCGGCATTTCGCGCCGCCGGGCAGCGAGGAAGTGAAGCCGGAAAACATGGGCGCGAAAGTGTCGCTGAAGCCGGGCAGCGCGATTCTGTTTGCCGACGATTCGGCCGTGGCGCGCTCGCTGATCGAGCAATCGCTGGAAGCCATTGACGCGCCTTACATCACCACCAAAAGCGGCAAGGAAGCGTGGGAACGATTGCAGCAGATTGCAACCGAAGCGCAGGCCGAAGGCAAGAGGGCGCGCGACAAGATTGCCATCGTGCTGACCGATCTGGAAATGCCGGAAATGGATGGCTTCATGCTGACCAAGCAGATCAAGCGCGACGACCGTTTTGCCGGCATTCCTGTGGTTGTGCATTCGTCCCTGACCGGCATGGCAAACGAGGAACATGCGAAAAGCGTTGGCGCGGATGCTTATGTCGCCAAATTCGTGGCGGAAGAACTGGCGGACGCCATACGCAAGGTAGCTGTCGCGTAAAAATGTTGCGAATCTGAAACAGAATGCGGTAAATCTGGCGGTAATACGCACGATCTTCATCTGATCAGGCAATATGACATGGCGCCAGTCATTATGAAGCGCTGTTCAACATCTCCGAATTGCAAGGGGGGGAAGACGATGGCAAGTACGTATAACGTCCAGCAGGAAATTGACGAGCGCACCAACCTGACCAGCACCAACAAATTCGAATTGCTGTTGTTTCGCCTCGGCGGGGATCAGCGCGGCGAGCGCAACGAATTGTTCGGCATCAACGTGTTCAAGATACGCGAAATCGTTGCGATGCCGCCGGTGACCGCTATTGCCGGCGCGCAGCAGCACATGATGGGCGTGGTCAACATCCGCGGCCAGGTGATTCCGGTGATCGATTTGCCCTCAGTCGTCGGCTGCGTGCCAAAGAGCGGGCTGAACATCATGCTGGTGACAGAATTTGCGCGCAGCGTACAGGCATTTGCGGTCGAGGCAGTCGAAGACATCGTGCGACTGGACTGGAACCAGGTGCTGCCAGCGGAGGGTGGCGTGGCCAACGGCATGGTGACCAGCATTGCGCGACTCGATAGCGAACTCGACAGCCCGCGTCTGGTACAGGTGCTTGATGTGGAGACCATCCTGCGGCGAATCTCGCCGGACAGTGTCGCCAACCTCGAAGTGGAAGAAGTGAATGCCCGTTCATTGCTCAAGCCCGGCAGCCTGATTCTGGCGGCAGATGACTCGGCGATTGCGCGCACGCTGATTGAGCAGGGGCTGCAAAGCATGAATTTGCCGTTTGTGATGACAAAATCCGGCAAGGAAGCATGGGAACGACTGAACCAGTTTGCCAAGGATGCTGACAATGAAGGCAAGCCGGTGAGCGACAAGGTTGCGCTGGTGCTGACCGATCTGGAAATGCCGGAAATGGATGGCTTCACGCTGACCAGAATGATCAAGCAGAATCAGCATCTGGCGAAAATTCCGGTCGTGATCCATTCGTCGCTGACCGGCACCGCCAACGAGGCGCATGTGCAAAGCGTGGGTGCGGATGCTTACGTGGCGAAGTTCGCTGCCGAGGAATTGTCGGCCGCCATCCAGAAGGCGCTGTCGAAATAATTTCGGAAAGCGGCCATAGGTTGCGGCAGGCGCGGTTTGCGCCTGCCGTTTCTTTACTTACAGCCCCAGCTTGTTGGCGACGAAATCGGCGTCCTTGTCGCCGCGTCCGGACAGGTTGACCAGAATCGTCTTGTCGGCGGGCATCGTCTTCGCGATTTTCATCGCATACGCGACCGCATGCGAGCTTTCCAGTGCCGGCAGGATGCCTTCAACGCGCGATAGCGTCATGAACGCATCGAGGCATTCGTCATCGGTGATCGCCTCGTACTGCACACGCCCAACATCCTTCAGGTAGCAATGCTGCGGGCCGACGCCCGGGTAATCAAGACCGGAGGCAATCGAATACACCGGCAGCGGCTCGCCTTTGTCATCCTGCAGCGTGTAGCACTTGAAGCCGTGGAGCGCGCCTTTGGTGCCCAGCGTGAGCGTGGCGGCATGATCTGGCGTATCAAGACCGAGGCCTGCCGGTTCGATACCGACCAGTTTCACGCCTTCGTCCGGCAGGAATTCGGTGAACATGCCGATCGCGTTCGAGCCGCCACCAACGCAGGCTGTGACCACGTCGGGCAACTTGCCTTCGCGCTCCAGGAACTGCGCCCGCGCCTCCTGGCCGATGATGCTCTGGAAATCGCGCACCATTTTCGGGAACGGATGCGGGCCAACCACCGAGCCGATCGCGTACAGGAAATTCACCGGATCTTTCAAGTATTCCTCAAAGGCGCTATCGACCGCATCTTTCAGGGTTCTGGTGCCGCGCGATACGGGCACGAGATTGCAGCCGAGAATTCTCATCTTGGTGACGTTCGGATGTTCCTTGGCGATGTCGATCTCGCCCATGTGGATTTCGCACGGGATGCCGACCAGCGCGCACGCCGTCGCCAGCGCCACGCCATGCTGGCCAGCGCCGGTTTCGGCTAGCACCTTGGTCTTGCCCATGTATTTCGCCAGGAGCGCCTGGCCGAGGCAGTGGTTGATCTTGTGTGCGCCGGTATGGTTCAGGTCTTCGCGCTTGAGGAAAATGCGCGCCCCGCCCTGCCGTTCGGTCAGGCGGCGGGCAAAAAACAGCGGGCTGGGGCGGCCAACGTAATGCGTGTACAAGTCCGCCAGTTCGTCCTGGAATGCCTGGGTCTGCCGCACTTCCTCGTAGGCGACACTAATTTGATCCATGATGGCTTTCAGCTCCGGCGGAACGATCTGGCCGCCGTATTCGCCGAAATAGCCGTCCTTGTCCGGCATTTCCAAAAACTGGTGTGACATGTGTTTCTCCTTGAAAGGCTTGAACGGATTGCG
>JAGSYW010000067.1 GCA_018262475.1 Burkholderiaceae bacterium | reverse complement strand
CATCAATGCGCGCCGTCACAGGAACGACCCAAAGCCGCCGGATATTCTCGGGCAGCTCGAAAAGCGCACATTTTACTGCATCTTTTTCGGTTATTAGGATGATATCCGCCTCAATGTTGCTAAATGGACTGGTTTTATAGTCGAAATGATCCGGCAGCGGCAGTTCGGCGAAGTGCAGGCCGGCGGCGCGCAGCATGGAAAAAAAGCGTGCCGGATTGCCGATGCCGGCCGCCGCAGCCAGTCTTGCTGGTTGATGAGGCCCGTTATGCGAGATTGCCGGCAAGTGTGTCAGCGGAACGCGATGCGTGCGTTCCGGCATTCTTTCGGCGATTTCGCCTGCTAGTTGCATCTGGGTAATGTTGCCCGCCGATGGCGGCAATCTGGGCGCATTCATTACGGTGAAATCGCGCCGGCGCGATGCTGGTTCGCGCAGCGGTCCGGCCGGCAGCATCCAGCCGTTGCCGTTGCCGCGTTCGTCGCACAGCACGATTTCAATGTCGCGCTGCAATGCGTAGTGCTGCAAGCCATCATCTGAAATGATGACATCGACTTGCGGATGCGCAACCAGCAGCGCCAGTCCGGCAGCGGCGCGGTTGCGTCCGACCATCACCGGGCAATGCGCCCGTTGTGCGATCAGCAGCGGCTCATCGCCAACATCATCCGGACGGGAAGTGGCAGTCACTGCATGCGGCTGCGCGGTTTTCGCGCCATGACCGCGCGAAATTACGCCCGGGGTGAAACCGGCAGCGCGCAAGGCTTTAACCAGCCAGATCACGAACGGCGTTTTGCCGGTGCCGCCGACGAAGATGTTGCCGGCGACGATGACAGGCACCGGCAAACGGGTCGATGCCAGCAGCCCGGTGCGATACAGTGCGCGGCGCACGGCGGTGACTGCACGAAACAGCAGCGACAGTGGCCATAGCAGACAGGCGACCAGCCCCCTGCGCTGCCACAGGCGCATCAGGGTCGATTCAAGCTTGGCGGGTTGGCTCGGCATGCGGTTCTGGGTGACGGATGGAGAAAAGCCGGGGCAGCAGTCGATTGGAATCCGGTTTGGGGGGCGGAAAAATACTCCCGCCAGTATTTTAAATACCGCCTCGGAATATTTGGCGCGGCGGTATTGTTTTGTTATATACCCCGCCAGATATGCAATATGGCGGGGCGGCGTTTCAAACCTGCGTGAACGCTGGCCGTTTACTTGCCGTGGCGCGACTGGGTGGCGAACGTCAGCCGCTCCAGCCCAGCCAGCCGCGCGGCTTCGAGCACATTGATCACGCGCTGGTGCGGCGCATCGCCGTCGGCGGCAATGATGACCACAGGATTGCTGCCAGCACCGCCAGCGGCCTGACGCAAGTCGTTCGCCAGCGAAAGTGGATCCTGATAGCTGACGCGCACGTTGTTGACCGCGTATTCACCGCGCGCGTTGATGGCGACGCTGATTTCCTGCGGACGCTCAGGCATCTTCTGCGCATCGGCAGTCGGCAGCGTGATTTGCAGTTCGGTGAACTTGCTGTAGGTGGTCGAAACCATCAGGAAGATCAGGATCACCAGCAGCACGTCGATGAACGGGATCAGGTTGATTTCGGGGTCTTCGCGGCCCTTGCCGCGGCGAAAATTCATCACGGTGATGTCTCCCGCTTACGATTTGCGCTTGCCGTGCACGATATCGACGAACTTCACCGCCTGCTGTTCCATGTCGACCACGAAGCTGTCGACCAGTGCACGGAAGTGGCGGTAGAACACCAGCGCCGGCATCGCAATCAGCAGGCCGAAGCCGGTGTTATACAGCGCGACTGAAATACCGTGCGCCAGTTGCGCCGGGTTGGTGCCGGCGGCGTTTTGCGCGCCGAAGATTTCAATCATGCCGACCACGGTGCCGAACAGCCCCATCAGCGGCGCCAGCGTGGCGATGGTGCCGATGGTAGTCAAAAAGCGTTCGAGCTGGTGCGCGACGCCGCGGCCAGCTTCCTCGATCGATTCTTTCATCACTTCGCGCGGCGCGTCGGCATTGCGCAGTCCGGCCGCCAGCACGCAGCCGAGCGGCGAGTTCTGCGCCAGATTGTCGAGCACTTCGTCGGTAATTTGGCCGTTTTGATGCACGGTAATGACTTCATCGAGCAGTGTTTTCGGCAGGATGCGATCCCGCCGCAAATAAACGATGCGTTCGATGATCAGCGCTAGCGCGATGACGGAAGCAATTAGCAGGAACCAGATGGGCCAGCCCGCGGCTTGGATGATGGAAAACACAGCACACTCCCTCGATCAAAAGCAAATTGAAAACGGTTTTTCTTGCGCCTCGGCCTGCAGCTGGGCACGTACCTTAGCTTGCGCTGAGCTGCGCCCGGATGCGCGCAATCGACGCCTTCACCTGTTCCGGAGCCGTGCCGCCGGCATGCGCGCGTGCGGCGACCGAGCCTTCGAGCGTCAGCACGGCAGCGACATCGGCTTCGATCAGCGGCGAGAATTCGCGCAGTTCAGCCAGCGTCAGGTCGGTCAGGTCGCAGCCGCGTTCGGCGCAGATGCGCACCGCGCGCGCGACCACGCCGTGCGAATCGCGGAACGCCAGGCCTTTTTTCACCAGATAATCGGCCAGGTCGGTTGCGGTCGCATAGCCTTGCAGCGCTGCGGCGCGCATCGCTTCCGGCTTGACCGTGATGCCCGTGGCCATGTCGGCGAAGATGCGCAGCGTGTCGGTCACGGTATCGATTGCGTCGAACAGCGGTTCCTTGTCTTCCTGGTTATCCTTGTTGTACGCCAGCGGCTGGCCCTTCATCAGCGTCAACAACGAAATCAGGTCGCCGTTCACGCGGCCGGTCTTGCCGCGCGCCAGTTCCGGCACGTCCGGATTCTTCTTTTGCGGCATGATCGACGACCCGGTGCAGAAGCGATCGGCGATGTCGATGAAGCCGACCCTCGGGCTCATCCACAGGATCAGTTCTTCTGACAGGCGCGAAATGTGCGTCATCGTCAGCGCTGCTGCGGCGCAGAATTCGATCGCGAAATCGCGGTCGGATACTGCGTCGAGCGAGTTGTGGCAAATGTCGTCGAAACCGAGCGTTTTCGCCACGCGCATCCGGTCGATCGGGAACGTGGTGCCGGCCAGCGCGGCTGCGCCCAGCGGCAGGCGGTTCACGCGCTTGCGGCAATCAGCCATCCGTTCCGCGTCGCGGCCGAACATTTCGACGTAAGCGAGCAGATGGTGACCAAACGTGACCGGCTGCGCCACTTGCAGGTGGGTGAAGCCGGGCATGATGGTGGCCGCGTGCGGTTCGGCCAGATTCACCAGCGCCAGCCGCAATTCCTTCAGCAGATTGGCGATGTCGTCGATGGCCGCGCGCAGGTACAGGCGCACGTCGGTCGCGACCTGATCGTTGCGTGAACGCCCTGTGTGCAGCCGGCGGCCTGCATCCCCGGCGATTTCAATCAGCCGGCTTTCGATGTTCATGTGCACGTCTTCGCGGTCGAGCGACCAGGTGAATTGACCTGTTGCAATCTCTTCACGGATTTGCGCCATGCCGCGCCGGATGTCGGCATAATCCTGTTCTGTGATGATGTGTTGCGCGCACAGCATTTCGGCATGCGCGAGAGAACCGTCGATATCGCACAGCGCGAGCCGTTGATCGAAATTGACCGAGGCGGTGTAGCGTTTGACCAGTTGCGATACCGGCTCGGAAAAACGTTCCGACCAGGTGCCGCCGCCGTTGCCACCGTTACTGGATGATGAAGCTGTCATAATTATCAGATCCGGGATAATTTGAGGATTATAGAACAAGCCAGCCGCGAAACGACCGCTTTGCTGGCCTGCCTGCGGGAGAACCATGCAGCCTGATGCCGTATCCGACCAGTTGCCGTCCACCGTGATGCCGGATTATTGCAATACCGGCGTGATTTTTCGCGCGCTGCTGGCGGTGAATGCCGCGTTGCTGGCCGCCTGCCTGGTGCATACCCACGGCTGGATATCCGGCGCGCTGGCGTTTGCCGAAGCGTCGGTGCCAGTCGAGCTGATTTGCTTGGTGTCATTATTTGCGTTGTGCGCGTTGCGACGCCTGCTGCTGCAAACCGGCGCCATGCGCGCGCTGTCGCCGTGGTCGCAGCGGATGTTGTGCGCGTTGTTGCCGGCCTGGATTGCCGGGATGGTGGTGCGGATACTGGTGGCGTTCGACTGGTTTTACGGCAGCTTCGGTTTTGTTTCGCCGGCGGAAGGGATGCTGATTGCCGGTCTGGCGGCGTATGTGCTGCAGCATTATTTCGAATTGCGCGCGCGTGCCTTTTCGCCCGCGTTGGCAGAGGCGAAGTTGCAGGCGCTGCAGGCGCGCATCCGGCCGCATTTCCTGTTCAATAGCTTGAATGCAGTGCTGTCGCTGATCCGCAGCGAACCGCGGCGGGCGGAAGAGGCGCTGGAAGACATGGCCGACCTGTTCCGCGTGGCAATGCGCGATGCGCGCGCGCTGACTCCGCTCGAAGATGAAATCCACCTGTGCCGGCAATACCTGTCGCTGGAACAGATACGGCTGGGCGAGCGGTTGCGGGTCGAATGGGATACGTCCGGCATCGGCGGCGACGACTTGCGCACGGGGCTGATTGCTTCGCTGCTGTTGCAGCCGCTGGTTGAAAACGCAGTGCATTACGGCGTCGAACCGGTGGCCGAGCCGGCGCCGGTCACGGTGCGCATCGCCAAGTCGATGGATCGGATCGAAATTTTGGTGGCCAATTCGCTGACCGGCAATCCGCCGCCCAATCTTTCTTCTTCAACCGGCAACCAGATGGCGCTGGGCAACATCCGCGCGCGGCTGGCGCTGCTGTACGACGTCGAGGCGCAACTCGATTACGGTGCCAGGGATGGCCGGTTCGAAGTGCGGCTCAGTTACCCATTTTCGCGCAGGGCGGCCGCATGAAGACGATGCGGCTGTTCATCGTTGATGACGAAGCACCGGCGCGCGAGCGGTTGAAAACGCTGTTGGCCGACATCGCGGCCGATTGTCCGAACCAGGTGGTGGGCGAGGCGGACAATGCGCAGCAGGCGCTGGGTTCGATCGTGGCCGCCAATCCGGATGTGGTGCTGCTTGATGTGCAGATGCCCGGCGTCAGCGGCGTGCATCTGGCTGCCGATCTGGCGCGGCTGCCTGATGCGCCGGCGGTGGTGTTCGTGACTGCGTTCGAGCAATATGCACTGTCGGCGTTCGACGTGCAGGCGGCCGATTATCTGCTGAAGCCGGTGCGCGCCAGCCGGCTGGCCGAAGCGCTGATGCGGGTGGCGCGGACGCGCATTGGCGCGCAGGTTGCGCCCCCCCCGGCCACGACGGTGCATGTGCCGGTGATGGAGCGTGGCCGTCTGCTGAAAGTACCGCTGGCCGACGTGATTTTTCTGAAGGCGGAAATGAAATACCTGACGCTGCACACCAGGGAGCGCGATTATCTGATCGAAGGCTCGCTGGCATCGTTCGAGGAAAGCTGGCCGGAGGTGTTCGTGCGCGTGCACCGCAATGCGCTGGTGGCAAAGCAGGCGATTATCGGCGTCGCGCGCGGCCAGACGCCATCGGATGACGATGGCAAGGCGCAGGAATCGTGGGAAGTGATTCTCAAGGATAGCATCGAACGGTTGCCGGTATCGCGCCGTCAGTGGCCGCAGGTGAAGGCACTTTTGCGGTAATTGATGGGGTATATGGAAAAAAACTTCGCTGGGCCTCGTATTTGCTGGCTATCTATAAATACTGCACCCAGTATGTTTTTTGGGCTTACTGACCGAAAACGGCTTTTCGGTCAGTTATTTTCGAGTCATGCGAGCTTGGTGATCACCAGTTTCTGATACAGATCGCCGAAATAGGTGGCTTTTTTATCCACCCGGTATTGCAGTTCCGGCGGGAAATACTCAGTCAGCTCGTGTTCCCACATGTCGGGCGCAAACGGTTCAAACAGCAAGAATACCAGTCGCTGGTACAGCCGCAACGGGTGCCACCATTTCGGCCGGTGGAATTCGACCAGCACCAGCTGGCCGCCCGGCTTGATTACGCGGAACGCTTCGGCCAGCGCCTGGCGGCGCACCGGCTCCGGCAATTCGTGCGGTAGGAAAAACATCAGCGCGCGGTCGTAACTGGCATCGGCGCATTTGAGTATCGCCGCGTTGCATTGCGTCAGCGTGATGCGGTCGTCCGGCTGCTGCAGCTTGCGGCGCGTGTTGTCCAGTTGCACCTGCAATACGTCGATGATGTCGAACTGCGCATCGTCACCGAGCTGCTGCTGCAGCCGCGGTGTGAGCTTGCCGTAGGCGCAGGAAATCTGCAGCGTTTTGCCGCCCAGCGGCTGCGGAAATTCTTCCAGCACGGCATTTCCCAGTCGGTCGTAATTGCCGAGCAGGATGAAGTTGATCAGGAAATCGCGATCCCAGAACTTGACCGCCAGCGGGTGTTCATATGCCCACCAGTACAGCTTGCGCAGGTAAACCGGCGTCGGTAACGGTTGTTCTGTCGCCGTGATCCGGCCGGTAGCGTCCTGAGATTGTGTTGGCGAATCCATCGACGTCAAGGAAAACTGTGCTTCCAGAGTTTGATAAACCCCCAATTCTAACCGCATTTATCTGGAACGCGATGATATAAAACGGTATATTGTGCGCAGCTCTTGCCATTGGCGGCGCAAGCCGCCGAGGGAAAACCCGAAACGGAACGACTGGTCGAAAGGTACAGCCATGATGACGCCTGATGAAATCGTGTTCCTGTTTGATGTTGACAATACCCTGCTGGACAACGATCGCGTAACCGCCGATTTGAAGAAGCATCTGGCGCGCGAATTCGGCGCCGAGGATGCAAGCCGCTACTGGCATATCTTTGAATCGCTGCGGGCCGAACTGGGCTATGCCGATTATCTTGGCGCGTTGCAGCGTTACCGGATGTCGGATATGAGCGACCCGGGCATGCTGATGATGTCGTCGTTTTTGCTCGAATACCCGTTCGCCAATCGCCTTTATCCGCAATCGCTGGACGTGCTCGAACATGTGCAGCAGTGGGGCAATGCGGTCATCCTGTCCGATGGTGACGTGGTGTTCCAGCCGCGCAAGGTGCAGCGTTCCGGCTTGTGGGAAGAGGTCGACGGCAGGGTGCTGATCTTCGTGCACAAGGAAGATATGCTCGACGTGCTGATGGAGCGCTACCCGGCGCGCCATTACGTGATGATCGATGACAAATTGCGCATCCTGGCGGCGATGAAGGCGCGGATGGGCGCGATGCTGACCACCGTGTTCCCGCGCCAGGGGCATTACGCGCACGATCCGAAGAATCTCGAAATGTACCCGCCGGCCGACATCACGGTCGAGCGTATTGGCGACCTGCTCGAACTCGGGCTGGACGCGTTCCTCCCGGCAGGCCAGTGAAGGAAGGGGGCGCGCATGATGCATCTGGAACAGGCAGGCGAGGTGGCGAAGCGGTGCTATGTCGTCATCAATGCCGGCTCGTCCAGCTTCAAGTTCTCGGTGTTTGTCGAGCAGGATAATGGCCAGCTCGACCGGACAGTGTTCGGCGAGGTCGAGGGCACGCGCACCAAGCCGCATTTCTACGCCAAGAACCGGACCTACGAAAAAATCGACGAGCGCTGCTGGGAGCATGAAGAACCGGTCGATGTGCTGCTGGCGTTCCTCGTCAGCTGGATCGAGGAGCATCTGGCGCCGAACCGGCTGGTGGCGATTGGCCACCGCATGGTGCATGGCGGCGCGTATTACCAGCAGGCGCTGCTGGTGGATGAGGAAGCAATGACGAGGCTGCGGACACTGGTGCCGCTGGCGCCGCTGCACCAGCCGCGCGTGCTGGCGGCGCTCGATGCGCTGCTGACCCGTTATCCCGATCTGCCGCAGGTGATTTGCTTCGATACCGCCTTCCATTCGGACAGCCCGCGCATTTCGCAGTTGTATGGCTTGCCAGTCAGCATGAGCAACGAAGGCTTGCGCCGCTACGGTTTTCACGGCTCGTCGTACGAATACGTCAGCAGCCGGCTGCCGCAGGTCGATCCGCGCGCGGCTGTAGGCCGCACGATTGTTGCGCATCTGGGTAGCGGTGCCAGCATGTGTGCGCTCGTGGGCGGCAAAAGCGTCGCCAGCACGATGGGGTTCACCGCGCTCGATGGCCTGGTAATGGGCACGCGCTGCGGCGTGATCGACCCCGGCCTGCTGCTGTACCTGATGCAGGAAAAGGGCATGACGCCGAAGGAAGTCGAAACGCTGCTGTATCAGGAATCTGGGCTGTTTGGCGTTTCCGGCGGTATCAGCAATGACGTGCGCGATTTGCTGGCGAGTGATGAGCCGGCGGCAAAGGAAGCGCTCGACCTGTTTGTCTATCGCGTGGTGCGTGAAACAGGTTCGCTCGCGGCGGCGGCGGGCGGGCTGGATGCCTTCGTGTTTACCGCTGGCGTCGGCGAACATTCGCCCGAAATGCGTGCCCGCATTTGCGCCCAGCTCGGCTGGCTTGGGGTAGAACTGGACGAAGAGGCCAACCGCCTCGGCAAGGCGCGCATCAGCGCGCCTGACAGCAGGGTCAATGTGTGGATCATTCCGACCAATGAGGAATTGATGATCGCGCGGCATACCGCCAAGCTGACCGCCGACTGAAGATGGAAACGAGGAAGGAAATGAAAGAAATTGCGCTGACAGTCAGCATTGGTGGGGCGGAGGCCATGCCGCTGGTGTGCGATGACCCGGCTTCCGGGCAATCGCTCAGCTTTGTCCAGGCCGATGGCCGGCAGATCGTCAGCTACCGCGAATCGGCGGCGGCAGGCGATGTGGTGCTGACCGATAGCGAAACAGCCGAAATTGCCGCCTGGCGCAATGGCGGCCGCAGGAACAGCTACTGGAACTGGCCCGGGCTGGAAGCCGTCAGGGAGCGGGGCCGGCGCCCCGTGTGACCGTCAGGCGCCGCAGACCATGTCCAGCGGCCAGCGTGGCTTGATGTCGAACGCATAGTCGTGCCGCGCCGCGTCCGGGTATTTTTGCAGCCGCATCGCACCGGCAAAGGCAATCATGGCGCCATTGTCGGTGCAGAATTCCATTTCCGGATAAAACACCTGGCAGCGCCGCTTTGCCGCCGCCGCATCGAGCGCGGCGCGCAATTGCCGGTTGGCGCCGACGCCGCCGGAAACCACCAGTCGCCGCAAGCCGGTCTGCTTCAGCGCAGCCATGCTTTTCGCTACCAGCACCTCGACGATGGATTCGACGAAGCCGCGCGCGATGTCGGCCTTCTGTTGCGGCGCCAGCGTTTCGCCCTGCTTGCGTACCACCGTCAGCACCGCGGTTTTCAAGCCCGAAAAGCTGAAGTTCAAATCCTTCGAATGCAGCATCGGCCGCGGCAGGTGATGCACCGTCGGATCGCCGCTGTCAGCTAGTTTTGATACTTCCGGCCCGCCGGGATAGCCGAGCCCAAGCAGCTTGGCCGATTTGTCGAATGCCTCGCCGGCGGCATCGTCGAGCGTGTCGCCCAGCAAGGTGTATTCGCCGACGCCATCGACCCGCATCAGTTGCGTATGCCCGCCGGAAACCAGCAGCGCAACGAACGGGAATGCGGGCGGATTGGCCGACAACAGCGGCGACAGCAGGTGCGCTTCGAGGTGATGGATGCCGATGACCGGTTTGTCGAGCGCCAGCGCCAGGCTGCAACCGATTGAGGCGCCAACCAGCAGCGCGCCCGCTAGCCCTGGCCCCTGCGTAAAGGCGACCGCATCGATCGCGGCAGGCGCGATGCCAGCCTGCGTCAGCGCCTGTTGCAATAGTGGCAGTGCGCGCCGGATGTGATCGCGTGATGCCAGTTCAGGCACGACACCGCCATATTCCGCATGCAGTGCCACCTGCGAATGTAGCGCGTGCGCCAGCAATCCCTTGCC
Source organism: Burkholderiaceae bacterium (assembly GCA_018262475.1). Classification (GTDB taxonomy): domain Bacteria; phylum Pseudomonadota; class Gammaproteobacteria; order Burkholderiales; family Burkholderiaceae_D; genus QZKY01. The sequence goes on along the minus strand of JAGSYW010000067.1, from coordinate 1,266 downwards.
AGGCTCATACAGCGCGAGGCCGGTTTCATCACAGGAAGATTCAATGCCGAGGACGATCATATTGATACCAAAATGTTGTGTAACGGGTTTGTCATGTTTTTTAAAAAAATGTTTGACAGCGGTAAATGGCCTGTATATAATAGCTGTCTTTCGGGTCGTTAGCTCAGTTGGTAGAGCAGCGGACTTTTAATCCGTTGGTCGCTGGTTCGAGCCCAGCACGGCCTACCAGAAATACCCTGCAAAATGGCCTCCACGCGGAGGCCATTTTCTTTTGTGCCGTTGTTTTTGTGCGAGCGCTGTTTACGTTTTTTGCATCGATAGCGGCGTTTCCGGCAAAGTTCATACAGGAGAGCTTCGCGCCATGAAAGATCCAGAGCATCTGGGCATCAAGATCAACAAGGCCATCTCCACCATCCTGGCCGTCATCGCCGCTGCATTTGTGCTGGTCGCAGCGTTTTTCTTCATCAAGGCCGCACTGGCCTGATTCCGGACGCTGCGGCGCTTCAAATTTCAAGGTTGTCGATCAGGCGGGTGCTGCCAAGTTTGGCTGCTGCGAGCGCGACCAGAGGTTCGCCGCGTGCCAGGTCGCCGGCGGTTGGCGGCTGTAGGTCGGATTGGCGGCGAATCGAGATGTAATCCGGCTGCCAGCCGCGGCGGACGAGTTTTTCCGTTGCCTTGACTTCCAGTTCGAAAATATCGAGCCGACCGGAGCTGACTTCATTCGCGATTTCATTCAGCGTTGCAAATAGCATCGGCGCTTCGGCACGCTCATCCTTCGACAGGTAGACGTTGCGCGATGACAGGGCCAGGCCATCCTCGGCGCGCCGGGTTTCGGCGGCGATGATTTCGGTTGGCATTGCCAACTGGCGGCACATGTTGCGCACGATCATCAATTGCTGGTAATCCTTCTTGCCAAAGACGGCATAGCTCGGTTGCACACACGACATCAGCTTCAGCACCACCGTGCACACGCCATTGAAGAATCCGGGGCGGAACTTGCCTTCCAGCGTGCAGCCGAGATCATCCGGCGGCTGAACCCGGAATTCCTGCGGTTCGGGGTACATGTCCTTTTCGGTCGGCGCGAACAGCACGTACACGCCTTCCTTTTCCAGTTTTTCGACATCGGCATGGAAAGTGCGCGGATATTTGTCGAAATCCTCGTTCGGGCCGAATTGCAGCCGGTTCACGAAAATCGATGCGACCACCGGGTCGCCATGTTTTTTTGCCAGCCGCATCAGCGACAGGTGCCCGTCATGCAGGTTGCCC
>JAGSYW010000150.1 GCA_018262475.1 Burkholderiaceae bacterium | reverse complement strand
AAACCCAGCGCGCGCAATGCCTGCTGACGCAGGCGCCGACGCCGGTGGATGAAAAGCAGTTGCGCGAACTGCACATCCGGCTGCGCAACGCCGAACCCGCGGTCAAGGCATAAGCGGCATTCGGCGGTAAAATGAAAGGAGCGGCGCCTGCCGCTCCTTTTTTGTTACATGCAACCAAAATGGGCCACAAAATTCCCGAATCGATTCTGGTGGTGATTCACACCGCCGAACTGGACGTGCTATTGATCGAACGCGCCGACAAGCCCGGCTTCTGGCAATCGGTCACCGGCGCGAAGGATCGTGTCGATGAACCGCTGATCGAAACGGCTCAGCGCGAAGTGCGGGAAGAAACCGGCATTGCGCTGGTCGAGCGCGCGCCGCTGGCGGCGAGCGAGGTGCCGCTGGCAAACCTGCGCGACTGGCAACTGGCCAACATCTACGAAATCTACCCCAACTGGCGCCACCGCTACCCGCCGGGCGTAACACACAATACCGAGCATGTGTTTGGCCTCTTGGTGCCGCGTGAGATACCGATAGTGCTGGCGCCGCGTGAGCATTTGCAATATGCGTGGCTGCCGTACCGCGAAGCGGCCGACCGCTGCTTTTCCTCGTCCAACGCAGAAGCCATTCTGCAGCTACCGCGGCGAATTTGACGGGGTATATAGCCAAAACACTGCACTGGGCCTCAGTTTTTATGGCTGTTTTTAAATACTGGCCTGAGTATATTTTTTTGACCTTACTGACCAAAAAGTCATTTCGGTCAGTTATTTTGGCATGCCCGCCTGCGCGCGCCGGCGAACGTCACCCCTTCGGCTTGCCGTTGATGTCCGGATTGAACAGCTTGCGCAGCCAGTCGATCGAACCCTTGAACTTGCCGCCAAGGATGTAGTTCAGCGTCGCCGCTCGCTCTTCGACCGTTTCGTGCCGGCGGCTGTCCTTGTCGCCCAGCGGCAGTTTCAGGTAGCCATCGACTTCGCCGTGATCGCGATGGATTTGCATCCCGGCCTTTTTCGCAATGCACAGCATCGGCTTGTTCGATGCTAGGCAGTGGATATACATCGTATCGATATTTTTGTTACGGCAGTGCACCACTGCGCGCTCGAACAGCTTGGTGCCGACACTCAGCCGCCGCGCTGGCGCCAGCACCGAAACGCCGAATTCGGCGATGCTTTCGCGCCGTTCGCAGCCGGTCAGCACCGGCAGCGCTTCCGGTTGCGCCAGCGACAGGTGACCGACGCCGACGATGTTGAGCGTGCTTTCGTACACACCGAACATTGTGTCCTTGGTGAAGTCGATGTTGTCCACATAGCGCGCGATCGCTTCGTCCGTCAGCGCACTGCCGAAACGCAGGTAGCGATCGTTCGCATCCAGCGCCTTGAAATGGTTCAGCAGGAAAGGCCGGTCGCGTTCGGTCAATTCCTTGATGAAGACAATGGCCCGGTTGCCCTCGTCACCAAGGGCGTGGAATTCGGCATCTTCGTTTTCGGATCGGTCGGCTGGCATGGTCGGTCGGTTCGAGAAAGCGAGTGGCAACGGGCATTATGCCTGCGGTTTGCCGCCGATTGTGCGGCAACTGGAAATTTTTGCGTTGTGTCACATCAAGCCGATGGCGCGCCCTCTTCCGACACGCCAGCGATGGCTCGCACTGCCGCCACCCTCGCCTCGTGAATCGCCAGCGGGATGCGCGGCGGGTTTTCCCGGTTCGCGTGCGCAATTGCGCCGGCATCGATGCTGCGCGCCGCCGCCAGTGCTGCCTGCCAGTGCGCCGCCTGCGGGTAGGGTTCGTTCGCAAACGTGCGCTGTTCGCCGCTGCGGCCACGAAAATCGCATTCAGCCGCCTTGAGCATATCGAAAAAGCGTTCCGGGCGGCGAATCGCATCGCAACGCTCGAACACATTCACCAGCGTCGCCGCGCGCAGTTGCAGCCCGCGGCCGATGTTGCCATGCTCGCGCGCGGTCATCAGCGCCAGATCGCGGCAGTCGTTCGGCACCCGCAACCGCTGGCAAATCGCCTGCACCAGCGGCACACCCAGCGCTTCGTGCCCGTGATGGCTCGGCCAGCCTTCCTTCGGTGTTACGCCCTTGCCGAGGTCATGCAGCAACGCGGCGAAACGCACCGGCAGCGGATGGCCGGCGGCAGCCGCCAGATCGACCACCAGCATCACATGCGCGCCGGTATCGATTTCCGGATGGTGGATTTCCGGCTGCGGCACGCCCCACAGCGCATCCAGCTCAGGCAGGATGTGCGCCAGCGCGCCGCAATCGCGCAGCACGGCGAACATGCGCGACGGCTTCGCCTCCATCAGCCCGCGCGCCAGTTCCTGCCACACGCGCTCGGGCACCAGATGATCGACCTCGCCCGCGGCTACCATCTGCCGCATCAAGGCCAGCGTTTCCGGCGCAACCGCGAAATCGGCAAAACGGGCGGCAAAGCGCGCCACGCGCAGGATGCGCACCGGGTCTTCGGCAAACGCTGATGACACATGGCGAAACAGCTTCGCCGCCAGATCGCGCTGGCCGCCGAACGGGTCAATCAGCGTGCCGTCCTCATCCTCGGCAATGGCATTGATGGTCAAATCGCGCCGGATCAGGTCGTCTTCCAGCGTCACGTCCGGCGCGGTGTGAAAGGTGAACCCCTTGTAGCCGGGGCCGGTGCTGCGTTCGGTTCGCGCCAGCGCGTATTCCTCGTGCGTATGCGGATGCAGAAACACCGGGAAATCCTTGCCGACTGGCGTGAAGCCGCGTGCCACCAACTGTTGCGGCGTGGCACCGACGACCACATGGTCGCGGTCCTGCACCGGCCGCCCGAGCAGCCGGTCGCGCACCGCGCCGCCGACGACATAGGTTTTCATTGCTCGAACCGGTTCACCAGATAGCCATGCGACGCCAGCACCTGCCTCAGGTTCGCGCTTTGCCAGGATTCCGGCTCGGTCACCACCTTGGCCGCATCCTCGGCCAGCATCGCCAAGAGCGTGGCCGCGCTGAAGGTTGCACCGTGGCTGGCGAAGCCGTCGCCGACCACGCTGCAGTGGTTGCAGCGCGCCGCCAGTTCGGCCAGCGCTTCGACGGTGGCGTGATCCAGTTCGAGTTCGATCTTCGTGCGGCCCATTTCCCTGCCCTTTCAGCGAAATTTAATTGGGTATATAAAAAAACCCTGCATTGGGCCACATTTTTTCTGGCTGTTTTTAAATACTGGCCCCAGTATATTTTCTGGCCTTATTGAACAAAAATGGCATTTCGGTCAGTTATTTTGGTGCCACGGTGCCCAGCCGCGCCTTGAGCGATTGCGGCTTGTCCTCGAACAGCGCCGCATAATAGGTCGCGTTCGACAGCACGTTTTTCACGTAACCGCGCGTTTCAGAAAACGGAATCGTTTCGGCGAAGATCGCGCCCTCAACCTTCCACGGCAACGTGGTACGCCAGTTCTTCGGCCGCTTCGGCCCGGCGTTGTACGCGGCCGATGCCATCGCCTGCGAGCCGTCGAGCTGATCCAGCACCATCTTCAGGTAATTTGTGCCGAGCGTGATATTGGTCTGCGGATCGTTGACCTGATCCTGCACGAAACCGCCGAGGCCGATTTTCCGCGCCACGTATTTCGCCGTCGCCGGCATCAGCTGCATCAGGCCGGACGCGCCGACCGACGAGCGCGCATGCATGATGAAGCGCGATTCCTGCCGAATC
>JAGSYW010000066.1 GCA_018262475.1 Burkholderiaceae bacterium | reverse complement strand
TTTTTTTGGAAGTTTCAGTGTCTGACATGGCGGGCCGAATTATAATCCGCTGATGGAAAATCCCACTCAATTCGTCAGCTGGTTCCGCTCGGTTGCGCCTTATATCCACGCATTCCGCGGCAAGACCTTCGTGGTCGCATTCCCTGGGGAACTGGTCATGTCCGGTGTGCTGCCGGTACTGGCGCACGATCTGTCACTACTACATGCGCTCGGCATCAAAATCGTCGTTGTGCACGGCTCGCGCCCGCAAGTGGCCGAACAGTTGGCGCTGCGCAATGCGCAATGCCGCTTCCACAACGGCATTCGCATCACCGATCCGGCCGCGCTCGAATGCGCGAAGGAAGCCGCCGGCGAAATCCGGCTGGATATCGAGGCGGCATTCAGTCAGGGCTTGCCGAACACACCGATGGCGCATGCGACCATCCGTATCATTTCCGGCAATTTCATCACCGCTAGTCCGCTGGGCGTGATCGATGGTGTCGATTTGGAACTGACCGGCAAGACCCGGCGCATCGCTCATGAAACCATCGAATCAATCCTGAATGCCAATGCTATTGTGCTGCTTTCACCGCTTGGTTTTTCCCAAACAGGCGAAGCGTTCAACCTGACGATGGAAGATGTCGCCGTTTCCGCCGCCGTAGCACTGCATGCGGAAAAACTGATTTTCATCACCGAAACACCGCTAATGACCGATGCCGGCGGCGCCGATATCCGCGAACTGTCGTCGCATCAGGCCGATGCAATACTGAGCGCGAACTTCCTGCCCCCGGATTCAGCGTTTTATCTGAAATTCGCCATCAAGGCCTCGAATCAGGGCATACCGCGAATACATCTGATCCCGTTTGCCATGGATGGTTCCGTGCTGCTGGAACTGTTCACGCACGATGGCGTCGGCACGATGGTGACCTATGAAAACCTGGAAAGCCTGCGCGAAGCGACGATTGAAGATGTCGGCGGCATCCTGAAGCTGATTGAACCGCTGGAAGAAGCCGGCGTGCTGGTCAAGCGCGGGCGCGAACTGATCGAACGCGAAATTGAGTATTTCTCGGTCATCGAGCACGATGGCATCATATTCGGCTGCGCCGCACTATATCCGTTCCCGGCAGAAAAAATGGCCGAAATGGCATGCCTGATCGTTAAACCTGAAGTGCAGCAACAAGGCGATGGCGAGCGCATCCTGAAACACATGGAAAACCGCGCACGCGCCGCTGGCTTCACCAAACTGTTCATCCTGACGACACAAACTGCCCACTGGTTCCTGAACCGTGGCTTCGTCTATGCTAGCGTGGACGAACTGCCGAAAGATCGGCAGCGAATGTACAATTGGCAGCGTAAATCGCTGGTACTGACCAAAAAACTGTAACCCCCATGCCGCAAATCCCGCCTGGCGGAATACTATCGGCGCAGGAGATATTCATGACACACATCGTCCACTGCATCAAGCTGAACAAGGAAGCTGAAGGACTCGACTTCCCGCCCTACCCCGGCGAACTGGGCAAGAAAATTTACGAAAATGTTTCCCGGGAAGCGTGGGCCGGCTGGGTCAAGCTGCAAACGATGCTGGTCAATGAATATCGACTGAACCTGGCCGACGCCAACGCCCGCAAATACCTGGCGCAGCAGATGGAAAAACATTTTTTCGGCGACGGCGCCGATGCCGCCTCAGGTTACGTCCCGCCAGAGCAGTAAGCATCGCCCGAGGCAACATACGCCACTCTACGCAGGACGAAACGACAATTTTTCATGGGAGATTGAGCCTTCGCAAGCTTTATTTTGTCAAACTGCTTTAGCTTCAAGTAACACGTAAACAACGTTTGCCTACTTGAGGGTCCGTCCATGCGCTCGATTTGCCAGCCAAAGACAAATAGCTGCGCCTCGTCAGCAGCGCATTTCGTGAGCGCTCGCACAAAGCTTTCGCGTTTGCCGGAACATGGTCATGACCGTCGGAGTCGACCATGACTGTCCTCGTTACCCCTTCTCCCCATCGCAGCCGCACGTTCCGGATGTTGCTGTTATTTGTCCCGGTAGCAGTGCTGATTTGCATCGGTTCCTATCTGCTTCACCGCGCAGAAGCAACACGATTGCACGCAGAACAGGCACGCAAGGAACATGAAACCGTGCTCTCGGGCGCAATTTCGATTGGCCGCTCATTGCAGGAAATCAGCCGCGACCTGCTTTATCTGGCTAACCGTTCCGGCAACCGCAACCTGCTGCATGCCCTTAAAAATAGCGATCTGACCAGCGTGGCCAACGACTGGCTTGAATTTTCTCGTTCCAAGCAGGTATACGACAAAATTCGCTGGATCGATGAAACCGGCATGGAGCGCCTGCGGATCGATTATGACAAAGGCGGACCGAAAATCGCCTGGCCAGCCGAGCTGCAATCAAAAGCCAACCGCTATTTCTTTGCAGAAACCAGCAAGCTCGATGCTGGCGAAATTTTTGTTTCGCCGCTTGATCTGAATGTCGAACATGAGCAAATCGAAATTCCTTACAAGGCGACTATCCGTTTTGGCATGCCGGTATTCGATGAAAACGGCCAGCGACGCGGCATCTTTCTAATCAATTACTCTGCCGACGACCTGCTGGAACGGTTCACGCAAGTCACTCGTTTGGGAAGCCATTCTGACTGGTTGTTGAACCAGGATGGCTACTGGATCAAGGGGCAGCAACCAGAAGATGAATTCGGTTTCATGTTCGGCCGCAACAATCTAACCCTTGCACATCGCCACCCAGACGCTTGGCGGCAGATCAGCAGCAGTGAAAACGGACAATTCCTCGACGCAGCTGGCCTATGGACCTACATCACCGTTTACCCGCTGCAGGAGTGGCATAAGGGCAATAATCGCGCTGCTTCAGCGAATGCCGCCAGCAACATGCCAACTGGCGCCGCAACCTATTCGTGGAAAATCGTTTCGCTGCTGCCAGCCGCCGAATACAATGCCGGCATTGCAGCCTTCGAAACCAGACTGGCAGGCAGTGCAGTCGTGCTGCTCACGCTATTTTTCCTGGGCGCGTGGCGCATGGTTCGCGCACAAATGAAAGAAGAAGCGACGCGGGTTGAGCTGGCTGAAAAGGAAGCCCGACTGAGCAGCCTAGTGCAGACCATTCCGGAAATGGTGTGGATGAAGAATGAACAAGGCGTTTATCTGGCATGCAATCATGCTTTTGAATGTTTTTATGGCATACCGGAGAATGCCATTCTGGGCAAGACTGATCACGACTTCTTCCCGAAACAACAGGCCGAATCGTTTCGTTCACATGATCGCAACGTCATCACTTCTGGCCAGCCAAAACATTACGAAGAATGGGTTAGTGCCACCAGCAATGGCCAGAATGCGCTACTAGAAACAACCAAGGTGCCGGTATTCACAGCACAAAACCAGTTAGTCGGCATACTGGGCATTTCGCACGATATCACCGAACGCCGGAAAATCGAGAATGAATTGCACAACAGCCATCATCTGCTCGCCAATCTCACCGCGCACGTTCCTGGTGCGCTGTTCCAGTTCCAGTTGCATCCCGACGGCCAACACACGCTTCCTTTCGTCAGCAGCGGCATCACCAGCCTTTTCGGCGTGACGCCGCAACAAACCAAGGATAATTCCAGTACTCTGACGAAACTCATCATGCCGGAAGACATCGACAAGATGCGTTCGTCGGTCGAAGAATCGGCACACAGGATGCAACCGTGGCTGCATGAATTCCGTGTGAACCTGCCAGAACGCGGAACACGCTGGCTACAGGGGAACGCTGCCCCGGAAAAACTGGCTGATGGCAGCACGCTCTGGCATGGATTTATCTCTGACATTACCGAACGCAAGCAGGCGGAAGAAGGATTGCTGCTGGCAGCAATGGTGTATCAGAACAGCAGCGAATCGATCATGGTCACCGATGCAGACAACAGAATCGTCGCCGTCAATCCGGCATTCGAGCAGATGACCGGGTATTTAGCTGAAGACGTGCTCGGCAAAAACCCGCGCATGCTCAGTTCCGGCCAGCACGACGCCAGCTTCTACGACGAGATGTGGGCTACGCTGAAAACTGCCGGCCGCTGGGAAGGCGAATTCTGGAACCGCAGAAAGAATGGCGAATCGTATGTGGTCTGGCGCACAATCAACACCATCACCAACACCGATGGCTCAGTGCGCTACTACGTTGCGCTGACGTCAGACATCACACACAAGAAAGAATCCGAGAAACTGATTTGGCAACAGGCAAACTTCGATGCGTTGACCGGTCTGTCGAACCGCAACATGTTCCGTGACCAACTCGAACTGGAAATCCGCAAGGCAAAGCGCACCAACTTGCCAATGGCTCTGGTTCTGCTGGATCTCGACCATTTCAAGGACGTCAACGATACGCTCGGCCACGACATGGGCGACATCCTGCTGCAGGAAGCGGCCAAGCGTCTGCGTGCCTGCGTGCGCCAATCGGACGTTGTCGCACGGCTCGGAGGTGACGAATTCACTATCATCCTTGGTGAACTGCATGAACCCGCCAGCGTCGAACGCATCGTACACGATATCCTGCAACGGCTGTCCGAACCATTCCAGCTCAAGGAAGAGCAGGTTCATATTTCCGCCAGCATCGGTGTCACTTTCTACCCGAAGGATGCAACCGCAATCGACGAACTGCTGAAAAATGCCGATCAGGCAATGTATGCAGCCAAGCATGATGGGCGCAACCGCTGCAATTTCTTTGACCCCTCGATGCAGGAAGTGGCTCAATTGAGGATGCGGATGATCAGCGACATGCGCGGCGTGCTTGATGGCCAGCAATTCCTGCTGAAATACCAGCCGATCATCGATTTGACTACTGGCGAAGTACACAAGGCGGAAGCGTTAATCCGCTGGCAACATCCGCTGCGAGGCTTGCTCGAACCGCTCGCCTTCATTCCTGTAGCCGAAGAAACCGGGATGATTGTCGAAATCGGCAACTGGGTTTTCCGCGAAGCGACCAGACAAGCAGCGCACTGGCGCGCAACGCATAATTCCGATTTCCAGATCAGCATCAACATGTCGCCGGTTCAGTTCCGCAATGATAACGCCCTGCTTGATGACTGGATTGCCCATCTACGCGATATCGACCTTCCCGGTCATGGAATTGCGATTGAAATCACCGAAAACATGCTGCTCGACACGAACGAAAACACCAACAACATGCTGCTGGCCTTCCGCGACGCCGGCATTCAGGTCACGGCCGACGACTTCGGCACCGGCTACTCTTCGCTGGCCTACCTGAAGAAATTCGACATCGATTACATCAAGATCGACCAGTCATTCACACAAAACCTGACGCCCGATTCGAACGACATGGCGCTATGCAAAGCCATTATCGTTATGGCGCACACACTGGGTATGAAAGTGATTGCTGAAGGCGTCGAAACGCCGGAACAGCGCGACCTGCTCAAAACGATTGGCTGCGATTACGCTCAAGGCTTCCTGTTTTCAGTGCCGTTACCGGCGCACGGATTCGACATCCTACTGCAAACAAAAACCCCAGGGTATATAAGAAAATACTGCCATTGAGCCTCAAATTCCTGAGCAATTTTCATATACTGAGGGCAGTATATTTCGACTCCAGACGCGCACAAGCGGCGAAACCGCCGGAAAAGCCGTGTTTCATGCGTTTGCGCGCTTCCTGAACACCACGTCCCACACGCCGTGCCCAAGCCGCAAGCCACGCTTCTCGAACTTGGTGATTGGCCGGTATTCCGGGCGCGGCGCATAATCAGCAGCCGTGTTCTGCAACGTCGGTTCCGCCGATATTACCGCCAGCATCTGCTCGGCGTAATCCTGCCAATCGGTCGCGCAATGCAGGTAGCCGCCGGGCGCAATGCGAGAAGCCAACAACGCAACAAACGGTGACTGAATCAGGCGTCGCTTGTTGTGCCGTGCCTTGTGCCAAGGGTCGGGAAAAAACACATGCACACCAGCCAGCGATTCCGGTGCAATCATGTGTGTCACAACCTCGAACGCATCGTGCTGAATCAGCCGCAAGTTGTGCAGGTTCTGCTCGCCAATCAGCTTCAGCAGGCTGCCGACGCCCGGCGTATGAACTTCGACTCCAACGAAATTCGTCTGCGGCATGCCAGCGGCAATCGTCGCCGTGGTTTCGCCCATACCAAAACCGATTTCCAGCACCGTCGGCGCCTGCCGCCCGAAAGCCAACTCGAAATCAAGCGTTTGCTTCGCATAAGGGATGCAATAGCGCGGCCCAAGTTCGTCGATCGCTTTCGCCTGCGCGCCGGACAACCTGCCGGCACGCGTAACAAAACTGCGGATGCGGCGATCTTCCGGATCGTAAAACCTGGGTTTGTCGTCAGTTGGGGAAACTGGCTTGTCACTCATCGCTTGCCCGATAAAAAATGGCGCCACACCGGCGCCAGGCTGTTGATTCGAATGGAGCGGGTGAAGGGAATCGAACCCTCGTCATAAGCTTGGGAAGCTTCAGCTCTACCATTGAGCTACACCCGCAAACAGTTAGGATTATAACTGCTCGCGCACCGCTTTGGGGAGAATGAAAAGCGCGTACAGGCTGGCGACGATGACGCATGCAATCCACATCGACCACAAGGTGTGCGACAGGAAATGTGCGCCTCTCATCTGTTGCAGCCAGCCGAGCACAAAACCGAACGCAAGCATCACGCTGCCAACCATGCCAGCAGTGCGCGGCCGATGCGGCAGCCAGAAAACGGCCAGCGCGACCAGCCACAATGCGCTGCTGGCGTGCCCCGCCGGAAAGCAATGACCAGGAACGATACCATCGGGCAATGCGTCGAGCAAACGGAAATAGGGCATCTGTCCGCCGTAGCGTTCAACATCCCACGGGCAATGCGTTGCGCTCAAACGTTTGAGCGCACCGATGGTCAGCGGTACCAGCATGGCCGAACAAGCGAGCAACCTAACTCTCACGCGGAAACCATCCGACCATGAGGTAAATTTCCGTAATGCATCCAGAACCGCAGCCAAGACAACCACTGTCCCGAACGCCACCAACCCTCTTTTGAGCCAGACATGAGCGAATTTGTCTGCCAGCCAGTGTTCCCGCCACGGGAAGCTACGCGTGACCGGGTCGAACATCGCATCCGCCAACCAAAGGTCAAGATGGCTAAACCGCTCTAGCAGCAGCAGCGCCACCGACAGCACCATCAGCATCGTCTGGCGCGACGAAAGCCGCCCGTTAAAGACCGTACCGATCATGTCCTGCCACTCGACGTGCGTAACCTGTCTTGCGCGCTACCTTGGCTACACGGCTGGAAAATGTCGAGTGCCGGGTTATAGACCGTAGTGCTGACATTCAGCATCCCAAGTACCGAATGGAACACATTGTCATGCGAGAACGGCTGGCTGCTGCGCGCCAACAGACAACTTTCCTCAATGCGGAAACGCGAACGGTAACTGTCGGACAACCATAGCATGAATGGCACGTGACGCTGCTCAACTGGCGAAACCATGTAAGGTGCGCCATGCAGGTACATGCCGCTTTCGCCAAGCGATTCTCCATGGTCGGAAAAATAGATTAGCGAAGTATCGACGCCACCATCGTTGCCCGCCTTGCGCAGCAGATTGATGACCTTGCTAACGAAATGATCTGTATACAGGATCGTATTGTCATAGGCAGCAACAATCGATTCGGACGAACATTGCTGCAATTCGTTGGTTTCGCAAACAGGGCCAAAACGCTTGAATGCTTCAGGATAGCGCTTCCAGTAAGCCGGGCCATGACTGCCCTTCTGATGCAGTACGATGACCAGATCCTTTTTTGCCGACCGTATCCGTTCCGGCAAGCCTTTCAGCATGTGTTCGTCATAGCATTCTTCACTGGTGCACAACGGGTCACCTGCAACCGGCTTCGACCAGTCTTCATATTCGACCCGATCGCAAGCGCCCTTGCAACCGGAATTGTTGTTGCGCCACAGCACATCAAACCCGGCATGCGACAGGACATCAAGCAAGCCCTCCTGGCTTTTCGCTGCGGTTTCCGTATAGTTATCCCGACCCAAAGCAGAAAACAGGCATGGCACCGATACGGCCGTTGCCGTGCCGCAGGACTGCACGTTGGTGAAATTGATCAGCCCTGCCTGCTTCGACAATTGCGGATTCGTTGCACGCTGATAACCGTTAAGCGAGAAATTCATCGCCCGCGCGGTTTCGCCAAGCACAATCACGGTCACCGTCCGGCGCGACTGCCCATCCCACAATGCCCCCTTGACTGCATCCTTCCCCAATGGCGCCACCACCAGCGGATGGCTGAACTTGCGCTTGAAAAAACTGTTCGTCGCCTGAATGTAATTCACCGGTGTCAGAAAAAAACGCAATTCGCGATGCCCGCGGAAAGTCGACGCATAGCTTTTGTAGAAAAGCAGCAGCAGCATAACGACCGCCACCAGTGACCCTGCAACAATGAGCAGCTTCCCAACCAAATCCTGCCTTAACGGCAAGAATTCCAGTCTGGCACGCCAAACAAACACCGACGGCAGAACACCGAACAGCAAAAATACCAGCAGCATGCGCCAGCTAAGCAGTTCGAATGCCTCCATCGTGTTGGTTTCGAACACATTCTGGATCATTGCCGCATCGATCGCCGTTCCGTACTGATCCATGAAGTATGCCGCCAGCGAAGTCACGCACAGCAGCAACACCAGCACAGGTTTGATGAGCGGACGAAATGCCACCAGCGTGAGCACGGCATTGAAGAACAGCGCCAGAATGACGAAAGTTGCCAGCAGCAACGGAATGTTACCTAACTGAAAACCACCGATCGCCCGTGTGAAACCCCGCCAGAAGCTGAGGTTATAGGCGAAGACAATGAAGGTCGAAACGACGAATGTAAAAACCGCTGGGTGGTTAATGGAAACGGCTTTGATGCGCACGGGGACTCCAGTGGCTGGTTAGATTTGCCAAGATGATTTTCAATCCTAGCGCATTCCCTATCAGTTTTTTGTCAAATGAATGTTAAGATTCCGTTAAGAATTCGATAGCCAGTCGCGTCCCGCCTCCAGGACGCGACGTCACTTTCAGACTGGCACCGAGATATTCGCAAATGCGCGTCACTAGCGCCAATCCCAGGCCAGAACCCGCCGACCCGACCTGCAAAGGCTGCAGCGGTTCATTTTGCAGTCTGGCTCGCACCGAAGCGGGAATGCCGGGGCCGGTATCTTCAACGATCACCACATGCTTGCAGACACGCACCAAAACCGAGCCTTCTTCGGTGTACTGCCATGCATTGCGAATCAGGTTGCCGATCGCCGTAGCCAGCAGTTCTCGCCGAGCAAAGACCGTAAAATCGGCTTCAATGATGAAGCCGAGTGATACCGGCTTGCTGCCAACCAGCAACCGGTTGCGCTCCACTTCATCCTGCACGATCCGCGCAATGCTGTTTTCGGGCGCATCGATCGATTCTGGCGCGCGCGCCAGCAACAGCAGCACGGTCACACACTCGGCTGCCTCGGCCGCAGTGCGCAGGATGCGCTCGGATGCAGCCTGCAGTACCGGCTGCCCCTGCACCTGCACATGGATGATTTCAGCCGCACCCATGATGACCGTCAGCGGCGTGCGCAACTCATGGCTGACATCGCCAGTAAAAAAACGCTCGCGATTGAAAGCGCGTTCCAGTTCATCTGTACGCTTGGAGAACGCACGGGCCAAATCACCCATTTCGTCATCATTGTCAAGCAACGGCAACTGATGCTGCATGCCACGGTCACGCACGGCCGTGGCAAGCATCGTGATCGGCGTCACGATGCTGCGCGCAACGTAGCGACCAGCAAAATACGACAGCAGCAAAAATCCCAATAAACCGGCTGCGATCGTCGAATAGACGACCAGTTCGATTTGGTCGTACTCGCTCATATGATCCACAACAGCAAATTTGCCGCTCGCATCTCTGCCTATCATCACCTGCAATTCGGTACCATCGACAGTGATGGCATGAACGCCCGGCGGCAAGTGGCGCAATGATTGTGGAATCGCTTCGTCATGATAGAAGCTGAGGCCGGCAGGCATTTCCACCGGCAGGTTCGCTGCATGCCGCGGCGATGCCCATGCTGCGACACTCTCCAGCCGTTTATCAACCAGATAGACTTCGATACCTTCAACCGCAACGGCAGCCAGCCCAAAGAAGAAAATGCTGGCGCAGAAAGCCAGCAGAAAATAAGCAACGACGATGCGCTGGTGCAGCGTCCTACCCCACTTCATCATGATCCACCAGACGATAGCCTATCCCCTGCACGGTGCGCAGCATCGCAAACGGGTGGGATTTGTCCAGCGCCTGCCGCAATGCATGAATATGCGTCCGCAGCGCGTCACTGTCCGGCTTGTCGTCCCCCCAGACTTCCTGCTCCAGGCGCTCGCGCGGAACGACTTTGGGCGCTTCACGCATCAGGCAAGCCAGCAGCTTGAATCCGGTTTTGGTCAGATGCATCGGCACGCCGGCACGTTCAGCCTGATAGGTCGCCATGTCGAACGTAACATCGCCGAATTTGAGCGTGTTCCCACCAGCACTTAGACCGCCAGCACGCCGCACCAGCGCCTTCAGTCGCGCCTCGACCTCGACCAGCGAAAACGGCTTGACCACATAATCATCCGCACCACTATCGAAACCAGCCACCTTGTCTTCCAGCGTATCCCGCGCCGTCAGCATCAGCACCGGCGTGGATTTTCTCAGATCACTGCGCAATCTGCGGCACAGTTCCAGCCCGTCGATGCCAGGCAGAGCAAGGTCGAATACCATCACGTCATAATCATTCTCGGCGGCCAGTGCCAGCCCGCCATAGCCGTTCGCGGCACAGTCCAGCACATGCCCACGAGGCTCGAAATAGGCAAACAGGTTTGCAACGATATCAGCATTGTCTTCAACAATCAGGATGCGCATGGAGTGAAGGATGAATGCAACAAAAATCGACGGAAATGGCGCATTTTACGCGGATTTCAGCCCAAGCCGCAGCCACACAGTTCGCAGTACAACAAAAAGCCACAAGCTCGTATAGAATCTTGTCAATTGCTCGTGTTGCGCTCACCCACTCGTCGGCTGATACTGATGTCACAATCCGTCATTAAAAAAATCGATTCCAGCCAGCTCAAGGTCGGCATGTATATTCACGATTTGAGCTGTGACTGGCTGTCGCATCCGTTCGCGCGCAGCCGTTTCATGCTGTCGTCCGATCAGGAAATCCACAAGATCCTCAACGCCGGCATCCATGACGTGTATATCGACACCGGCAAGGGGCTCGATGTGGTGGATGCGCCGACTGTGGAAGAGGTCGAACAACAAATTGAACAAGAGCTCATCAGCATTGCACAGCAAAGCCCGCTGCTCGTCCCCCAAACCACATTTGCCGAAGAACTCGACAGGGCAA
>JAGSYW010000065.1 GCA_018262475.1 Burkholderiaceae bacterium | reverse complement strand
CGATATCTTGCACTGTCGCCGATTACGCGGTATGCAGGGCGGTGTAGGGCAGCAGCGCGAGATAACGCGCGCGTTTGATTGCAGTATCAACCTGGCGCTGATAGTGCGCCTTGGTGCCGGTCAGGCGTGCCGGCATGATCTTGCAGTTTTCCTGGATGAAATCCTTCAGCGTGTCGATATCCTTGTAATCTACCTGCTCAACCTTGGCTGCGGTGAAGCGGCAGAATTTCTTGCGCTTGAACAGCGGATTTTGCTGCTTGCGCTTTTCCTTCATTTTGTTCTTGTCGAATTTTTTAGCGAATGCCATGTTTGGCTCCTGTCTATGTCAATGCGCCGGGTTAGTTTTGCTCTCGGCGGCTAAAAATCAATGATGTGAAACACCAGGCTTTTGCTGTTGCGGTTCTTGCGTGCGAGAAATCCGGTGAAATGGTGCGTACTGCCCAGTTCCGCCTGATTGAATCGTCCTGCAATTTCGCCAGCGGCGACTGCGGGAATTTCGAGTTCAACCAACCTTTCGGTCTTGGCTTCCACTTGTCTGGAATCGTGCTGCAGTTTTGCAGACACTATCGGAACGCCTGCCGGGGTGTAGCGCAACGCGTCACGTTCGGCAATGCTGGCGACAAGTTCTAGCCGGTTCACACGCTCCTTTCAGCAATATCAGGCCGATGCTGCCGTTTCTGCGGAACGCTGTTTCGCGGAGTCGTCTTTTTGTACCGATTTCATCATCGGCGACGGCGCGGTTTCAGCCTTCTTCATGCGAACGGTCAGGTGACGCAGCACTGCATCGTTGAATTTAAACGCAGTTTCCAGCTCAGTCAGCGTTTCGCCATTGCATTCGATGTTCATGCAGACATAGTGCGCTTTTGCGAGCTTGTTGATCATGTAAGCCAGCTGGCGACGGCCCCAATCCTCGACGCGGTGAATGTTGCCGCCGTGGCTGGTGACCATGTTTTTGTACCGCTCGATCATTGCGGGCACCTGCTCGCTTTGATCGGGGTGAACGATAAATACGATTTCGTAATGACGCATGTAGACTCCTTGTGGTCGGATTGAAAAATCGCCCACCCCGGCGTCAGGACGGGTGTGGGAAGAGATAAGCCGATTATTCTACCCTGTAATTGCTGGAAAATCAACGACCTGCTGACTTTTGTCGCCATGCGGGCGGAATGTTGCGCAAACGGCCTCCAAGCAGCTTGCAATTTGGTGGTTGCTGTATAAAAATACAGTCTGTTCAAATAAACAGCGCCGTGCCGTTTTTTTCAGGAGGGCAACGACATGCTCAAGCTTACCGCACGCCAGCAGCAGATACTTGGCCTTATTCAGAGCGCCATCGAAAATACCGGTTTTCCGCCTACGCGAGCCGAAATTGCAGCCGAACTGGGTTTTCGTTCAATCAACGCGGCCGAGGAGCACTTGCAGGCGCTGGCGCGCAAAGGCGCGATCACCATCACGCCAGGTACTTCGCGCGGCATCCGGTTGTGCAACGCCAGCTTGCAAGTGGCTGATGCGCAAATGACGTTGCCGCACGCATCCTTGCAGCAACTGTCATTGCCGCTAGTTGGGCGCGTTGCTGCAGGTTCGCCCATCCTGGCGCAGGAACATATCGAAACCACGTATCAGGTCGATCCAGGCCTGTTTTCGCAAAAGCCGGATTACCTGCTCAAGGTGCGCGGCATGTCAATGCGCGATGCCGGCATTCTCGACGGCGACCTGCTGGCGGTGAAAAAAACCGACCGCGTGCGCAATGGTCAGATCATCGTCGCGCGGTTGGGCGACGATGTCACCGTCAAGCGTCTGAACAAGACCAGTTCGCGCGTCGAACTGTTGCCGGAAAATCCTGATTTCGACGTTATTGTTGTCGAGGAAGGGCGCGACGATTTCGCGCTTGAAGGGCTGGCTGTCGGGTTGTTGCGCACCTGGGGCTGACTTGCAGCCATGAATCGTGTCCCTGGGGCGAATGCGACGGGCGCCCTGCATCAATGGCGCCTGCCGGCCAGATACAGCACGCGCCGCACGTAATACTGCGTTTCGCGGAATGGCGGAATTCCGCCGTATTTCTGCACATTTTCTTCACCCGCATTGTAGGCCGCGGCGACCAGTACCCAGTTGTTGCCAAAGCGTTTCTGCAGCCAGCGCAGGTAGGCCAGACCGCCGTGAATGTTTTGTTCCGGATTGAACGGGTTTTGCACCCCGAATCGTCGTTGTGTGCCTGGGATCAACTGCATTACCCCCTGCGCATTTTTCGGTGAAACGGCATTCGCGTTCAGGTTCGATTCGGCCAGTGCGATGCTGAGCGCCAGACGCGGATCGACGCCATACTTCGGGGCAGTCTTGCGGATGAATGTGGCGATATGCTGTTTCGATGCAGACTGTCGCGCCAGATAGCCGGAGGTGTCAAATGGCGCGCTTCTGCCGCTGTACAGGAATCCGCCGCAATAGCCGAGCGGGGCATTGCCGGCTTGCTTGTCGCGGTATTTCATCGCTTCCGGATGGCCAAGCAGCGCGGCCCACGCGAGATAGGTGTTGGCCATCTGCTGGTTGCGTACCTTGCGCGGCCCTTGCGACAGCAGGCGGCCGACGCGGAAATAGCCTTCCGGGCTGCCCATGGAAATCGCATCGCAGTAGAACGTGATGGCTTGCGGAATATTCTTGCGCATGCCAACCCCACGCTCGGCTGCTTCGCCTTGTTCCAACGCTGCAACCACGCGCGGGATGCGGTCGATGCTGCCGGAGTTGAGGTGGTTTTCCGTCAGCGCCAGCGCATCGCCCAGCAGTAGTACATACAGCAGAAACGGCAGAATGGGGCGGAACATGCGTATCCCTTCATTGGTGGCGCGGAACATTCCATGCGGGTTGATTCTGGCGCTTTCGCGCGGCAGCCGCATTGTGCTGCATCAATTGTGGCAGGAAACAGTGTACTGCAGTGCTGGTCTGGTTGAAACGCTGGGGTATATTGATTAAACCAGCATCTGGGCCACAGTTTTTCTGGTTGTTTTTAAATACTGGAGGGAGTATGTTTTTCAGTCTTACTGACCCAAACTGCATTTTGGGTCAGTTATTCTGGGTTGCAACAAACAGAGGCGGACGCTGATGGCGTCGCCATGCCAGAATTGCAGGCAGGGCGGTGGCCTCCATTTATCGCGGTCGGCCGCATAGAGCGGCGTAATCTTCTGGCGTATCGACATCCAGCAGGATGCCGGGGTCATCCACCGGCACCAAGCGAGGGAAAGCGAAGGTTGAAATCGGTGAGCAGCTGGTCGAGAACGAATGGATCGGTGCAACTGTGATGCATTCTGATGGCCAGCGGGATCAGCTTCCGTTCCTGGTCATCATAGCGCTGACCAAAATAGAAACTGCTTTGCCCGATCATCTGGTCTGGCCGCCAGTGCGGTGACAGGGCGGTAAAACGCAGGTTGGGCAGATTTCCCATGAAATGCGCGTAGCAAATGGTTTCACTTGCGGTTTGCGGGGTGTTTGAGGGTGAGCGTGCCAGGGCAAGCCGGTTCAGATAGTTTTCCAGAAATGCCGGATAATCCTGCTGGTAAACATCTTCCAGAACAAGCTCACTGAAGCGAACCTCGCCGCCAACCGCCACCGGAATGAAAATCGGCGGATTGTGCAGGACATACCACTCGCTATTGATGCATCGCAGATTGAACGATGGGTGTCGCGCCAGTGTCTGCGCCAGATGCCAGACCAGAAAAGCAAAGAACGACCCCCGCTGTGCTTCTGGAGATTGCTGCATCTGGTACTGCGAAAAGGCGTGCGTGACGTCCAGTTGCAGCGTTAAATCGAAATGCGGGTTTTGTAATACCGGCTCGCTGAAGAATTTCAGCGACCAGCCAAGCCAGCCTGGCAGCGAAGCAGGATCAAGTCGTTCTGGATGGTAGCGTTCGGGAATGGTTGGCATGGATAGTGGTTTCATAGTTCATCTGAGGTGCTGCGGCATGGTGTGGAATGCTATTCCAGGTTCTGCACCTGTTCACGCATCTGTTCGATTAGCAGTTTCAGTTCCATCGACGCATCGGACACTTCCTTGACCGTGGATTTGGAACCGAGCGTGTTTGCTTCGCGGTTGAGTTCCTGCATCATGAAATCCAGCCGTTTGCCGGACTGGCCGCCTTTTTCCAGAATGGTGCGGGTTTCGGCCAGATGCGCTTTCATGCGCGACAGTTCTTCGGATACATCGATGCGGATGCCATACAGTGTGACTTCCTGTCGGATGCGTTCCATCGCTTCATCTCGTGTCAGCGATGGCGCGGCGCTGCTGCCGGCCGCGGCCAGACCGAGCGCTTCCTGCATCCGCGCAAGTGATTTTTGCTGGAATTGCGTGACGATTTGCGGAATCAGTGGTTCGATTCGAGTCACGATCGCTTCCATCGCGCTGACACGGTCGAGCAGCATTGCAGTCAGTGCCGCGCCTTCGCGTGTGCGCGAGGCGATGAAGGCGTCGATCGCCTCGCCCATCGCAGCTTGCACTTCGACTTGCAGCGTTTCCTGGCTGATTTCGGCATCTTCAATCACGCCTGGCCAGCGCAGCAGTTCGTTGACCGACATTGGTGTTGCGTCGATGAAACGCCCGCGGATTTCATCCTGAAAGCGAACGAGTTCTTTCAGCATCTCCGAATTCAGTACCCGGTTGGCGCTGGTTTCAGCTTTGCGGCCAAGACTTAACCGGCATTCAATCTTGCCGCGCGTCGCTTGTTTCATCAGCGCTTCGCGCAGCGTTGGCTCAATTGCGCGCAGGTCGTCGTTCAGGCGGAACTGCAAGTCGAGAAAGCGGGAATTCACGCTGCGGATTTCCAACGTGAGAGTGCCGGCGGCGGTTTCCCGCGTGGCAGTTGCATAGCCTGTCATGCTGCGTATCGTCAATTTGGCACCTGTTCGTTACAATAGCTGTTATTGCCAGCACAATTCATTTACCGCGCTAAGGGCGGACAGTACATGGCCACTCAAAACAATTCTCCGCTGCCGGATGGGCTGGAACTGTGCGGATACCGCATTGTAAAGAAAATTGCGTCCGGCGGGTTCAGCATCGTCTACCTTGCCTATGACGAGGATGGCAATGCAGTGGCGATCAAGGAGTATTTGCCAAGTGCGCTTGCATTGCGCAAGCCGGGCGAACTGTCGTCCCATGTGTCGGCGGCCAACATGCCGATCTTCCATCTCGGCATGAAATGTTTTTTCGAGGAAGGGCGCGCGTTGGCGAAGATTGCGCACCCGAACGTGGTGCGCGTATTGAATTTCTTCCGCGCCAATGAAACCGTTTACATGGTGATGGCGTACGAATCTGGCCGCACGCTGCAGGATCATATCCTGCACCGGCGCGACATGGGCGTAAAGCCGCTGCTGTCGGAACAGTTCATTCGCAGCATTTTCGCGCAAATCATCAGCGGACTGCGTGAAGTGCATGCGAACAAGCTGCTGCATCTGGATTTGAAGCCGGCTAACATTTATCTGCGGGGAACTGGCACGCCGCTGCTGCTCGATTTCGGCGCTGCGCGGCAGGCGTCGTTCAATTCAGACATGCCGAAGCGGAACACGATGTATACGCCTGGCTTTGCGCCGCCGGAACTGTATTCGAAAACTGCCGGAGTAGGCCCGTGGACTGATATCTACGGTTTGGGCGCGTCGATCTTCGCCTGCATGGCCGGCGTGCCTCCCCAGCCTTGGGATCAGCGAAAAGCACACGACAAGATGGAGTTGTATCTGGCCAAGCTTGATGGCATGTATTCGCCAGAAATCTTAGGGATTGTGGGCAACTGCCTGCAAATCAATCCGCTCGATCGGCCACAGAGCCTGTTTGAACTGCATAAGGCTTTGCTGGCGCCTGCCAGCGAAGTCAAGAAAGATCAGCCTCCCACGCCGCCGCCCAGCATGGGTGACCGCTTGCGTTCGCTGTTTAGCAAGAAGGACAAGAAGTCTGGTGGACCGACGGTGATTGCCGAATAAAAAAAGCCAACCCGCAGCGCGAGTTGGCTTTTTTGCCGCAGGGGCGAGAATGGCTTTGCCGGATTACTTCGCGCGGCTGCGGTATTCGCCGGTGCGGGTGTCGATCTCGATCTTTTCGCCCTGTTCGACGAACAGCGGTACCTGGATATTGAAGCCAGTCGCGATTTGTGCCGATTTCAGTACTTTGCCGGACGAAGTGTCGCCCTTGACAGCCGGTTCGGTGTAGGTGATTTCACGCACGATGGTGGTCGGCAGTTCAACCGAAATGGCGCGCTCGTTGTAGAACACCACTTCGCACTGCATGCCGTCTTCCAGGTAGTTCAGCGCGTCGCCCATGTTTTCAGCTTCGACTTCATACTGGTTGTAGTCGGCATCCATGAAAACGTACAGCGGATCGGCGAAGTAGGAGTAGGTGACTTCCTTCTTGTCGAGCACGATGTCGTCGAATTTCTCATCAGCCTTGTAAACCGCTTCCAGGCCGGAGCCGGTCAGCAGGTTTTTCATTTTCATCTTGCAGACGGAGGCGTTGCGGCCGGATTTCGAGTACTCCGACTTGAGCACCACCATAGGTTCGCCATTGACCATGACCACGTTGCCGACGCGTACTTCTTGTGCTGTTTTCATAATATCTATCTGTATCGATTGGATGGGGAGGAATCATCCGGTTGCGCTGGCGCTCATGCCCCAATGCCGCCCTAGATGCTGCAAACTTACAAAACCCTGAATTTTAACCGATTTTTCGCAGGAAACCCATTAGTGCTGTTGCCAAGTCGTCTTGATGCGACAGTTGCTGCGCCCATTGCCGCCCATGCTGTGTGATGTCGGGCAGTGCGGCGCGCAAATCACGCCATTGCGAGGCGATCGAACCGGTATCACGGATGCCGTTCCATGCGAGGTGAAAACGGGTTGCAGTCAGCGCGTCGGCTGGTGGCATCCGTTCGGTGTATTTGCCGAGGAAGGCATCAAGCTTGATCACGTGCGCATTCTCGTCTTGCGCATAGATGTGCCAGATGAACGGCCGGGCCGCCCATTGTGCGCGCACCAAAGAATCCTCGCCGCGTATGAAATTCAGGTCGCAGGCCCACAACAGCCGGTCATAATCGTCCTGATCGAGGAAGGGCAGTACCTGCACGGTCAGCGCACCTCGCGTGGCGCTCGCGCCGGCAATAGGTGCCTGCTGCAAAAACTGGCCGATAGCGTCGGTGGCGACACTTTCCGGGGCGACGCAAACAACGGGGTGTCCATCGTCCTGCATCGCCTCGAACAGCGTATTCAATGGCGCTTGCGGGTAGCAGAACAGTGAAACGGCAGTCGCTGATAGCGGCAACTGAACGCCAAGCTGCGAGAAAAACGCGGCGCGGGCGACCAGGTCATTTTGCAACGAATCACGTTGCGTAAACAGGTTGCGTTCGCGCAACAGACCGCCAGTACGTTCGGTGAAACCGGGGAAAAAGAAGTATTTCGACAGCGGCAGCGATGGGTGAGGCGAGGGCAGCGCATGGCAGCCTTCAACCCATTCCTCAGCGCTAAGGTATTCCAGATTCAGCCAGGCAGGTGTCTTTTCCCGCTTCGCCATCGCCTGCATGTAAGCGGTTGGCAGTTCGCAGGCAAAGGCCTCGATCACGGCATCGGCCGTGTCGGCCGGCGTGAAAGCTGTGTCGTCAGATGGCCAGCGGCGCACAGTCACGCCACGCGCGGACTGCATGTTCGCGCTGGCATCGAGTTCGGCGCACATCCGCTTCAGGCTGCCCAATTCGTCGATCCATAGCGTGACTTCGACGTGGTGCTCATGCGCAAGCTGGCGTGCCAGCCGCCAGCAGACGCCGGCATCGCCAAAGTTGTCGATAACGCGGCAAAAAATGTGAAGTTTGTCTGAAGAATGCATCGAACACCGAGTCGAGATGGTTGGTCGATATTACCCCGTCAGGCTATGGCCGACGGGGGTGAGGAGGAACACCAGAAGTTTAACGTCCGCGCGCGCCGCCGGGTTGCATTTTCGGCGAACGGGAGGCAAATCGGCGGCCGCTGGCGGGCGCCGGTGCGCCGCCATGCGGTTTAGCCGTTTGAGCGGCGGGTTTGCCGGCGCCCGGATTTTGGGCGCGCGGTTGCTGCCGGCCACCTCCGTTGCCGCTGCGCAATTGAATTGGCTGGGGTTTGGCATTTAAATCAGGTTCAAAGCCGGGGATGATTTCTCGCGGCAGCGTTTGCTTGATCAGCTTTTCGATATCCTTGAGCATCTGGTGCTCATCGACGCAGACCAGCGAAACCGCTTCGCCGGTGGCGCCGGCGCGCCCGGTACGGCCGATGCGGTGGACGTAATCTTCAGGCACGTTCGGCAGGTCGTAGTTGACCACATGCGGTAGTTGTTCGATGTCGATGCCGCGGGCGGCAATATCGGTTGCCGCCAGCACCTGCAGCTTGCCATCCTTGAATTCCGACAGCGCCTTGGTACGCGCCGACTGGCTCTTGTTGCCGTGGATCGCCATCGCGGAGATGCCATCCTTGCCGAGTTGTTCCACCAGCTTGTTGGCGCCATGCTTGGTGCGCGTGAACACCAGCACTTGCTGCCAGCGGTTGGTCTTGATCAGATGCGTCAGCATCGGGTGCTTGCGGTTGCGGTCAACCGGATGAACCAGCTGTGTGATGACTTCGACGGTTGAGTTGCGGCGCGCGACTTCAATCATCGCTGGCGAATTCAGCAAGCCATCAGCCAGCGCTTTGATTTCATCGGAGAATGTGGCGGAAAACAGCAGGTTTTGCCGTTTTTTCGGCAGCACGGCGAGCACTTTGCGAATGTCGCGGATGAAGCCCATGTCCAGCATGCGGTCGGCTTCGTCCAGCACCAGGATCTCAATCTTGTCGAGCTTGACCGTGCCTTGCTGGATGTGGTCGAGCAGGCGGCCCGGCGTGGCGACCAGGATATCGACGCCGTGCGCCAGCAGTTTGATTTGCGGATGGATGCCAACGCCGCCAAAGATCACGGCGGAATTCAGCTTCAGGTATTTGGCGTAAATGCGCACGTTTTCTTCGACCTGCGCCGCCAGTTCGCGGGTCGGCGCGAGGATCAGTGCGCGGATTGGGCGGCGCGAGGTCTTGCTGGTTTGCGCGGTGCCCGATTCATTGCTCGAAAGGCGATGCAGGATCGGCAGAGTAAAGCCGGCTGTTTTGCCGGTGCCGGTTTGCGCGCCAGCGAGCAGGTCGCCACCTGCCAGCACGGCAGGAATCGATTGGCTCTGGATTGGGGTCGGGGTGGTGTAGCCGAATTCAGTCACGGCACGAACAATGGCCTCGGACAATCCGAGTTTGGAAAAAGACATAAATATTTCAAAAAATATCGGCCTGTCGCCATTGAAGGCGCCAGTCGCAGGCAAACGGAGAGGAATAAGTCGCTAGACAGCGGCAAGGGGGACTGGTCAAACTGCCGCGTGGCCGCAGTATAGCAGTTTATGATGATGTCTGCGAATGGGGGAAGTGGTGCGTGTGCGCCTGTTTCGCGCATCGCTTGCCGGCAACAGACCAAAATAACTGACCCAAAGTGCACTTTGGGTCAGTTAGGGGGAAAAATATACTGGTGGGTGTATTTTTAAACCGTCAGAGAATATGAGGCCTGGCAGCTTGTTTTTGATATATACCCCATCAGAGTCAGGCGTAGGTGCCAAGCAGCGAGATCATCTGGTAAAAGATTTTCGGGTTGCCGGCAATCACGTCGCCTTTTTCCAGGTAGGTTTGCTCGCCCTTGAAATCGCCGATGATGCCGCCTGCTTCAGAAATTAGCAGTGCGCCAGCGGCCATGTCCCAAGTGTTCAAGCCTTTTTCGAAGAAGCCGTCGAGCCGGCCGGCGGCGACATATGCCAGATCGAGCGCGGCCGATCCAGGGCGGCGCAGGCCCTGGCATTTTTCGGTGATGGTTTTGAACATCGCCATGTATTCGTCCAGCTTGCTCAGATCGCGCGCCGGAAAGCCGGTGCCGATCAGCGAGTCGGTCAGTTTTGTGCACTTCGATACGCGGATGCGCTTGTCGTTCAGATACGCGCCTTCACCTTTGGAGGCGGTGAACAAGTCGTTGCGGGTCGGATCGTAGATGACTGCCTGCGTGGTGACGCCGCGCTGCTGCAACGCAATCGACACGCAGTATTGCGGGAAACCGTGGATGAAATTGGTGGTGCCGTCGAGCGGATCGATGATCCAGACGAATTCGGCTTCGTCGTGCAGGTTGGCCGATGCGCCGGATTCCTCCGCCAGCACCGCATGGCCCGGATATGCCTTTTGCAGCACCTCGACAATCGCTTGTTCCGCCGCCTGGTCGATTTCAGTGACGTAGTCGTTCTGATTCTTTTCCGTGACCTTGATCTGGCTGAGGTCGAATGAGGCGCGGTTGATGATCGAAGCGCCGCGGCGGGCGGCCTTGATCGCCGTATTGAGCATGGGGTGCATAAGGCTTCCGTTAAAATGTCGTTTTGCCGGCGCAAACAGGCGCACGGCATGAAATGAGAAAGAACAGGGCGGCGCACAGCGCCTGCCGAAACCTTATATTGTAAATGAATCTGCCCAACATCGTCATGCCCATCTTTTCCCGCCTGCGCTTTATTCTGGTCGAAACCTACCATCCGGGCAACGTTGGCTCGGTCGCACGCGCAATGAAAACCATGGGATTTTCCGATCTTGTATTGGTCAATCCGCACAATCCGCAAGTGACTTCTCACGACGAGGCGCTGGCGTTTGCCAGCAGCGCAGACGATGTGCTGGCGAATGCCAGAATCGTCACCTCGCTCGATGAAGCGCTTGAAGGTTGCAATTTTGCCGCCGCGCTGTCGGCGCGGCCGCGCGTGTTTTCACCGCCGGTGCTGACTGCGCGCGCGCTGGCTGGCCGACTGGTGGCGGAACCGGAGCTGAACGCAGCGCTGATATTCGGCAGCGAGCGCTTCGGCTTGCCGAATGAAGCGATCGAGAAATGCAATGTGCTGATTACGATTCCGGCCAATCCGGATTATTCGTCGCTGAACCTGGCGCAGGCGGTGCAATTGCTGGCTTATGAATGCCGGCAGGCTGAACTGGGCGACAGGCCGCCGGAAACCGATGTCGGTTTTCGTGGCAAGGCGGCCAGTGTCGAGCAGATTGACGGCATGTTCGCGCATCTGGAACAAGCGCTGATTGCGCTCGGTTTCCTGCATGCAGACAACCCGAAAAAACTGATGCCGCGCCTGCGGCGCCTGTTTTCCCGCGCCGATCTGGAAGCGGAGGAAGTCAACATCCTGCGCGGCATTGCCAAGCAGATTTTGTGGAAGCACAAGGAGGGGGATTAGGCATGTCAAACTGCTTGATGCGGCCAATACTTGCGCAATGAATGCTATTCAGAAAGAATTGGTTGGTGAGAAGTCATCCACTGAATAAAGTCTGCTGAGTTCATGGGTTTCCCGTAGACATATCCCTGTATGGCAAATACGCCCATGTCTGCTAGACGGTTAACTTGATCAATGCTTTCCACTCCCTCAGCAATTATTTCCAATTTGGCATTTTGCGCAAAGTTAACAATGGCGTTGAGTACAGAAATTTTTACATCCTCTTCATGTCCAAGAGTATCGATAAACATT
>JAGSYW010000149.1 GCA_018262475.1 Burkholderiaceae bacterium | reverse complement strand
TCGGTCGATACCGCCGCTAGGCAAACCGCTTCGGTGCGGAATTCGGGTGGCAGGCATTGCAACACGTAGCCTTCAAGCGCCACCGCGTCGAGCGCGGCGGCGATATCCAGGATGTCAATCGTTCGGGACTTCATTGTGAACTGGGGGCGCATTCTTCGGCAGAAAGCGCGCCCCGCCTGTACAAATTTAGAACTTGTGCGTCATGCCGATGGCGATCGCGGTAATCTGATCCCTGCCTAACATCGCCATTTCGAGCGCGCGGGGAAAATTACCAATATAGTCAGTCACGATTCCTGCATTGGAGTCATACTTGGTTCGTGATGCTTCGACATAGACCGAAGTTCGCTTGCTCAAGCTGTGGTTATACCCGAGGGCGATTTTCTTGTCGCGACTCTGATTGGTAGACGAATCCTGACTGTTTTTGCGCTGGCTGTAGGATGCATTCACCGTTCCGGCGCCGATTTTATGGCTCACCCCAACCAGCCAGGTACCCCACTTGGCGCCTTCGAACAGTGCTGTGTCCTTCGCCCTGGTTTGCTCGTAACCGGCGGAAATTCGGCTCGCCCCGATGGTATACGCACCACCCACATTCCAGTTATACGATTTGTTGGTATTGACCGCCACATTGTAGTTGCTCACCAAATACAGCGGGCCATTCGCATAGGTGGCAGAAATCGCATAACCGTCGTTGGCAGCCGTTTCATTACCGGTAAAAACCGTCACATCCTCAGGCACGCCCATCCCTTCTAACCAGGAACTGAAGTAACTCTTGGATCCCTTCTTGAGCGTATAGCTCGCGCCCAACTGAAAACCGTTCAGATTCGGGCTGTCGTAACGAACCGTGTTGCTGATGCGCCCTTCGAGATTGTCGCCACGCAGATGCGTCTTGAACATGCTGCCAACGCCGTACTGCTCGAACGGATCGATTTTCCGGAAGGTTTCGGTCGACAGTTCATCGACCCGCCCGAAACGCACCTGGCCGAAGCGGCCTTTCAGCCCGACATTCGATGCACCTTCAAACGTCTTGCTGTTTGCGCTTGAGCCGTCAAACAGGTTAAAGCGCTGTTCCAACTGGAAGGTCGCCTTCAGACCATTGCCCAAGTCTTCCGTCCCCATGAAACCCAGCCGGTTATTGTATTTCTCTCCCATAGCCGCTTTGGTTCCGGTCGATTTGACATAGCCCGCATCCACCGTACCGTAAATCGTCATGTTCGACTGGGCGTGTGCCAGACTACCGGCACTCAGCACCGCCAATGCAACAAGCGCTTTCCGCATTTTCTACCTTTCTGATATCCGTTAAAAAGTAACGCAAACTTGTAAAAACACCTTCATTTCCCGATGCAAAAGCGCGAGAAAATCATCCCCAGCAAATCGTCCGACGATACCGCGCCGGTGATGCTACTGAGCTGTTCCTGCATCAGCCGCAGTTCCTCGGCGAACAGATCGAGCGCCTGATCGTTTTCAGCCGCGCGCGCCACCGCCAGATCGAGATGCTCGTGCGCATTCTTGAGCGCAATCAGGTGGCGCTCGCGCGCCAGGTACAGCGATTCCCCGCTCGGCTGCCAGCCGGCGATGCGCAGCAGTTCGGCCCGCAGCAAGTCGATGCCTGTCTTTTCGTACGACGACAGGTAAACGCTGGACAGCCCTTCCATCACGTCCACCGCCGGCTTGTGGCCGGACAGGTCGATTTTGTTCCAAACGCGAATCACTGGCACGCCTTCCGGGAAGCCGTCGGCGATTTCTTCATCGGTACGGGTCGGCCCGCGATCGGCGTCGAGCAGGTGCAGGATCACGTCGGCGCGGCCCAATTCGTTCCAGGTGCGCTCGATGCCAATCCGCTCCACCTCGTCGCCAGCGTCATCGCTCGAACGGATGCCGGCAGTATCGATCAGATTCACCGGCACGCCTTCGATCTGGATGGTTTCCATCACTTTGTCGCGCGTCGTACCGGCAATCGGCGTGACGATCGCAACATCCGCGCCGGCAAGCGCGTTCAAGAGCGACGATTTGCCGACATTCGGCGGCCCCGCCAGCACCACGTTCAAGCCTTCGCGCAGCAGCGCGCCTTGCGCCGCCTGCGTGAACACGGCGTCGAGTGCAGCCTGGATGTTCACCAGCTGCTCGCCGGCGTCGGTTTTCTGGAAAAAGTCGATCGCTTCCTCGGGGAAATCGAGCGTGGCCTCGACCAGCAGCCGCAGGTTCGTGATTTGCGCCACCAGCTCATGGATCGATTTCGAGAACACGCCCGACAGCGAGCGCGAGGCTGAACGCACTGCCGCTTCGGTCGAGGCATCGATCAGATCGGCCACCGCTTCGGCCTGCGCCAGATCGAGCTTGTCGTTCATGAACGCGCGTCGCGTGAATTCGCCCGGTTCGGCCAGCCGCAAGCCGATGGCCGCGCCCGCTTCAAGGCAGCGCGCCAGCAGCATCTGCATCACCATCGTCCCGCCGTGCGCCTGCAGTTCCAGCACATCCTCGCCGGTGTACGAATGCGGTGCCTTGAAATACAGCGCCAGCCCCTGATCGATGATGCTGCCATCGGCACTCTTGAACGGAAGGTAGCTTGCGCGACGCGGTTGCAATGCCGTCTTGCCGAACAGCGTCTTAATCAGCGAATCGATGTTTTTGCCTGAAATGCGGATCACGCCGACGCCGCCGCGTCCGGCTGGAGTGGCGATCGCTACGATGGGAGAAGAGTCGAATTTCATTGTCAGATATGCCTTGCTGTTGAATTCATGCCCGCTACGCGGAAGTGAGTGAACCGTTGTTTGAACCGATTTCTGAACCTTTTGTGAACGCGGTGATTGTAAGCGATGGACTCGGCTTCACTCTTGTTCCTTCACAATGTCCGGCTCGAAAAAACACCATTTGATTTGCGGCCAGCGCACCTGCAAGCTGTTCTCAACACAATTGATGGCATCGATCAGTGCCCGATCCGACGGCTGCGGCGCCATTTTCGCCTGCACCGCGATCATCAATTGCTCGCCCCACTGCAGCGTGATCAGGTGCAGCACGCGCTCGACTTCCGGACGGCTTTCGATATGCGCGCTGATCTCGGCCTGCAATTCCGGGTCAGCCGATTCGCCGGTAATCATTGCTTTCACTTCGCGCGTGATGAAACCAGCCACCACCATCAGCAGCAGGCCGACCATGATCGAGCCCAGCGCATCCCAGACCGGATTGCCGGTCAAGACCGTCAGCGTGACGGCGCCAAATGCAATCCCCAGGCCAAGCAGTGCGGCAATGTCTTCGCCCGCGACCACCATCAGTTCAGACTGTCTAGTTTCGCGGAACCAGCGCAAAAACGATTTGCCTTTCGCGATGCGGCGGATTTCCTTCATTGCGCCATACAGCGACACCGCCTCGAGCACGACCGCCACACCCAGCACGGTCATCGCCACCGTGGTGTTTTCCATCGGCTCCGGGTGCGACAGGTGCGCAATGCCCTCCATGACCGAAAACGCGCCGCCCATGAAAAACAGCAGCAGCGCGACCATCATCGCCCAGAAATACACCACGCGGCCATAACCCATCGGATGGGCGCGATCCGGCGGCTTTCTCGACTCGCACAAGCCGAACAGCAGAAAAACCTGATTCACACAGTCGGCCAGCGAATGGATCGCCTCCGCCAGCAGCGTGTTCGAGCCGGTATACAGCGACGCGGCGAACTTGCAGATCGCAATCCCGCCATTGGCGCCGAGTGCGTACAGAATCGCCCTGAGGGAACCGTGCGAATTCGATGACATGGGCAGTCCAGAATCAAGCAAAACCATCACC
>JAGSYW010000064.1 GCA_018262475.1 Burkholderiaceae bacterium | reverse complement strand
GTGCTGTCGATGATGTTCAAGCCATGGCGCATGACCTGAAGATGCTTTTCCTTTAGCTCAACGAACTCTCGCAGGAGTTTTCGCCCGCAGCTATTTCCCAAGTGGCCTGGCCCGCTTGGTAAGCATCCATTTAAGAGAGGGAGGGATACGAACAGTCATATCCCTCAGGATGCCAATTAACCGTTATTAAAGAAAGGCAACTACGCCCTAATAGCGGAACCCAAACAAAAAAGCCTGCACAAGGCAGGCTTTTTTGTTGCTTTCGACAGTTTTTTTATGCTGCTGCACGCGCGATTCGCGCTTCATCCAGCATCGAGCCGGTTTCACGCAGGCGCTGATGCCATGACAATGCTTTTTCCAGCACATGTGGCGTCTGTCCGCCGCGCTGGTTGGCTTCATCGACATACTCGGTCAGCATTGCACGGTATTCACCACCGACACAATTGTTGATGATGGTACGCGCACGTTCACGTGGTGACAGGCCGCGCAGGTCGGCCAGGCCGATTTCCGTGACGAGGATGTCCACATCGTGCTCGGTGTGATCCACATGCGATACCATCGGCACAATGCTGGAAATGACGCCACCTTTCGCGATCGACTTTGTGACGAAGACGGAAGTGTGGGCGTTGCGTGTGAAGTCGCCCGAACCGCCGATGCCATTCATCATGTGCGTACCCATTACATGGGTCGAGTTGACATGGCCGTAGATGTCGGCTTCAAGCGCGGTATTGATCGTGATGATACCAAGGCGCTGAAGGACTTCGGCGTGATTGCTGATCCGCTGCGGCCTGAGCATAACCTTGTTGCGATAGCGTTCGAAATTCTCAAACACTTCCTTGCTCTTTTGCGGGGTCAGCGTAATCGATGTGGCCGATGCGAAGTCCATCATGCCGATATCGATCAGTTCGAACGTCGAGTCTTGCAGTACTTCGGAATACATCGTCAGATTGCGGAACGGACCTGTCGCCAGTCCTGACATGACGGCATTGGCGATGGTGCCGATGCCGGACTGCAATGGCCGCAGGCTTTCGGTCAGTCGGCCGTGCTTGATTTCGCTCTTGAAGAATTCGATCAGATGGCCGGCAATGCTGGCAGTATCTGCGTCAGGTGCAAGGTTCTGGGATGGTGTGTCCGGTTCATCGGTGACAACGATCGCAGCAATTTTTTCCGGCGGAATCTGAATGCTCGTGCTACCGGCACGGTCTTTGGGTGCAAGGATACCGATGGGAGTCGCGTGCGGGAAGCTGCTGGCGAAATAAATGTCATGCACACCCTCAAGTGCTGCCGACTGGGCGAGATTGAGCTCAATGATGACCTTCTTCGCCTGTATCGCAAAAATGTCGTTGTTGCCAACGGAGGTGGTTGGCACAATCGCACCCGACTCCGTGATGGCTGTCGCTTCAATGATTGCAATATCTACCGGTGCGATTTGGCCACGACGCAGCAATTCGCCCGTTTCGGACAAATGACTGTCGAAATACATGATTTCGCCCTGGTTGATGGCTGCGCGCATTGTCCGGTCGGTCTGGAAAGGCGAATACCTCGACAGAACGCCAGCATTCGTCAAGGCGCTGTTAACTTCATTACTGGGCGAAGCTCCGGTAAGGAGCGTGATTTTGAGAGGGTTGGACTGTGCGCGCTTCGCGATCGCAAGCGGAACGCTCTTGGCGCCGCCAGCGAGCGTGAATCCGCTCATGCCTACAGTCATGCCGTCTTTTACCAATTCTGCAGCAGCATCTGCGCTCGTCAGCTTTTCAAACAGCTCCGGCATGCGGATGCGTCCCTTGATTACATCGTTGTTCATGGCGCCTCGTTAAAGTAAATTGTTGGTGTGGGCGTCCTGATGCTTGTGGCGGGACTAATAGAAAAAACCGGCTTCAGTGGGCTTAATGCTGAAACCGGCAACGTCCTACCAATGTAGGAACTATTGGGCGCGAAGTTTAACGTGATAAAGAACATGTGATAATGCCACGAAAAGTAAAAATATATTTTACTATATTGTGCGCAATAGGCGCGGGGAAACAACGCGATACTGTCCAGGTGATCTTGAATAATGCAATTGCGAGGATGTGATGAATTCAAAAAAGACCACAGCGGATCCGATGATGGCAGCGATTGACCGCATTTGTGCCAGTCTCGAAGGTTCGGGTATTGCGGGGCGGGGAACAAGCGCTGCATTGCGTGCGATGAGTGCTTTGTGGGCTGCGGACGGTCAAATTGAGGCCGGCATTGCGACCGATGACATCGAAAAGGCCATGAAGATGCTTGAGAAAGTGCGCAAGGCACTGTCCAGGCAGGTTGAAACGTCCGGGCCGATCAAGCTTGCGCCCAAGAAAGTGGCGCAATCGGTGATTCTTTCGGAAAGCGCACATTTGCCGCTGGGTACGATTCGAGTATCTGACATGAATTTCGGCGTGCCGAGAGCGCCGGAAACGGAAAAAATCATGATTTCCATTCTTAAGGGATCGCCGGGGCATTACAAGAAGGCGGCGATGGAAATTGTCGATGGTCGCGCGGGATTGATCGAGTGGCATGAAAAGAATATTGGTCCACTCGAAGGTGGGGCCAATATGCCGATCAAGGAATTGCTTGAAACAGTCGTGGCGGCCATGTTCCATTGGGCTGTTTCGTCCTGACAGGTCTGCGTTTTGCAGAACGCATGAACTTCCCTTGCCATTGATGCTGACTTACAATTCTCTCCTTTCGGACTTTGGGGCGCGTTATGCAAACCGGTTCGATGGGAGTGAAAATGCAAAACAGTCTTACTAAATTTTTTGCCTCGCGTTGGGGGATTGTGCTCGCAGGCGTTGTCATTGGCTTGCTGGCGGCGCTTTTGCCGAAATTGGGTAACCCTCCGAACATGGGGGTATGTGTTGCCTGTTTCGAGCGTGATCTGGCTGGTGCGCTTGGGTTGCATCGTGCTGCGATTGTTCAGTATCTGCGTCCGGAAATTCCGGCATTTGTGCTCGGTTCGCTGGCGGCCGCGTTGCTGTTCGGGGAATTTCGTGTACGTGCCGGCTCTGCGCCGCTCATCCGTTTCATGTTGGGCGTGTTCGCAATGATAGGCGCGCTGGTTTTTCTGGGTTGTCCCTGGCGCGCAATTCTCAGGTTGGCCGGCGGCGATCTGAATGCGATTGTTGGCCTGGCTGGATTGGCATCGGGTATTGGCATCGGCGCCTGGTTCCTGAAAAACGGGTTTACGCTTGGTCGCGCACGCGAAACCTTCTCGCTGGCTGGCTGGATTATGCCGGGCTTGATGATTGGCGTGCTGGCGCTGATTGTTGCGCAGCCATCATTTATTTTCAACAGTGAAAAAGGCCCTGGCTCGATGCATGCGCCAGTTCTTGTTTCGCTTGGTGCCGGCTTGCTGATTGGTTTCTTGGCGCAGCGTACGCGTTTCTGTACGATGGGTGCGATTCGCGATTCCTTTCTGATTCGTGATTTCCATCTGCTGTATGGCGTAATTGCAATGCTCGTCGCGGCATTTGCCATGAATCTCGTTCTTGGTCGGGTCAATGTCGGTTTTGCCAGCCAGCCGGTTGCGCATAGCGATCACTGGTGGAATTTTGCTGGTATGGCGCTGGCCGGCTTGTGTTTTGCGCTCGCAGGCGGATGTCCTGGACGGCAGCTATTCCTGTCCGGTGAGGGGGATACCGATTCAGGCGTTTTTGTGCTTGGCATGATTGTTGGTGCCGGTTTCGCGCACAATTTTCTGCTGGCGGCCGGGCCTGACAGAATGG
Organism: Burkholderiaceae bacterium; assembly: GCA_018262475.1. Classification (GTDB taxonomy): domain Bacteria; phylum Pseudomonadota; class Gammaproteobacteria; order Burkholderiales; family Burkholderiaceae_D; genus QZKY01. The sequence continues at coordinate 7,969 of JAGSYW010000064.1, read as the reverse complement.
CTGAGGGGGCGCTAATGATTGGCGGGCCCGGAATCAACGGCCAGATCGCCGTTGGCATTGGGCTGGCATTTTGCCTGGTTCTTGGTTTCACGCTGCGTGAACGGTTTGAATAAGTGGAGCGGACATGAAAAAACTGGATGTATGCGGGCTGTCCTGCCCCGAGCCGGTCGTGCGGACGCAATTTGCGCTAAAGAATTTGCCGCAAGGTGAACAGCTTGAAGTGCTGGTCGATACGGTAACGGCGCGTGAAAATGTGTTGCGTGCCTCGCAGGCGATGAATTGCTCTGTTTCCATCGAAGAAGATGGCCGGCAGTTCAGGCTGACACTGATAAAAAATAGCTGAACACATGCTGACCCCGCTTTATCTCGATAACGCTGCGACTTCATGGCCGAAACCGCCAGTGGTTACCGCCGCAGTCGTGCGCTACCTAGAGCAAGTGGGGGCGAACCCGGGACGTAGTGGACACCGCTTGTCGAACGAGGCGGGTCGTATCGTCGATGCGGCGCGCGAGGTGCTGGCAAAACTGTTTGGTGTGCGCAATCCGTTGCGCATCGTTTTTGGTGCGAATTGCACCGAGGCGCTGAATCTGGCGCTATGCGGATTGCTTCGGGCTGGCGATCATGTGATTACCAGCTCAATGGAACACAACTCGATGATGCGGCCGTTGCGCCAGCTTGAGAGCGAGGGTGTGGAGTTGACCGTCGTGCCGTGTCGACCTGATGGCACAATTGATTGCACACTGGTCGAGGCGGCGGTGCTGCCGAATACCGTACTGATTGCGCTGACACATGCATCAAATGTCGTCGGCACGTTGCTGCCGGTGGCCGAAATCGGGCAGATTGCAAGAAAGCATGACTTGCTGCTGCTGGTCGATGCGGCTTCGACAGCAGGCGCTTTCCCGATCGACGTTGTCGCTGACAATATCGATTTGCTCGCGTTTGCCGGTCATAAATCACTGCTGGGGCCGACTGGCACTGGCGGGCTGGCGATTGGCGAGCGTGTCGATCTTTCGCGTTTGCGGCCACTGATGCGCGGCGGCACCGGCAGCCGTTCGGAATTCGAAGCGCAGCCCGATTTTCTGCCGGACAAATACGAAAGCGGCACGCTTAACGTGATGGGGCTGGCGGGGCTGGGGGCTGGCGCAAGCTGGATACGCGAACGCGGTATCGAGGCGATTCGCGCGCATCACCAGACCATTACGCAAGAACTGATCGACGGCCTGGGCAATATTGCCGGGGTGACGGTTTACGGTACGATGGATGCATCGAAGCAGGTTGCGACGGTGTCGTTTACCATCAATCGCATGTCGCCATCCGAGGCTGGTTTTCTGCTGGATGAAGAATTCAACCTCCAGTGCCGCATCGGTCTGCAGTGCGCGCCTGCGGCGCACCACACAATAGGCACCTTTCCCGAAGGCACCATCCGCTTCGCTCCAGGGAATTTCACTGATAGGAATGACGTGATGCGCGCGCTGGAGGCCGTCAGCCGGCTGGCAGGGAGAGCGCGATGAGTGCCGATGCCTGCTCGGTCATCCTTTTTCATACCAGCAACCATGCTTTTCGCGCGGAAAAAGTGCTGAAGGAACGCGGTCTGTCGTGCAAGCTGGTTCCTGTGCCGCGTCACTTGAGTTCGGAGTGCGGTGTTTGTTTGCGCATCGAACGAGAGTTGCTGGATTCAGTCAAACCGGTTTTATTGGCGGCGCATGTGGAAATTGCTGCGGCGCACGATGCCTGACAGTGCAGATGAAAGAAACCGCCCTCCCGAGCGCCCTCAGGGCGCTTTTTTTATTCGGCGACGGACGGCACGGAATCGAACGTGACGGCATATTTGTATGCTGTGTCACAAAAAGAGCTAAAATTCGGCATCATTTTTTACTTTTGGGTTGCAAATGAGTGCGTTGAAGCAACTGGAAACCTTTGTTGCAATCGTCAGCCTTGGCAGCATGTCTGCTGCCGCACGGCAGGAGAGGGTCGTGCCTGCCGTTATCGGACGGCGACTGGATAGCCTCGAGAAACGGCTGGGGGTCAAACTGCTGATCCGCACGACGCGCAGCATTTCACTCACTCAGGAAGGCGGCGCGTTCTACGAAGATTGCCAGCGCATATTGCAGGATTTGCGTGACGCGGAAGCAGCCGTTGCCAGCGGTAGCACGCATGCGCATGGTCAACTGCATTTGCTGGCGCCTGCCACTTATGGTCGCTTGTTTGTGGCGCCCCATGTGGCAGAATTCCAGCGTCTTTATCCGGACATTCGCATTACGCTCGACCTTTCAGATCGCGTGGTGGATCTCGCGCGCGAACGCATCGATTGCGCAATACGCATTTCGAATCTGGAAGATTCATCGCTGGTGGCAGTCAGATTGGCCGCCATGCGAAGGGTGCTCGTTGCTTCGCCAGCCTATCTTGAACGTCGTGGCGTTCCGGAAACGCCTGCGGACATCGACCAGCATGACTGCCTGCTGTTGATGGGCGACAGCCAGAGCAAGGGCTGGACATTCAAGGTTGATGAGCAAGTGGTTCAGCAGAAAGTTCGCAGTGCGCTCGAGTGCAACGATGGCGCCATCTTGTATGAGTGGGCATTGCAGGGCATGGGGCTGGCGTGGCGTCCATTATGGGAAGTCAAGGATGCCCTTGCATCCGGTAAATTGGTTCGGGTACTTGATCAATATGCATCAGCAGACGATCCGGTCTATGCCGTTGTCGCACAGCGAAAATACCTGCCAAGCAGGGTGCGTCTGTTCATTGAGCATCTGCGTTCGGTGTATGCCCGCAAAGGGTATTGGGAGTAAGGTGGCAGATGCTGTTCACGTTGGCGCGAGGCTGTTTGTTGCAGGATGAAACCGCATCATGAATGACGCCAAGTCGGCGACAGCTTTTTCACTTCACCTGGGAAACTGTATTAAAAGGCTATTTGTAACGCCAGTGGCGATTGCAGGACTCGTCTTGCTCGTCGGGTTGTCTGCCACCGGAGGAACGTGGTGGAAGGCAAAACTGGATTCGAGGCTGATGCTGCAAAAAGACTTTGATTCGCTGGCCGCCAATGTGGCCACGCGCATCAATTTGCGCATGCGTGGTTACCAGCATGTGTTGCGTAGCGTGCAGGGATTGTATGGCGCCAGCAGCCATGTAACCTTGCGCGAATTTCGCCGCTTCGTCGAAGCACAGAACATCCAACAATCGTATCCAGGCATACAGGATATTGCGTTTGTGCAGATTGTTCCGGAAGCAGGAAAAAAACGGCATGTTGCCTTGATGCGGCGACAAGGGTTCCATGATTACCGGATTTGGCCGGAGGGTATAAGCACCGAGTATGCTGTTCTCACCCTGCAGGCGACGGCGGATCCGGGTCATCGGCGTGTTTTGGGATATGACATGTTCACCGATACAGAAAGGCGTGCGGCGATGGAGCGCGCGCGCGATACGGGGGACATAGCCTTCACTGGCCCGCTTTTTCTATTGCATATCTCGCCGAGCGCTTCAAAAGAAGGGGTGCAGGTATATATGCCGGTTTACCGCAATGGATTACCGACCAGAACTGTGGCTGAGCGGCGGCAGAATATCATTGGTTGGGTATGCGCGCCCTTGCGGATGAGGGCGTTGATGAGCACGCCTGAATTGCCATTTGCACACGAACTGGCTTTCCGCATTTACGATGGCAATTCCGCAAAAGATATGGCGTTGATGCATGATTCTGCGCCGGAGCAAGATGAATTGCGCGCAGCAAGTTTTCGCAGCGAACATTCGGTCCAGGTGGCGGATCGTTCATGGTTGCTGGAGGCCCGTTCCTTGCCTGCATTCGAGGGAAAGGTCGAGCAGAATCAAGGATATTGGACGATAGCGGGTGTTGGCATCGTGCTGAGTATCCTGTTGTCTATGCTGACATGGCTGCTGGCCTCAGGCCGAGCAAGGGCAATTTCCCTCGCCAGCAAATTGACACGCAATTTGCGGGAAAGCGAAACGCGTTTTCGCCTGATGGCGGATGCCGCCCCGGCTATGATTTGGACCGGGGATAGCGAAAGACAGCTATTGTGGGTTAACCGTGCTGCCTGTGAGTTTGTTGGCGCGGACAGCATTGAGGCATTTCGTCGCGCGTGGAAAAACGGCATTTTCCCGGCAGATCGGATGGAATATGAGGCACTTCGGAAAGCTTCGCAACAACAGCGAGCGCCTTTTCGGACGGAATACCGAGCGCGCCGTCGTGATGGGCAATACCGCTGGATTTTGAGCACAGGTGTGCCGCGTTTCAATGAAAACGGCGAGTTTGCCGGATTCATAGGATGTGCCCTTGATATCACTGAACGCAAGGATACGGAATTGGCATTGCAGCAGGCGGCGCTGGTTTACCGCAATAGCAGTGAAGCCATGATTGTGGCAGAGGTTAATCTGGTTACGAGGGATTTGTTCATAACAGACATCAACGATGCGGTAACGAAGGCGACCGGTTATTTGCTTGAGGATGTTGTCGGCAAGGATACGGAGATTTTCAGCGGACTGGACTACGACGAAGCATTCTATGACAGCATTTTGCAGGAGCTAATAGCGCAAGGCCAGTGGCAGGGGGAGTTCTGGATTGCGCGCAAGGATGGGAGCAGATATTTGTCCTGGTTGTGCCTGAATGCGATGTTAGATGAAGGTGGGCAGGTATGTAAGATGGTGGCACTTTCTCATGACCTCACAAAGCTGAAGGAAGCCGAGGAAATGATTCGTTCATTATCTGCCAGTCTGATAAATGCCAGGGAGGATGAGGCCAGGCGAATTGCACACGACATTCATGACGATCTCGGACAGCAGCTTTCACTGTTGCGACTGAATTTGTCGCTTTTGCCTGACAAGATGGCGGAATCGCCGCTCGCATATGAAGGCATGGTCGAGTGGCTCAAGGGCGCGGCCGATGCTTGCATGATGAAAGTGCGCAACATCGCTTCTGGTTTGCGCCCGGCAACGCTGGACATGGGGTTGGGGCTGGCGATTAAATCACTGACTGACGAATTTAGCCGCACGAGCGGAATAAGCTGTGTGTTAAGTAATGATTTGGATCTGGCGCGGCAAGTTGACGATACGCTGGCGACCAACATTTACCGCATACTGCAGGAAGCGCTAAGCAATGTAGTGCAACATGCGAATGCCAGTCGCGTGGTTGTAATGTTGCTTGAAAGAAATGATAATCTATGTCTGCAGGTTTCTGACGATGGCGATGGTTTTGACTCTGTTGCGCCACAGGTTAGGCGTTCACTCGGACTGGTTGGCATGAGAGAACGTGCGGCGATGCTGGGGGGAGAAGTTCAAATCATCAGTACACCCGGTCAGGGCACCAATGTGCGCGCATCATTTCCGCTACGAAAGTAATACCGAAGAACTTTATGATTCGTATTTTTATTGCCGATGATCACTTGCTGATGCGTGATGGGGTAAAACTCATCATAAACGGCTGTGGCGAAATGCAGATTTGCGGGGAAGCAGGATGCGGCCTTGACGTGCTCAAAGGTATCGGCGAAATCGAGTGCGATCTGTTAATGATGGATCTGTCGATGCCGGGCATGGGAGGTATCGAACTAATCCGGCGGGTGCGGCAGATACGCCCCTCTTTGCCGATACTGGTAATGAGCATGCACGATAGCAGCGATGTCGTGACGGCCGCAATGCGGGCTGGAGCAAAGGGCTTCATGACTAAAAATGCCGATGCAAGCAGATTGTTGAGCATTATCCGCATGATTGCTCGTGGTGGCAGTTACATCGATCCAGCAATTGCTCACAGTACTGTTTTTGATTATGCACGAGGCGGCATGCCGCATGAATTATTGTCTGCGCGAGAGCGCCAGATACTGATGCTCATCGCTAGCGGTCATTCGACCAGTCGCATTGCGACCGATTTGGCCCTCAGCCCGAAAACCGTCAGCACGCACAAGAAAAACATCATGGAGAAGTTGGGCGTGGACAGCACGGCCGGCATGGTGCGTTATGCCATTTCCCATCATCTGATTGACGTCATGCCGCCTGCAGTAATTGCCTGATTGCGTTTCTCGGATTTATCCTAGGCAGGATTCGGAGTTGTCCGATTCTGCACAGAGTGCCCCTCTTCTAAGCTCTTAGCATTTCGATCATATTATCTGAATGCTCAAGAGGGGAGAATCATGCAACAAGCATCCAGCACTTCACAGACTGTCACTGCGGTGATGGCTGGTGGCCGCGATTACATTACGAGGGATTTCCTGTCCTTCCGCCTTGGAGAGGAGGAATACGGCATCGACATTCTCAAGGTGCAGGAAATCCGCGGCTATGAAAACGTCACGAGGATTGCAAATGCGCCTGACTACATCAAAGGCGTGGTCAATTTGCGCGGAACGATTGTGCCGATTGTGGACATGCGGATCCGTTTCAATCTGGGCGAACCTTCCTATGACCAATTCACGGTCGTCATCGTGCTCAATATCAATCAGCGTGTTGTCGGCATGGTGGTCGATAGCGTTTCCGATGTGACGATGCTGGCACCGGAACAGATTCAGCCTGCGCCGGACATGGGAACGACATTCGATGCCGATTACCTTATGGGGATGGGCACAATTGGCGAAAGAATGCTCATTCTGCTCGATATTGAAGGGTTGCTTTCATCTGCCGATATGGGGCTGGTTGAGGCGGTTTCGGCGCAATCTTCTCAATAGGGCGCCTAAAAATAAACTGAATGTGCGAAAAACAAGGTGTTCAGACGTTGAATGATTTGGCGGATCCTTTTCGTCTGGCGCGGTGTTTTACGCTCAATTTGGCTGGTATTCGTAGTTACGATAAATCGCGTTGTCATGGAGAGTGTATGAAAGTTTCGGACTGGAAAATCGGGGCTCGGCTTGGAGCGAGCTTTACTTTGGTGGTATTGCTGATGATTGTGGTTGCGGTGGTGGGGGTGACCCGTATTGAGAGCATGAATCATGCGACCAATGTCATCGTCGAAGACCGGTATCCGAAGGTGGATATGACGAGGGACATTCGGGACAACGTGATGGAGTTCGTGCTGGCGTCTTACCATATGCTGGCGACGGATTCTCCGGAGGAAATTAAAAAAGACATTGAGTTGATTGCTAAAAAAAGGCAGGAGAATTCGGAAATTTTTCCGAAGCTCGAGAAAATGATCAATACGGATGTTGGCCGTGCCGCTTTCAAGAAAGTTGTGGATACGCGTACTGCATACGGGGCGGCGGTTGACCGCTATGTGAAGCTGGTGCAGGAAGGCAAGAAGGAAGAGGCAAGGAAGTATTTGCTGACAGATGTTTATACTTTGCGCGCGCCGTTAATGGCGGCGATTAATGACTTCATTAAATTGCAGGAAGGCTTGATGAAAAAGGCGGATCAGGAATCCAACGAGATTTATGCAATGGCGCGCCTTGTGCTGATTGCGATGTCCGTTATTGCTGCGATTATTGCCGCGGTTGCGGCACTGCTGGCGACGCGCTCAATTACCCGTCCGATCAGCGATGCAGTGAAAGTGGCGGAAACCGTTGCCGGTGGCGATTTGACAAGCCGTATCGACGTGCGTTCGAAAGATGAAACCGGTCAGTTGATGCAGGCGCTCAAAAACATGAACGACAATTTGCTGGATATCGTGACACGGGTGCGCACCGGCACTGATACGATTGCGACCGCTTCGGCGCAGATTGCCGCCGGCAACCAGGATCTGTCATCGCGCACCGAAGAGCAGGCCAGCTCGTTGGAAGAAACCGCCTCTTCGATGGAAGAATTGACCTCGACCGTGCGCCAGAACGCTGATAACGCGCGCCAGGCGAACCAGCTGGCGGTAACGGCATCCGATGTGGCGGTCAAGGGCGGCGAAGTGGTATCGCAAGTGGTCGAAACGATGGGCGCGATCAACGACTCGTCACACAAGATGGCGGACATCATCAACGTCATCGACGGCATTGCGTTCCAGACCAACATTCTGGCGCTCAATGCGGCAGTCGAAGCGGCGCGTGCCGGCGAACAG
>JAGSYW010000007.1 GCA_018262475.1 Burkholderiaceae bacterium | reverse complement strand
CTGGAAAAGGCGATGGAATCCGGCGAACTCGTCACCGGCACCGTGAACGGCAAGGTCAAGGGTGGACTGACTGTCCTGACGAACGGTATTCGCGCATTCCTGCCGGGTTCGCTGGTAGATACCCGGCCGGTCAAGGACACCACGCCGTATGAAGGCAAGACCATGGAATTCAAGGTCATCAAGCTGGATCGCAAGCGCAACAATGTTGTGCTGTCGCGCCGCGCGGTGGTCGAGGCTTCGATGGGCGAAGAGCGCGCCAAGCTGATGGAAACCCTGAAAGAGGGCACCATCGTCAATGGCGTGGTCAAGAACATCACCGATTACGGTGCATTTATCGATCTGGGCGGCATCGACGGTCTGCTGCACATCACCGACCTGGCATGGCGCCGTGTTCGCCATCCTTCGGAAGTGCTGACGGTTGGTCAGGAAATCACCGCCAAGGTGCTGAAATACGATCAAGAGAAAAACCGCGTATCGCTGGGCGTCAAGCAGCTGGGCGACGACCCCTGGACCGGTCTGTCCCGTCGCTATCCGCAAGGCACCCGCCTGTTCGGTAAGGTAACCAACCTGACCGACTACGGCGCGTTTGTTGAGGTCGAGCAGGGCATCGAAGGTCTGGTGCACGTTTCCGAAATGGACTGGACCAACAAGAACATCGCTCCGAACAAGGCTGTCAAGCTGGGTGAGGAAGTTGAAGTCATGGTGCTGGAGATCGACGAAGAGCGTCGTCGTATCAGCCTCGGCATGAAACAGTGCAAGCCGAATCCGTGGGAAGATTTCGCGCTGAGCCACAAGAAGGGCGACAAGGTTCATGGCGCGATCAAGTCGATTACCGATTTTGGCGTGTTCATCGGCCTGCCGGGTAACATCGATGGCTTGGTACACCTGTCCGACCTGTCCTGGACCGAGGCAGGCGAAGAAGCTGTACGCCGCTTCAAGAAAGGCGATGAGCTGGACGCAGTCGTGCTGGCGATCGACGTCGAGCGCGAGCGCGTTTCTCTGGGCGTCAAGCAGCTCGAAGGCGATCCGTTCAACAACTTCGTTGCGCTGAACGACAAGGGTGCAGTGCTGTCCGGCACGGTCAAGTCGGTTGAGCCGAAGGGCGCAGTCATTCAGTTGTCCGAAGAAGTTGAAGGCTATCTGCGCGCTTCCGAAATCTCGCGCGATCGCGTCGAAGATGCTGGCGCTCACCTGAAGGTTGGCGATACGGTCGAAGTGATGCTGATCAATATCGATCGCAAGTCGCGCGGCATCCAGCTGTCGATCAAGGCAAAGGATCAGGTAGAAACCCAGGAAGCGATGCAGAAGATGTCGGCGGAAGCCGGTGCTGCTGCGTCGGGCATGACCAGCCTGGGCGCGCTGCTGAAGGCCAAGTTCGATAACAAGAACTGATCCGGACGGGCACATGACCAAGTCGGAGTTGATCGCACGCTTGGCCGAACGCTATTCGCAATTGCTGGCGAAGGATGCAGAGCTGGCGGTCAAGACCATTCTCGATGCGATGGCAGGGGCGTTGTCTGATGGTCAGCGCATCGAGATCCGCGGTTTTGGCAGTTTTTCGCTGAATGTCCGTCCGCCGCGCATAGGGCGTAATCCTAAATCCGGCGAGAAAGTGATGGTGCTCGAAAAACGGGTGCCTCATTTCAAGCCGGGCAAGGAATTGCGCGAAAGCGTGGACGCGATGGCGGGGCAGCCGATGATTGGCGACTGAGTCCGTAGCAAGAATGAAAAAAGGCATCTTCGGATGCCTTTTTTTTCGCGTACAATGATCGCGTTCCCATCCTGCAGCAACCAACAACCGGAATGGCCCTATGAAAATCGTTGCCAGAATCATTGCGGCAATGCTGTTTGTCCTGTTTTTCGGCTTTGCGCTGAAAAATGCGCACGAGGTGTCACTGAAATTTTTCTTGGAATACGAGTGGCATGGTCCGCTGGTGCTGCTTTTGCTGGCATTTTTCGTGGCGGGCGCGGCGTTTGGGGTGCTGGCGATGACGCCAACCGTGCTCCGGCACCGGCGCGAAATATCACGTCAGAAAAATGCCATTGGTGCGCTGCAAAAGGAAAGCGAGGCGCAGCAGACAGCGCGTACGCACACGCCCCGCCCAGATGGCGTGGCCAACTAACCTGATTGTCGGGGTGGCATGGAATTCGAAACTTGGTGGTTGCTGAGCATCCCCGTCTTTTTCGGCTTGGGGTGGATGGCAGCGCGCATCGACATCAAGCAGTTGCTATCAGAGTCGCGCAGTTTGCCTGAAGGTTATTTCAAGGGGCTGAATTTCCTTCTGAACGAACAGCCGGACAAGGCGATTGATACCTTCATCGAAATCGTCAAGCTCGATCCGGAAACTGCAGAACTCCACTTCGCTTTAGGCAGCCTGTTTTGTCGGCGTGGTGAAATCGAACGCGCGATTCGTGTGCATCAGAATCTGCTGTCGCGCCCGGATTTGCCGCAGGAGCAGAAAGAGCATGCATTGTATGAATTGGGGCAGGATTACCTGCGCGCAGGCTTGCTGGATCGGGCCGAGGAAACCTTTAATCTGCTGATTGAAACGAACTATGGCGTTCGCGCCCGCCGGTCACTGCTGGAAATTTACCAGCGGGTCAAGGAATGGCAGCGCGCGATCGATGCCGCAAACGCGCTGCAGGAATCTGGTGCAGGCGGTCGCCAGCGGGAGGTCGCGCAATTCTATTGCGAGCTGGCGCAAGCCGAGCTGGTCAGGACGCAGCCGGATGCCGCACGCCGCCTGCTCGACATGGCGCTGTCGGTGAACCGGATGAATGTCCGGGCAAACATCCTGCTTGGCGATGCCTTGCAGGCAAACGGTGATATCGAAGGCGCGCTGCATGCGTGGAAGCAAGTTGAGCGGCAAAGCTTGCCGCATGTGGTGCTGGTCGCGCAGCGCCTGATGGATGGCTATCATGCCGTTGGGCGTCCGCAGGAAGGTTTCAACCTGCTCAAGTCCTGGCTGGCTGACGCACCATCGATCGATTTGCTGGAAGTGATGTTCAAGAACCTGGTCGAGCTTGAAGGTGGCGAGGCGGCATACAATTTGGTGCGCGATGAACTGTGGCGCACGCCAACACTTCTTGGACTGGACAAGTTGCTGGAAGCGAGATTGCTGATTGCGCGTCCCGATTCGTTGCCCGAGTTGACGATGGTCAAGGATCTGGTGCATGGCTACGCGCTGAAACTGGCGCGCTACCAGTGCAGTCAGTGCGGTTTCAAGGCGCGCCAGTTTTACTGGCAGTGCCCGGCGTGCAGCCGCTGGGAAACTTACTCGCCGCGTCGCACGGAAGAATTGAGTGTAATGAACTAAATTTTGTAGGATAGCCATGTTTGAAAAGGTACGCATATTAGTGGTTGGCGACGTGATGCTTGACCGCTACTGGTTTGGTGACGTGAATCGCATTTCTCCAGAAGCGCCGGTGCCGGTAGTGCATGTCGGACGGCGCGAAGACCGGCTCGGTGGCGCGGCAAATGTCGCGCGCAACGTGGCCGCACTGGGGGTGAAGGTAGGCTTGCTGGGTGTCGTTGGGCAGGATGAAGCGGGCGACGCAGTCGCGCGTTTGCTGGGTGAATCAACCATTTGCAGCCATTTGCAGCGCGATGTGACGGGGTCGACCATCATCAAGCTGCGCGTGCTAGGCCGTCAGCAGCAGTTGTTGCGCATTGATTTCGAAGAGCCGCCAACTGAAGCCGTGCTGCGCGACAAGCTGGCTCAGTTTGCAGAGTTGTTGCCGCAGTACGACCTAGTTGTTCTGTCGGATTATGACAAGGGCAGCATGGTCAATGTGGCGGCGATGATTGCCGCAGCGAGGCAGGCAGGAAAACCGGTGCTGGTTGATCCGAAAGGCGACAATTTCATGCGCTACGCGGGGGCGACCGTGCTGACGCCGAACAAGGCGGAGTTGCGCCGCATTGTTGGCGATTGGGGCGGGGAGGATGATTTGACGGCGAGGGCGCAACGCCTGCGTGCCGATTTGCGGCTTGAAGCGTTGCTGTTGACCCGATCTGAGGAGGGCATGACGCTGTACACCGATGGTGGCGTTGCGCATACGCCGACGGTGGCGCGCGAGGTGTTCGACGTTTCCGGTGCGGGTGATACGGTAATCGCCACGCTGGCGGTTATGCTGGGCGCAAGCAAGCCGATGCCGGAAGCGGTCGCGGCGGCCAATCGTGCCGGCGGTATTGTCGTTGGCAAACTGGGCACTGCGACAGTCACTTTTGACGAACTGTTTGGTCGCTGAGGCCGTTTTCGCTGTCAGATATTCATTTTCAACACGTGTTTTTTACAGGGCGCCAAGATGCCAACCGGGTCTTTCAAATCCGCTTCCCAAGCTTATGCCTATCCGTTGCTGCTCAAGCAGTTGTTGCTGACTCCGCTGGTACACTCACCCACACAGGAAATCGTCTACTCAGACATCTCGCGTTACGACTACCGCACGCTGAACGAGCGCATTCATCGGTTGGCAGGCGGCTTGCAGCGCATTGGAGTGACGGTGGGCAAGACGGTGGCGGTGATGGATTGGGACAGTTCGCGCTATCTCGAATGTTATTTCGCTGTGCCGATGATGGGCGCGGTCATCCAGACGGTCAACGTCAAGCTCACGCCGGAACAGATTCTCTACACGCTGAACCATGCGCAAGCCGACGTGCTGCTGGTGAATGCCGAATTCCTGCCGATCGTCGAGGAAATCGCGGCGCAGCTGGAAACGGTAAAAACCTTCGTGCTGCTGACGGATACGCCAGCGTTGCCGGCATCGAAAATTGCCTTTGCCAGCGAATACGAAAACATGCTGGCTTCTTCGTCGGCGGAATTCACTTTCCCTGATTTCGACGAAAACACCCGCGCGACCACGTTTTATACCACGGGCACGACCGGTTTGCCCAAAGGCGTGCATTTCAGTCACCGCCAACTGGTGCTGCACACGCTGGCGGTCGCTACGGCGCTGGGAACAGCGCCCGGCCAGCAGCAGTTGCGCCGTGATGATGTTTACATGCCGTTGACGCCGATGTTTCACGTCCATGCGTGGGGCTTGCCGTATGTTGCCACGATGCTTGGCATCAAGCAGGTTTATCCGGGCGCGTATCAGCCTGAGCGGCTGTGCCGGCTGATACGCACCGAAAAGGTCACGTTCTCGCACTGTGTGCCGACGGTGCTGCACATGATACTGAACCATCCGCACAGCCTCGAAACCGACTTAAGCCGCCTGAAACTTATCATTGGCGGTTCCGCCATGCCGCAGACGCAGGCAATTGCGGCACGGCAGCGCGGGATTGATATTTTTGGTGGCTACGGCTTGTCTGAAACTTGCCCGATTCTGTCGATTGTGCAGTTGCCGCTGTCGCTGCATGAGGCGACGCCGGAAGAGCAGGCGCCATTGCGCACCAAGGCTGGTCTGCCGATTCCATTGGTCGACATGCAGACGGTGGATGACGACATGAAACAGCTACCGCACGATGGCCAGAGTACTGGCGAAGTGGTTGTGCGCGCGCCGTGGCTGACGCAAAGCTACCTGCATGACGACAATGCCTCTGAACAACTGTGGAGCGGCGGCTATCTGCATACCGGTGACATCGGCCATATCGATGCCGGCGGCTACCTGCAAATCACCGACCGTGAAAAGGATGTGATCAAGACTGGCGGCGAATGGCTGTCGTCATTGCAAATGGAAAGCATGTTGCTGCAGCATCCGGCGGTGCAGGAGGTGGCGGTGATTGCGCAGCGCGACGACAAGTGGGGCGAACGGCCGCTGGCGCTGGTGCAGCTGAGGCCGGAATTCCACGGCAAGATCAACGAAGCAGCGTTGCGCAAGCATGTGGCGCAAAATGCCGAAACCGGCGGGCTGGGGCGTTTCGCAATTCTGGTGCATATCCTGTTTGTCGATGGCTTGCTCAAAACCAGTGTCGGCAAGACCAACAAGCGCGAATTGCGCCGGATTCATGGTGGTGACGCCTGATTTTAGAGGGAATCTGGGGTATGTTGTCAAATTGCGCTGTTAGGCCCCATGCTTTCTGGTTATTTTTAAATACTGGTGGGAGTATTTTTTGAGCCGAAAATGGCTTCCAGTGCTGTCAGAAATGCCATATGATGCCCGGCGGCGGTCAGGCGATCGTTGCCAAGCTGGCTGTCTGGCCGATTTTGCTGCATTGATTCATGAAACCCCTTCAAGGAGAAGCGATATGTTCAAAAAACTGTTGATGGTTCTGGCGGCGCTGATCGCAACCATGGGCCTTGCATTTGCGCAGGTGGATGTCAACAAGGCAACGCAGGCTGAACTCGATGGTGTCAAGGGCATTGGTCCCAAGATTTCCAAGACGATTATTGATGAGCGTGCCAAGGGTGGTAATTTCAAGGACTGGGCTGACCTGGAAAAGCGCGTCAAGGGTATTGGCGAGAAAAATTCGACCAAGCTGTCGCAGGCTGGCCTGACGGTTGGTGGCCAGAGCAAGCCAGGTGCGCCAGCCAAGGCGGCTGACAAGAAAGCCGAAAAAAAGGATGAAAAGGCCAGCAAGAAGGGTGATAAAAAAGCCGACAAGAAGAAAGCCGTCGCTTCCGCCAGCGAATCGGCTTCTGCCAAGGATGCAAAGAAGTAATCCACCGTATCACGGCACAAAAACCCCGCTGCGGCGGGGTTTTTTACTGGCCGGATGCCGACAGTAGTGGGCAACGAGATTACAATGACGTTTTGCTGAATCGAACCGATATCGCCATGCCCTATCCAACCATTGAACAAACCATAGGCAATACCCCGCTGGTGCGGTTGATGCATCTTCCGGGTGAAGATGCGGCGCGTCGCAACAACATCATCCTCGGCAAGATGGAGGGCAACAACCCGGCCGGTTCTGTCAAGGACAGGCCGGCGCTGACGATGATCATGGGGGCGGAGCAGCGCGGCCAGATCAAGCCGGGCGATACGCTGATCGAGCCGACGAGCGGCAATACCGGCATCGGTTTGGCGATGGCCGCCAAATTGCGCGGCTACAAGATGATTCTGGTGATGCCGGAGAACCTGAGCATTGAGCGTCGACAGAGCATGGCTGCCTACGGTGCGCAAATCATTCTTACGCCAAAGAACGGCGGTATGGAATATGCCCGAGATTTGGCTGAACAGATGCAAAAGGATGGTCGCGGCATCGTGCTGGATCAGTTTGCGAATTCGGACAACCCGCGTGCGCACTACGAAACTACCGGCCCGGAAATCTGGCGTGATACCGGCGGGCGGGTGACGCACTTCGTCAGTGCGATGGGCACGACTGGCACCATTATGGGTACCTCACGCTACCTGAAGGAGCAAAATCCGCAGATTCAGGTGATTGGGGCGCAACCGGACGATCATTCGCAGATTCCCGGCATCCGCAAATGGCCGCAGGAATACTTGCCGAAGATTTTTGACCGCTCAAAGGTTGATCAGGTCGAGGAAGTCAGTCAGGCCGCGGCGGAATACATGACGCGCCGTCTGGCCGCAGAGGAAGGCATTTTCTGCGGTATTTCGGCCGGTGGCGCGTGTGAAATCGCATTGCGCCTTTCCAGCCAAGTGGAAAACGCGACTATTGTGTTCATCGTCTGTGATCGTGGCGACCGCTATCTTTCGACTGGGGTTTTCCCCGCATGATTTGATCCAGTCGGTATTTGAAGCGTGAAAATGGCGCAACAATTGCTGCTAGAATGACATCGCAGGCAGCGCGGCATGGCAGTTGTCTGTGCCGTGCGCCAGGGACAACCACCTTTTCACGGTATGAAATCATGAATATCCCTGACCTGAACCTATCGAATCATTTCCTGATCGCAATGCCGTCGATGAGCGACCCTGTTTTTGGCGGCACGGTCGTTTACCTGTGCGAGCATAACAAGCACGGCGCGCTCGGTATGGTGATCAACCGGCCGACAGAAATAAAGATGAGCGACTTGTTTGAACGCCTGGACCTGAAACCCGAGATCTCGCTTTGGACATCGAGACCGGTGATGTTTGGCGGGCCGGTGCAGGAAGACCGTGGCTTCGTGCTGCATTCGCCGCAGGGCGAGTTTTCGTCGATGCTGAAAGTCAGCGACGACATTGCCTTCACTACGTCGCGCGACGTGCTCGAAGCGGTCGCTTCCGGCAATGGGCCGCAGCGCGTGCTGGTCGGCATCGGTTATTCCGGCTGGAGCGCAGGGCAGCTCGAACAGGAAATTAGCAAGAATGGCTGGCTGACGGTGGCCGCCGATCCGCAGGTAATTTTCGATCTGCCGTTCGAGGAACGCTACAAGGCGGCACTCAAGCTCTTGGGCATCGAGCCGGCCATGCTGGCGGCGAGTGCAGGCCATGCGTGAGGCAGGCTTTTGATGGAACAGGTGTTGCTGTCATTCGACTTTGGCCTGAAACGGATCGGCGTGGCGGTCGGCAATACCGTTACCCGGCGGGCGCGGCCGCTGACCGTGATCGCGGCGGAAAGCAATGATGCAAAATTTGCGGCGATCGGTGCATTGCTGGCAGAATGGAAGCCGGCGCGCTGCATTGTTGGTCTGCCGTTCCATCCGGACGGTGCAGAACACGAGATGACCGTGCGCTGCCGCCGTTTCGCGAACCAGCTGCATGGGCGCTTCGGCGTCGATACTGCACTGGTGGACGAGCGATACTCATCTGCCGTGCTGAATGGCCGCCGCGGCGAGGCCATCGACGATCAATCTGCCGCACTCATTCTGCAACAATATCTCGATGAAAAAGAATCTTCCTGAACCAGATGCTGAAGCGCTCTACCGGGCGTTACTGGCGCAAGTCAATGCCGGTCTGGTCGATATTCCTGATCCGGTAATTGTCGGTATCCATTCCGGCGGCGCATGGCTGGCAGAGCGTCTCGCAGTCGACCTGGGCATCCCGGAGGATCGACTGGGGTTTATCGACGTGTCGTTTTACCGCGATGATTACGCCGAAAAGGGTTTGCGTGCCGACGTCAAGCCATCGCACATCCCGTTCGACGTGAATGGTGCTTCCATCCTGCTGGTTGACGATGTGCTGTATACCGGCCGCACGACGCGTGCGGCGATCAACGAGCTGTTTGATTACGGTCGTCCGGCGCGGGTGATGCTGGCCGCGCTGGTCGATCGCGGTGAGCGAGAATTGCCGGTAGCCGCCGATTTTGTGGCCGAATACATGCAGGTTAAGGACAACCAGTCGATCGTGCTGCATCGTGCAGACGACGGCACATTTACGCTGACGGTGGAACATGCTTCCTAATCCCCAACTCAACCAGCACGGCGAACTGCAGCATTTGCTGACAATCGAGGGTTTGCCGAAAGAGGTGCTGACCCATATTCTCGATACGGCGGCATCGTTCGTCAGCGTTTCTGACCGCGAGGTCAAGAAAGTGCCGCTGTTGCGCGGCAAAAGCGTGTTCAACCTGTTCTTCGAGAACTCGACCCGCACGCGCACCACGT
The DNA here is from genome assembly GCA_018262475.1 of Burkholderiaceae bacterium. Lineage (GTDB taxonomy): Bacteria > Pseudomonadota > Gammaproteobacteria > Burkholderiales > Burkholderiaceae_D > QZKY01. Next base: position 28,341 of record JAGSYW010000007.1, on the reverse strand, counting down.
TCGAAATCGCGGCCAAGCGCCTGTCGGCCGACGTGATCAACCTGAACATTGCCGCATCGAGCACCAGCAAGGGCGAATCGCTACTGGATACGATCGACAACCTGACTGCGATGCAGGCGGACATGTTCGTCGTGCGGCATGCGCAATCCGGAGCGCCGTTCCTGATCGCCAAGCACTTGCGCGATACAGGCCGGGAGCATGTGCATGTGGTGAATGCTGGCGACGGGCGGCACGCGCACCCGACCCAGGGCTTGCTCGACATGTACACCATCCGCCATTACAAGCACGATTTCACCAAGCTGAAGGTGGCAATCGTTGGCGATGTGCTGCACAGCCGCGTCGCACGTTCGGACATCCATGCGCTGGTCACGCTGGGCGTGCCGGAAGTGCGGGTGATTGGTCCGCATACGCTCCTGGCGTCGAACCTGGAGCAGATGGGGGTGCGCGTGTTCACCGACATTAATCAGGGCTTGAAGGATGTCGACGTGATCATCATGCTACGGTTGCAGAATGAGCGCATGAACGGCGCGTTGCTTCCGTCGGCGCAGGAATATTTCAAGAGCTATGGTCTGACGCCGGAGCGCCTCGCATTGGCCAAGCCGGATGCGATTGTGATGCATCCGGGGCCGATGAATCGTGGGGTTGAAATTGATTCGGCGGTGGCAGACGGTTCGCAGGCGGTGATCTTGCCGCAGGTGACGTACGGCATTGCGGTGCGGATGGCGGTGATGGGCATACTGGGTGGCAGCTAACAGGCGGAACGAAGAATGAAAATCCTCATCAAAAATGGCCGGCTGATCGATCCGGCAAACGGCATCGACGCACCGAAGGACATCTGCATTGCCAGCGGAAAGATCCTCGCAGTGACGGAGCCTGGCAAACTCCCCAAAGGCTTTTCCGCCAACAAGACTATTGATGCCAGCGGATTGGTGGTGGCGCCTGGTCTGGTTGACCTGTCGGCGCGGCTGCGCGAACCCGGTTACGAATACAAGGCGACGCTGGAATCGGAAATGCAGGCGGCGGTACAAGGGGGGGTCACCAGCCTGGTTTGTCCGCCCGATACCGATCCGGTGCTGGATGAGCCTGGGTTGGTTGAAATGCTGAAGCACAGGGCCAAAAACCTGAATCAGGCGAATGTTTATCCACTCGGCGCGCTGACGGTGAGCCTGAAAGGGGCCGCCTTGACCGAAATGGCGGAGTTGACTGAAGCGGGTTGCATTGGTTTTTCGCAGGCGGCCGAACCGATTGTCGATACGCAGGTGCTACTGCGGGCGATGCAGTATGCAAAGACATTTGGTTTTAGCATCTGGCTGCGGCCGCAGGATGCGTGCCTGGGGCGCGGCATCGCCCACAGCGGCCCGGTTGCATCGCGCCTCGGGCTGTCCGGCATTCCGGTGATTGCCGAAACGATTGCGCTGCATACGATTTTTGAACTGGTGCGTCAGACCGGCGCGCGTGTTCACTTGTGCCGGATGTCGTCCGCTGCCGGGCTGGAGCTGGTGCGGAAGGCGAAGAAGGAGGGTTTGCCGGTCACTTGCGATGTTGGCGCACACCACATCCATCTGACGGACGAAGACATCGGCTATTTCGATGCGAATGCACGGATGCTGCCGCCGTTGCGCTCAGAGAACGACCGCAACGCAATCGGCAAGGGCTTGCTCGATGGTACCATCGACGTCATCTGTTCCGATCACACGCCGGTCGATGACGATGAAAAGCTGCTGCCATTCGGTGAAGCGACGCCGGGTGCAACCGGGCTTGAACTGCTATTGTCGTTGTCGCTGAAATGGGCTGACGAATACGTCAAGCCGGCTTCGCAGCGGTTGTCGAGCGCGCTGGCACGCGTCACATCGGATGCGGCGCGCATCGCTGGCTTGCCTGGCGGTCAGCTGTCCGTCGGCAGTGCGGCTGATCTGTGCCTGTTCGACCCGAAAGCACGCTGGAAAGTCGAAGCGGGTGCGTTGGCGAGCCAAGGCAAGCACACGCCATTCCTCGGGCACGAGATGACAGGCAGGGTGCTGGCGACCATCGTTGCCGGCCATCTTGCATTTGACCGAGGATTGAAATAAATCCGGGAGTACCTGCATTTTTTGTTACTTTAGCCACTGTTTGCTGGCGATTAAATAATACTCAGGGTAGTATTATTTCGGTCAAAAAGGACTGATTCGATGTTGATTTTCCGTCTGGTGCGCATGGTGATGCATGTCATCACCGGCCTGCTGACGTGTGCGCTGATTTTCCCCCACCTGAATGCCGCAAAACGCAATGAACGCATCTGGCGCTGGTCGGCTAAGTTGCTCGAGATGTGCCGCGTGCGGGTCAAGGTGCAGGGTGAACTGGTGCAGAACGCGCTGGTGGTTTCCAACCACGTATCCTGGCTTGATATTTACGTGATTAACTCGCAGCAGCCATGCCGCTTTGTGGCAAAAGACAGCATTCGCAGCTGGCCGGTGGTCGGCTGGTTGTGCGAACAGGCTGGTACGGTGTTTTTGCAGCGTGGTAATGCGCGTGATTTGCGTCGCATCTTCCACAATTTGGTCGAAAACATGCAGGCCGGAGGGCGCTTTGCCTTTTTCCCGGAGGGAACGACCAGCAATCAGGGCACACTGCTGCCATTCCACCCAAATTTGTTCGAGGCGGCAATCGATGCCGGCGTGCCGGTACAGCCTTACGCGCTGCGCTACCTCGATGCTGCGGGTAGACCGCACCCGACCATCGGCTTCGTCGGTGAAATCAGTTTGCTCGAAAGCATTCTGGCGATTGCCGGCGGCAGTGAAATCATCGTCGAATTGCAGATGTTGCCAGTACTGCCGACAGAAGGGGCGCGCCGGCGCGAGCTGGCGTTTGAGTCACGGCAGGCGATTGCTAACGCGCTTGGCCTGGACGTTGGTGTTGCGGACAGTCAACCTGAAACAGAGCGCGGTCTTCAAGCCGCACCGCGGTAAGCTTGCCGCCCCAGACGCAGCCGGTATCAAGCGCAATCAGCTTCGGGCGCAGCAGCAAACCTAGCGTTGACCAGTGACCGAACACGACAGTCACGTCCTGCGTATTCCTGTTAGGTACCTCAAACCAGGGCATGAAGCCGGGCGGTGCGGTATCGACGCCGGATGATGTTGCAAATTCCATTTCGCCATCCGAGGTGCAGAACCTCAGTCTTGTCAGTGCATTGACGATGCAGCGCAGGCGGTCGGTCCCGGTCAACCCATCATCCCATTTTGCCGGCTGGTTTCCATACATTTCGCGCAGGAAATCAACCCAGTGCGGGCCTTGCAGCACGGTTTCCACTTCCCGTGCCAGCGCCAGCGTTTTGTCCATGCTCCATTGCGGCAACACGCCGGCATGGACGAACAGATGGCCATTTTCCTGTAGTGCTAGCGGACGGGTCCGCAGCCAGTCGAGCAATTGGTCGCGATCCGGGGCATTCAGAATTTCCAGCAGTCCGTCTTCTTCGCGCACGCGTCGGATGCCGTGTGCGGCAGCCAGCAGATGCAGGTCGTGGTTGCCCAGCACGACTTTCGCCTGTTCGCCCAGTTGGCGCACATGACGCAAGGTTTGCAGCGAACTAGGTCCGCGGTTCACCAGATCGCCGACAAAATACAGTGTGGCATCCGATGTGGCGGCATGGATTCGTTTCAGCAGCGACTTCGTTTGCAGCAGACAGCCTTGCAAATCGCCAATGGCGTAGGTACTCATGTAGGAATTTGTCGCTAGAAAAATGTTCGCCAGTTTACCTGATGAACAAGTGCACCGCGTCACTTTGCAGCGCTTGTATGCCTTGTGCATTGAACAGTTTGCACGCCTTCGGCAATGACCTGTCGCTGGAACGATTGAGTCAGGCGCGGTAAAGCAGCCAACTTACCTCAGTTTGCATGGCGTTTGGGTAATAAAGGCAAAAAATTATGGCAAGCTTGTGCGAGTCGCGCGCAATGCTGTCATCCTGTTGTAGCTATGCAAAAGGGTGCATACGGATATGTGCTTTCATCGGCTTCTATTCGCGATATCTGCCGCCGTTAAGGCTGCAGGAACGCGGCAATGGTGCATTTCCGGGGTAAAATCACATTCTTCCATTTTCACTCTGAAACAACGCAATAATGATTTCCTCTCTCGATGCCGACGCCGTCGCACAGTACCTTGCTGACAATCCGGAATTTTTTCGGGACCACGCTGAATTGCTGGCGAAGATACGGCTTTCCAGCCAACTGGGCGGCCGTACCGTGTCCTTGCAGGATCGCCAGATGGAAGTCATGCGCGACAAACATCGCACGCTGGAGTTGCGGCTGGCAGAGCTGGTGCTGCTGGCAAAGGAAAATGATGCCATTGTGCAGAAATACAAAGCATGGACGAGAACCTTGCTGCTTGCGCGCAACGATGTCGATTTGCCTCATGCGCTGATCACTGGCTTGCAAACCACCTTCGGCGTACCACATGCGTCGCTGCGCTTGTGGCGCGTGGCAGAAAATTTCACCCACACCTGGTTTGCGCAGGATGTGGGCGAGGATGCGCGGTTGTTTGCTAACAGTCTGTCATCGCCGTACTGTGGCGCGAACCGCGATTTTGAAGCCGTGCGCTGGCTCGAAGCAGCTGAAATCCAGTCGGTTGCAATGCTGCCGTTGCGCAATGACGATTCGCCGGACGTGTTCGGCCTGCTGATCATGGGGTCGCCTGACCCCGAGCGCTTCACGTCCAGCATGGCCATCGATTTCCTCATCGATATTGGTGAAACGGCTAGCGCGGCGCTGACTTGCTTGCTGGATTGAGCGGCGGAGGCGGCGATGGATGGCAATCCCAATGGCACCGTCATTGACGGTTATCTGGATTGTCTACTGACGCAACGCCAGCTTTCTCTCGACACGCTTGCTGCCTACCGGCGCGATCTGGCTGCATTGCAGACATTTGTCGGCAACACTGTGCTGGCGGACGTGTCGCATTTCCAGATCAGGCAGTTCGCAGCGAAACTCCATGCGCAAGGCATCGGCCCGCGCTCGATCGCGCGCACGTTGTCTGCATGGCGCGGCTTTTTCCGCTGGCTGGCCGAGCAAACGCCAATGGTCGCCAATCCGGTCGATGGTGTGCGACCGCCGAAGCGAGCGCGGACATTGCCGAAAGCGCTATCGGTTGACGACGCCGTGCGGCTGGTATCGGACAAAGGCGATTCTGGTGCCGACGATGCAATCAGATTGCGTGACCGCGCAATGTTCGAACTGCTGTATTCGAGCGGGTTGCGCGTGTCTGAACTGGCCGGACTGGATTTACAGCATGTGAGGCAGCAGGATTACGCCTCGAACAGTTGGCTTGATGCCGAGGCTGGCGAAGTGATTGTTACTGGCAAGGGTAGCCGACAGCGTAGTGTGCCAGTAGGTAAGCCGGCGCTGGTCGCGATAACCGCCTGGCTGGTTGTGCGGCCGCAACTGGCGAAAAACGATGCAGGTAGCGACAGCTACGCGCTGTTTGTCGGAACGCGCGGCGCGCGCATTACTCCGCGTACGGTTCAGCTGCGGCTAAAGGCGCATGCGTTGACGCAAGGCATTCCGGCAGACGTTCATCCGCACATGCTGCGGCATTCGTTTGCGTCGCACTTGCTGCAATCGTCGGGTGATTTGCGGGCGGTGCAGGAATTGCTTGGCCACGCATCGATTGCTTCGACGCAGGTTTATACTTCGCTCGATTTTCAGCGGCTGGCGCAGGTATATGATGCAGCACATCCGCGTGCGAAGAAGAAATAATACTGTGTAGTATATTTATTTTGCCGCAAAAGTTCTGGCTTAGTGGTGTGTTTTCGCCTTATACCCCACTGTATTGTCGGACAAGGCCGCAGATTTTTACGGTTGTGAAGGTTGATTTGATATGTCGTTGATTCCCGCTACCATCCTGACCGGTTTTCTCGGTGCAGGTAAAACTACGCTCCTGAATCGGATTCTGCAAGAGCCTCATGGTCACCGGATCGCCGTGATCGAAAATGAATTCGGTCAGGAGAGCATTGATGGCGCGTTGCTGATGCAGGGCGGAGCCGAGCAGATCGTCGAAATGAATAATGGTTGCATCTGCTGCACAGTACGTGGCGATTTGGTCGAAGCGCTGTCGTCGCTGGCCGACAAACGTGAACGAGGCGAACTGAATTTTGATCGTATTGTGATTGAAACGACCGGGTTGGCCGACCCAGGGCCTATCGCGCAAACCTTTTTCGTTGATGAACAGGTTGCTCGGCATTACATGATTGACGCGATTGTCACCGTGGTTGATGCCGTGCATGCGATGCAGCAGCTTGACGAGCATGAGCCTGCGCGCAGCCAGGTCGCATTTGCCGACCGGCTGCTGCTGTCGAAAACCGATCTTGTCGCGCCGGATGCATTGCAGGCGCTGAAGGCGCGCATGGTGCGTATCAATCCGCGCGCCTTGGTTGCCACAGCCGATTTTGGCAGGGTTCCGGTGGAAGAAGTGTTAGACCTGAGAGGATTCCACCTGAATGACAAGCTGGAAATCAATCCGGGCTTTTTGGCCGAGCAGGGGCATCACGACCATGCGCACGGACATGCGTGTGGCTGCGGTTGCGGTCATGCTCATTCTGGGCACTCACATCAAGCCAGACATGCGGACGATATTGCCGCCTTCATGTTTGCCAGCGAGCGGGCGTTCGACAGTGGATTGCTGGAGGAATTCTTGAGTGCGATGCTGCAAGTGTATGGTGCGCACATGCTGCGCTACAAAGGGGTGTTGCATATCAGTGGCGCAGACAACCGGATCGTTTTTCAGGGGGTGCATCAATTGCTGGGCAGCGATGTCGGTGCGCCATGGGCAAAGAGCGAAACACGCGCCAGCAAAATGGTGTTTATTGGAAAAAATTTGCCGAAAGAGATTTTTATTCGCGGTCTGGAGCAATGTTTGGTATAAACTGCGTCAATTTCGCAATACAGATGGCTTCTGGCATATATCAGACCGTCGCGCAAGGGAGGTTTAACTGGTAAGACAAGATGTTTTGCCATTACAATTTGTTTGACCAATTACTCAACCGAAGCATTGTGAGGGTACGCTAAGTGAATACGAAAACGAAAAAATCGACTTCCGACGCCAAGATTGATGGCGCCCTGCTCACCGAGGCGGAAATTCTCAAGATGAGCGACAAGGATTACATGGGTGACGCGCAGTTGGCATTCTTCAAGGCGCGCTTGCAGCAACTGGAAAAGGACCTGATCAAGAACGCTGGTGAAACGACCGAGCATTTGCGTGAAACAACGCTAGTGCCTGACCCGGCCGATCGTGCGACGATTGAGGAGGAGCACGCGTTGGAGTTGCGTACCAGGGATAGGGAGCGCAAGTTGTTGAAGAAGGTGCAGCAATCGATTGCCAGCATTGACTCGGGCGAATATGGCTGGTGCGTCGAAACGGGAGAGCCGATTGGAGTGCAGCGCCTGCTGGCGCGGCCAACAGCAACGCTTTCGCTGGAAGCGCAGCAGCGTCGTGAACTGAAACAGAAGCTGTACGGGGAGTAATCTAGCGCGGTCGGCTGCACTATAGCAAGTTCCGGCGCATGCTGGGCGGCTGTATTCGATGGCCGATTCGTGCCATAATGAAAACATTTTCTTGGGGGCTTTCGACAGGAGCAGAGGGGAGTGGCTTTATTTTCTTTTTTGGGGAAGAAAAAACGGCAGCCGGATGAAACTGTCGAAGACAAGGAGCCTTTGGTTGAGGAGTTGGTGCCGTCCTCGACAGAAGATGAAGAGCTTGCTGCCTGGCGGGAAGCGGAGCAAATCCGGATGCAGCGTGATATTGCACGCATGACAGCTGAAAAGATCGATGCCATCGAATCCGAAATTGCGCGCGACATTCTGAAAGCTGCGCCACTTGTCGCAAATACCATTCCCACCGAGGAAACTACGAAGCAGGCCGCTAGCAAGCCTGCTACTGATGCATTCCAAGCCACTATTATCAGACAGGACATCAGTGTGGAAACTTTGCTTCTGGATGAGCAGCCCGACGATTGAATCATGCAGGCCGCGTGCAGCGGCACATCTTTAATGCTCGACAATCAATGGTTTGGGCGATCCTGAGTTTTGCATCTGCCGCGCGGCAGTGTCTGCCTCGTTTCGGCTCGAAAACGGGCCGGCATACAGTCGGTACAATTCACCTTTCTGCACGATTTGCGCTGGCGGCAACTTGTCGGCCCAGGTAATCGCATACTGCGCATGCATTGCTTGTGCATTGTGCTCCTTGGCAAATGAACCGAGTTGCAGGTAATAGCCAGTCAATGAGGTTGCGACGGGTTGTGGGACTCGCATGTCATCATTGCCTAAACCGGATGGTAGTGGCGGATAATCGTTGGCGCTGGCTTGTTGCGGTTGAGCCGGAGCAATCGCTTCGTCGGTGATTCCGCTCATGCGCCTTGATTGGATGATGCGTTCGATTTCCGCCGGTCGCAAATGTTCAACCTGCAGCATGCCGGAACCTTTGCCGAGATAACCCAGTTTCAGCGCTGCAGTGTAGGACAGGTCGATGATGCGGTTCGAGCGGAATGGCCCGCGATCGTTAATGCGCACGATAATCTGTTTGCCATTGTCGAGATTAGTTACGCGTGAATATGACGGGATCGGCAGTGTAGGATGCGCAGCGGTCATCTTGTACATGTCGTACAGCTCGCCGGAAGACGTTTTCCGACCATGAAATTTCTTGCCATACCAGCTGCCAACTCCGCGTTGCGAATAGGGGTGGTTTAGAGCTACAGGCGTATAGGTGCTGCCGAACACCGAGTAGGGGCGGTTTGCTCGCGGCAGCAGAGGTTCGACTCTGGGTTCGGCATCGGGAACCTTTTCCAGTCCGGTGGGGGTGTTTTCTCCCGGGCCGTCGTCTAGATAGTAGCCGCCACGTCCGGAACCTGCGGGCGGCAACGTGGGTTGTACCGGGGAAATGTTTGCGCTGGTGGATGGGGCTGGAGGCTGTTTCACCACGCTGCTGCAGCCGACAAGAGTCAGCGCCAATAGCATGATGGCAGTATGGCGGATGGCGCTGGTGTCAAATGTCTGCATCGAGGTCATCACCGTTGACGGACTATCAGGTTTGCACCAGCTTGCGATGCCGGCTGATGCTCATCAGGATGCCGGCTCCCAGGCCAAGCGTGACCAGTGCCGTTCCGCCATAGCTCATGAAGGGTAATGGCACGCCAACTACAGGCAGGATACCGCTTACCATGCCCATATTGACAAATGCGTAGTTGAAGAACATCAGTGCAATCGCGCCAGCGAGAAGGCGGGTGAAAATGGTCGGCGCATTTGCTGCAATCATCAGGCCACGGGCAATCAGCAGTAGATAAAGCGCCATTAGCACCAGATTGCCAATCAGGCCGAACTCTTCCGAATAGACGGCAAAAATGAAATCGGTTGTGCGCTCAGGAATGAAATGCAGGTGGCCTTGCGTTCCCTGTAGCCAGCCTTTGCCGAGAATGCCTCCAGAACCGACGGCGATGGTTGACTGGATAATGTGAAATCCTTTGCCGAGCGGGTCGGCAGACGGGTCGAGTAAGGTCATTACGCGTTGACGCTGATAATCATGCAGCACGGACCAGATCAAAGGCATGCTGGCGCAGGCAGAGATTAACAGACCAGCAATGGTTTTCCACGACAGTCCCGCCAGGAAAATGACATAGCAGCCCGTGCCGAGAACCAGTAGCGCAGTGCCTAGGTCTGGTTGCTTGATGATTAGCGCAGCCGGTACGGCCAGCAGGATGGCTGCAATAAGGTATTCCTTCCAGCTCAGCGTGCCTTCACGTTTCTGGAAAAACCAGGCCAGCATCATTGGCATGGCGATTTTCATGATTTCAGATGGTTGGATGACGATGCCGACATTGAGCCAGCGGCGCGCGCCTTTTTTGACCATGCCGAATGCAAACACCCCCAGCAGCAAAGCGACACCGACTGCATAGATTGGTACGGCAAACCGCATCAGCGTTTGTGGCGGAATGCTGGCGGCGATCCACATGACAACGAGAGCGACAGCGATATTGCGCAGTTGTCCCTGCATCCTGCCTGGAAAATCAATGCTGGCTGAATAAAGCGTAATCAGACCAACCAGCATGATGAAAAAGATAATCAGCGACAGTGGTCCGTCAAACACATCGAACCAGGGTTTGACCATTCGCCACAGGCTGTTTTTATCGAATTTTTGCATGTTTAATCGCGATTGCCTTCGGTTTCTTCGCCTTCTTTCGGGCCGCCCTCCGATTCGGCGTCTGCCTTCAGCTCTGCTACTGGCCTGGTCAGTGCCGCATCTTCTCTTGGTGCCGGGGTATCTGTTGGCGACGAAGGTTTATCCTTGTCTTCAGGCTTTTTGCCCAGCAGGTAATAATCTAGCGCCTTTTTTGCGATTGGTGCCGCGGCGGTTGCGCCAAAGCCGCCATTTTCGACGATTACCGCCAGCGCTATGCTCGGTTTGTCGGCCGGCGCGAAAGCGATGTACAGCGAATGATCGCGCTTGCGTTCGGCAATTGCGGCCGCATTGTACTTCTCGTTTTGTTTCATGCCGATCACCTGCGCGGTGCCAGTCTTGCCAGCGGAAATGTATTCCGTTTTCGAAAACACGGCAGCGGATGTGCCTTCCTTGGTAACTCCAACCATTGCCTGCTTGATGAATTCGATATGCTCTGGTTTGAGGTCAATGCGATAGCTTTCCTTCGGCACAGTCAGCTGGCGTTCGCGCGTTACGCTGTTTTCAATCGCCTTGACCAGATGTGGCTTCATCACAACGCCGTTGTTGGCGAGAATGGCGGTTGCGTGAGCCAGCTGCAATGGCGTGAAGGAATTGTATCCTTGGCCGATGCCGAGAGAAATGGTTTCGCCTGCATACCATTTTTTCTGTGCCGGGGTCTTGTAAGCCCTTTGCTTCCAGCCGGTCGATGGCAGAATGCCTTCGCGTTCATGTTCCAGATCGATGCCGGTCTTTTGTCCGAAGCCGAATGGCTTCATGAAATCGTGCATCGTATCAACACCAAGTTCATTGGCCAGTATGTAATAGTAGGTGTCGCATGATTGCACGATGGAGGTATACATATTTACCGAGCCATGCCCGCCTGGCTTGTCATCGCGGAAGCGGTGATTGCCAAGCATGTAATAACCGGGATCGGCGATGGCGTTTTCTGGTGTGCGCTTGCCAAGCGTCAGCGCTGCCAGCGCCATGAATGGCTTGTAGGTTGACCCTGGCGGATAGGCACCACTTAGCGGACGGTTCACCAGCGGCTTGTCAGGCGAATTGTTGAGATCGTCCCAGCTTTGCTGGTCGATGCCCTCGACAAACAGGTTCGGATCAAAATTCGGCATCGATACATAGGCGAGGATGTCGCCTGTGGCCGGTTCGATGGCGATCAACGCGCCACGCCGGTTGCCGAATGCTTCCTCGACCACTTTTTGCAACTGGATGTCGACCGACAGGATCAGATTGTTGCCCGGTGTGGCTGAACCGCGGGATAGCGTGCGCACCGGTTTCCCGCCGGCAGAGACCTCGACTTCTTCATAGCCGGTCGTGCCGTGCAATTCGCGCTCGTATTTCTTTTCAATGCCTTCCTTGCCTATATAGTTGGTGCCGAGATAATTGTCTTCGTCATTCTGACTTTCAATGTTATCAAGGTCTTTTTGATTGATACGGCCGATATAGCCGATGGCATGCGCAGCTACGGCGCCCAGAGGGTATTGACGGAACAAACGGGCCTGGATTTCGACGCCGGGAAAACGATAGCGCTGTACGGTGAAACGCGCAACTTCCTCATCGCTCAGGCGAGTCCTGATTGGCACACTCTCGAAGTTTTTCGATTCCTCCATCAGCTTCTTAAAGCGCTTGCGATCCTTTGGCTGGATATCGACCAATTTGGCGAGTTCATCGATGACGGTTTGCAGATCTTCTTTTAGTTTGGATGGCGTGATTTCCAGCGTAAACGCCGAGTAGTTGCGTGCCAGTACGACGCCGTTGCGATCCAGAATCAGACCACGGTTTGGCACAACCGGCACAATGGAAATCCGGTTTTCTTCCGCTAGTTCAGCATACATTTTGTGCTTGACGGCTTGCAGCCAGATGAAGCGGACAAGCAGCATGGCAAAGCAGAAAAGCACGAAAATGCCGGCAATGGTCAACCGCATGCGGAAGTGTTGCAGTTCGCGTTCTGTATTTTCCAGTTTCGACATGGTTTTCGGGTGTCGGTGCGCGTTGGCAAGGATGCTTCAGATTGGGCGGTTCTCGTCCCGGTTCACTGCGCGCCGTTGCGGTGCCAGCAAAAGCCAGGTAACGACAGGCCACAGCAGTGCGCCAACTACGCTCTCAAGAAAGAAGGACCAACCCGGTACGCGGTTGTTGACCATGTACTGAACTAGGAACTGCACTGTTTGCGAGAACAGCAGCAGCAGCAGCACATGCACAGTCTGCTTGCTGACGGGGAACCATAATACGCGCCTGTGGATGGTGATCGCGAAATACGACAGCAGCGTATAGGCCAATGCGTTTTCGCCTAGCAGGGTGGCATCGTTAACGTCCATCAACAGTCCCATGCAGAAGGCGATGCCGATACCGACACGCCGCGGCTGGTGGATGCCCCAGAAAATCAGTGCCAGAGCGACGAAATCGGGCACGCCGGGTGCACGTCCCCAGATTTGCAGGTTCAGCAGGAATGCGACCAGCAGGCTGACAAAAATGAACAACGGATTTGCCGGCAGAAGGATATATTGCGGGCGGTTCATTTGTTTTGTTCCGTAGTGTCTGGCGCAGATGCAACTGCAGCACGAGGGCGCCTCCTGCCGGATTTCTCAACGGTTTCTTCAGGGGCGGGGCGGGGCTGGATATTCATATCGACCAGCAGGACTAACAGTTGCCGGTTGCGATCTATGCCTCCAGTAGGCTGGCACAGAATGCGCCCGAACGAGCCGCTGGCTACATTTTCGACCTGGCTGATTTTCGCCACCGACAGTCCTGGCGGATATACGCCGTCGATGCCGGAGGTGACGAGGACATCGCCGGTTTGCACGTCTGCGTTGGCAGGCATGAAGCGCAAGTCAAGCAGGCCCGACTGTCCGCGGCCATAAGCGACACTGCGCAAGCCGTTGCGCACTACCTGTACCGGGATTGCCTGATCCTTGTCTGTCAGTAGCGTGACTTCGGACGTCATCGGGAAGGCCCTCGTGATCTGGCCAATCACGCCATTGACGTCGATGACGGGTTGTCCCGCGACCACGCCGTCTTGCGAGCCACGATTCAGTATGACCTTGCGGGTGAATGGATCGCGCGCATCGTAAAGGATTTCCCCGACGATGGATTTGGTTTGTGTCTGGCCTCGGATCTCCAGCAGCTTCCGCAGGTTGGCGTTTTCCGTTACCAGATTTTGCGTTTGTTGCAGTGTTTGTGCATTTTCCAGCTGTTGCTGTTGCAGTGTGCTGATTTCTTTTTGCAGCTCTGCCAGCGAAGAAAAATACTCGCTGACCAGATTGACAGCGCTGCGCGGCAGCAGCGCCACCTGCTGGATCGGGTACAGCATCATATTGATTGCCTGGCGTATCGGGCCAAGCGTGTGCATGCGCGAATCTGCTACCAGCAGCGCGACCGCGACCAGCGCAAACAGCGCCATTTTTAAGAACGCTGGCGCACCTTGGCGGAAGAGTGGCGGTGGACTATGTTCCATCAGACGTCCGGTGATAACGTCAATGCTGCAAGCCGTTCACAAGGCAGCCGGATGCCACTGGCTGCCGCCCCTCATTCGTTCGAGAAGATCGTGCCAAGCTGGTCAATGCGCTCCAGCGCAATGCCGCATCCGCGTACCACGCAGGTGAGCGGGTCTTCGGCAATCAGCACCGGCAGGCCGGTTTCTTCCATCAGCAGCCGGTCAATATCGCGCAGCAGCGCACCACCGCCGGTCAGCATCATGCCCTTTTCTGCGATGTCTGCGCCCAGTTCAGGAGGCGTCTGCTCCAGCGCATTCTTGACGGCTGAAACGATGTTGTTCAGCGGATCGGTCAGCGCTTCCAGAATTTCATTGCTGGAAATATTGAACGAGCGAGGAATGCCTTCGGACAGATTACGGCCCTTGACTTCCATTTCGCGCACTTCGGAGCCAGGGAAAGCAGATCCGATGTTTTTCTTGATCGCTTCGGCGGTTTGCTCGCCAATCAGCATGCCGTAGTTACGACGGATATAGTTGACGATTGCTTCATCGAATTTATCGCCGCCGACGCGTACAGAGCCCTTGTACACCATGCCGCCGAGCGAGATGATGCCGACTTCGGTTGTGCCGCCGCCGATGTCTACCACCATCGAGCCGGTTGCATCCGACACGGGCAGGCCGGCGCCGATGGCAGCGGCCATCGGCTCTTCAATCAGGTAAACCTTCGAAGCGCCGGCGCCGAGCGCGGATTCGCGGATGGCGCGGCGCTCAACCTGGGTCGAACCGCACGGCACGCAGACAATGATGCGCGGCGACGGGCGGAAAAACTTGGAATCGTGCACCATGCGGATGAACTGCTTTAGCATCTGCTCGGTGACGGTGAAATCGGCGATCACACCATCCTTCATCGGACGGATAGCTTCGATGTTGCCGGGAACCTTGCCCAGCATCTGCTTGGCTTCCTTGCCGACAGCCTGGATCGTTTTCTTGCCGTTCGGGCCGCCTTCCTGGCGGATTGCAACAACGGAGGGTTCATCCAGCACGATGCCCTGGTTGCGGGCAAAAATCAGTGTGTTGGCAGTGCCGAGGTCAATCGCCAGGTCATTAGAGAATAACTGCGTAAAAATTCCAAACATGAGTAATCCTGTGTTGCGCAGACACGGTGCGCATAAGCATTTTCAGAGGGGCATTCATTGCCAAAACTGTGTAGGCGGCGGTGCCGACCGTACAACAAGCCGACATTCTACCTTATAATTCGCCGGATATTTGCCTGTTGTTGCGGTCGAAATTTCTTCGTCAAAACTATTTTTTAGGTAAATTTTATTGTTGCAGGTTGTGTAACTTTTCGCGTGGGAAAGCCGCGCCCAGAACCATGTCATTATCTCTTTCCGATGTCCAGCATATTGCCAATCTGGCACAACTTGAAATTTCCGACGAGCGCGCTGAAAAGACGCTGGCGCAGTTGAACGGCATTTTTGCGCTTGTCGGGCAGATGAGTGCGGTTGATACCACCGGCATCGAGCCGCTCAGCCACCCGATCGCTGCCTTGATGCCGGAACTGTCGTTGCGTTTGCGTGATGACCGTGTGCTCGAGCCTGATCTGCGTGATGCATACCAGCAATGCGCGCCAGCGACTCAGGACGGCCTGTATCTGGTGCCGCGTGTGGTTGAGTAATGCGCTTCGGCGTTTTGAATAGAACATCATTGCTATGCATACCAAATCCATCAAGGAATTGTCGTCGCTGTTGCGAGGCAAGAAAATATCCGCCACCGAACTGGCGCAACTGTTCCTCGCGCGTATCAGGCAAAGCGACCTGAACGCTTTTTTGCATGTGGATGAAGAGTTGACACTGGCGCAGGCAGCCGATGCGGACACGCGGCTCGAATTTGACGATGCCACACTGCTGACGGGCATTCCGATTGCACACAAGGACATTTTCGTCACGCAGAGATGGCGCTCCACTGCGGGCTCCAGAATGCTGGAAAATTATGTCAGTCCGTTCGATGCCACGGTTGTGTCTAAACTGATCGATACTGGCGCGGTCAATCTGGGCAAGCTCAATTGCGACGAATTCGCGATGGGATCGTCGAACGAGAATTCGTATTTCGGCCCGGTGAAAAATCCGTGGGACAAGGCCGCAGTCCCTGGCGGTTCATCCGGTGGCTCGGCTGCCGCAGTCGCGGCACGCCTGACTGTAGGCGCGACCGGCACCGACACCGGCGGCTCAATTCGCCAGCCGGCAGCATTGTGCGGCATCACCGGCATCAAACCGACTTACGGCCGCGTATCACGCTACGGCATGATCGCTTACGCGTCGTCGCTTGACCAAGGTGGGCCGATGGCGAAGACGGCAGAGGATTGTGCGATCTTGCTGAATGCGATGGCCGGTTTCGACCTCCGCGATTCGACCAGTATTCAGCGTCGGGACGAAGATTTCACGCAAGGGCTGGAGAAGCCGCTGTCGGGCTTGCGCATTGGCGTGCCCAAGGAGTACTTTGGCGCAGGCTTGGCGACCGATGTCGAACAGGCGGTGCGCGCAGCGCTGTCCGAATATGAAAAGCTGGGGGCGAAACTGGTCGAGATTTCGCTGCCGAACACGTCGTTGTCGATTCCGGTGTATTACGTGATTGCGCCTGCGGAAGCCTCGTCGAACCTTTCGCGCTTCGATGGCGTGCGTTACGGCCATCGGGCGAAGGAATACGGCGACCTGCAGGACATGTACCGCAAAACCCGAGCGGAAGGTTTCGGCGAGGAAGTGCAGCGCCGCATTCTGGTCGGTACTTATGTGCTATGTCACGGCTATTACGATGCTTACTATTTGCAGGCGCAGCGCATTCGCCGCCTGATAGCGCAGGATTTCCAGCTGGCTTTCACGCAGTGCGACGTGATCATGGGGCCGGTCACGCCAACGGTGGCGTGGGATATTGGCGACAAGGCTGATGATCCGGTGGCAAACTATCTCGGCGACATTTATACACTGTCGACCAACCTCGCCGGCTTGCCGGGGATGTCGATTCCGTGCGGCTTTGGTCAGGGCGAAAAGAATGTGAACCGCCCGGTCGGGCTGCAATTGACCGGCAACTATTTCGATGAGGCGCGTTTGCTGAATATCGCGCACAAATTCCAGCAGGCGACGGATTGGCACCTGCGCGCACCTGAGGGTGCAACTGCGGGCATCTGAGGAGAACGAATATGCAGTGGGAAGTGGTGATCGGTCTGGAAACGCACGCGCAGCTTTCGACCAACTCAAAAATCTTCAGCGGCGCATCGACCGCTTTCGGTGCCGAGCCGAATACGCAGGCCTGCCCGGTTGATCTGGCATTGCCGGGCGTTCTGCCGGTAATGAACCGTGGTGCGGTTGAAAAGGCGATCCAGTTTGGTTTGGCCGTTGGCGCGACCATTGCGCCGGTATCGGTTTTTGCGCGCAAGAATTATTTCTACCCTGACCTGCCAAAGGGCTACCAGATTAGCCAGTATGAAAAGCCGGTGGTCCAGGGAGGGCGCGTGTCTTTCATGCTGGAGCGCGACGGCAAGCAGGAAATCCGTTCGGTGCAATTGACGCGCGCGCATCTGGAAGAGGATGCGGGCAAGTCGCTGCACGAGGACTACCAGGGCATGAGCGGCATCGATTTGAATCGTGCCGGCACCCCGCTGCTGGAAATCGTGACTGAACCGGATATGAGGAGTGCTGCGGAAGCGGTGGCATATGCGCGTGCGCTGCATTCGCTCGTGACCTGGTTGGGAATTTGCGATGGCAACATGCAGGAAGGTTCGTTCCGCTGTGATGCAAACGTGTCGGTGCGGCCGGTCGGGCAGAAGGAATTCGGCACACGTTGCGAAATCAAGAACCTGAACTCGTTCCGTTTCCTTGAAGATGCTATCAATATCGAAGTGCGCCGTCAGATCGAGCTGATTGAGGACGGCGGCCAAGTGGTACAGGCAACGCGCCTGTATGACCCGGACAACCGCGAAACACGCGAAATGCGCAGCAAGGAAGACGCGCAGGATTACCGCTATTTCCCCGATCCGGACTTGCCGCCGCTGGCGATTTCGCAGGAATGGATTGACCGTGTGAAGGCAGTGATGCCGGAATTGCCGGATGCGATGCGCGAACGGTTCGTGCGCGATTACGGCTTGCCAGAATACGATGCTGCGGTGCTGACGCAATCGAAGGCAATGGCCGATTATTTCGAGGTGCTGGTCGTAGCCATTGGCAAGGAGCAGGCAAAGCAAGGCGCAAACTGGTTGATGGGCGATGTGTCGTCAACGCTGAATCGGGAAGGTGTCGAGATTGCTGATGCGCCGGTTTCCGCCGCGCAGTTGGCCTTGCTGCTGAAGCGCATCGCTGATGGCACGATCTCGAACAAAATAGCGAAAGAAGTGTTTGCCGCAATGTGGGAGGCGAAATCCGATGACACTAATGCAGCCGACAATATCATTGACGAAAAGGGCCTGAAGCAGATTTCTGATTCTGGCGCACTGGAAAAGATCATTGACGAGGTACTGGCCGCGAACCAGAAATCGGTTGATGAATTCCGTGCTGGCAAGGAAAAGGCATTTAACGCGCTGGTCGGGCAAGTGATGAAAGCGACCAAGGGCAAGGGCAATCCGGCGCAGGTCAATGAACTGTTGAAAAGCAAGCTGGCTGGCTGATTGGCTGTTGCGGCGTTTTAGGCGTCAAAATGCCGCCTGGAGTATTTTCGGGCAGCCACAAAAAATCCGGCCGGTATGCATTTGAATATGTGCCTGCCGGATTTTTTATTTCAGGTGGCCATTTCCTCTTCTTTTATTGGCAGTGAAACGACTAGCACTGTACCTTTGCCGCTGCTGTCGATTTCCAGTGTGCCGCCAAGGACGCTGAGGCGTTCGCGGATGCCGGTCAGTCCAAACGATTTCTGTTCCTTGTTTTGCGTCTGGGTGATGCCGATGCCATTGTCGGTCACTTTCAGCACCAGTCGTTCGCCATAGCGATGCAAGTCGATTTGCACCCGGCTGGCGCGCGAGTGTTTGAGGACATTGTTCAGTGCTTCCTGCAGGATACGGAACAGCACGGTCGAAATGTTGTCATCCAGCGCCATGTTCTCGTCCTCTGCCTGCAACGTGCATTCGATGCCGCTACGGCGCTGGAATTCCTGCGCTTGCCATTCGAGTGCTGCGAACAACCCTAGGTCGAGTACTGCCGGACGCAGGTTGTTGATGATGGCGCGTACGCTTTTCATTGTGGTGTCGATATGCTGCAGGATGGAGTCAATGCGCTGCTTGAATTTTGTCTGTTCGGGGTTATTGCTTTCGCGGGAAAGCATCGATACGTCGATGCGCAGAACTAGCAGGTGTTGCCCCAACTCGTCGTGAATTTCTCTCGCAATGCGCTTGCGCTCGGTTTCTAGGATACGATCCTGATGCGCCACCAGTTCGCGCAGCATGTTTTGCGATTGCAGCAGCGCTTCCTGTGTTTGTGTGCGTTCGGCGATTTCGGCGTTGAGTCGCCGATTGGTGCGCACCAGTTCGGCGGTGCGTTCGAATACGCGGTTTTCAAGCTCGTTACGCGCCTTGCGCAGCGCATTTTCATTACGTTTCCGATTGGTAATGTCATGAATGAAGGCGCAAAATTCGGGGCGTCCAGCTTGGCCAATCATCGTTGTGATGGACATTTCGATAGGGAATTCATGCCCGCTGCGGTGCAAACCGACAATCTCGAATCGCGAATGGCGTATCGGGTTGTCGTCACTCTCGAGGAACTGTTTGGCGTTGTCGCTGTACTCTTCGCGCAGTTGGGGCGGGATGATTGTTTCGAGTAGTGATCTGCCGAGTGCTTCTTCGGTTGACCAGCCGAAAGTTTTTTCGGCCATGAGATTCCAGTCAATGATGGTGCCGTTGATATCGAATTGCACAACTGAATCCATCGCGGTATCGATGATGGAGCGCAGTTTTTCCTGGCTTTCACGCAGTGCCTTTTCGGCAAGCATGCGATTGGTGGTGTCATGCACGATGCTGTAGATATAGGTCTTGCCTTGATGTGTCAGCATCGAGCGGTAGATTTCAACTTCGCGAATCTCGCCGTTTTTTAGCATGTGGCGGAAATGAAATTGGCCTGGGTTGCCTTCATGCGCCTGCAGCATGCCAGCCTGAAGCTCTGCAAATGGTGATTCGTTAATGTCGGTTATGTCCATTTCGCGCAATTCGTCGAGCGAGTACCCCCAGAATTGCGCCGCAGCGGTGTTGACGTCGATGAATTTGCCGGATGCCGGGTCGAGAATGTAGGCGATCGAGGCATTGTCTTCGAACATTTGCCGGTAGCGCTGCTCGCGTTCGATGACATCGTGATTCATTTTTCTTGCCAGCGAGATGGCACGAGTGCGCTGACTCACCTGCTGCCAGACGATGAAAGACAGCAGCAGGCTGACCAGGCAGCCAATGCCAATGACGATCATCTGGCGCGAATCGAGCAGTCGCTCTTCGAACTCCGGTTTGGTGTGCACGACGAGCGTCCATTTCCTGTTTGCCAGCGACAGTTCGGACGATGCCTCAAACAATGGTTTGCGCGCGATGGTATCGTTGGGCGTTGCTCCACGCGAGTAGAACGGGATCGCGGCCTCCGACGACGGTGTGTAATCGTACAAGTGAAAGCCGATTTGCTGGCTGATGTCGTACAGAGAGCCACCGAAAATGCCGTCCATCATGCTGTTCACATGGAACGATAGGTAAGCCCATCCGACAATGCTGTTTTTGCGGTCATCGACAGTTTCATGCGGCAAGCCATTGCGATAGACTGGGGAGTACATCATGAATGCTGTCTTGGTTCCCTGCTCGACATCGCTGACCAGCGAAATTGTGCCTGTCATCACAATATTGCCGCTGTCGCGCGCAAGCAGCATCGCATCGCGCCTGGATGCTTCCGAAAACTGATCGAATCCGATGGCATGATGACCTTTCCCCGCAAGTGCTTCGCGGAAAAAGACAGGGGCATATTGTTTGCGCTCGCCAGTGGGCCAGATGTCGTATTCCGGCAAACCTTGCTGTCTGGTTTGCCGGATAAATTCCTCTTTGTTGCTGGCAGGGACCAGCTTGCCCAACCCGATACTGAGGATGCCAGGGTAATGCCTGGCAATCTGCAATGAATTGATATATGTATGGAATTCTTCGCGCGTAACTACGTTTGAGGCATTGAACAGGCCGGAGATGCCGCGCAGGATCATCTGCGATTCATGGTGACGTTTTTCAATCCTGCTGCTGATTTGGCTAACATGGGCGTTGAATTCATCGCGCAGCTGATTCTTTGTGTCGCATCGCGTTGCATACCATGCCAGTGCGGTGAGGAGCAAACCAATGGAGAACACCATCCAGGGCAAAATCCTGGGGCCTTCAAACCATTTCAGCTTGCTGTGCGCAGTCAGGCGATTCATCGAACGGGCCAGGGGGGAGCCATGTCAAGTATAAGAAGCGTGGACGGCGAAAATACAAAGAATACAATGGATTCTTGCACCGGAATGACCTTTCCGTCAAACAATGATGCGATGCTGTCACGGTAAATGCAACAGCATCGGCTTATCTGACGGGCTGCGCGCGAAAAACGGCGTTAAGGCAGAATGAAATGTTCGCGGTAGTAGCGCAGTTCATCGATCGATTCGATGATGTCCGCCAGTGCTGTGTGCTTCTGGTGTTTCTTGAAGCCGTTGACGATTTCCGGTTTCCAGCGCCGGCACAACTCCTTTAGCGTCGAAACGTCGATGTTGCGGTAGTGGAAGAACGCTTCCAGTTTGGGCATCGTGCGCGCCATGAAGCGCCGATCCTGATGGATCGTGTTGCCGCACATCGGAGATTTTCCCTTCGGCACGAAATGGCGCAGAAAATCGAGCAGCGCTTCTTCTGCGTCAGCCTCGGAAATGGTGGATGCCTTGACGCGGTCAATCAGGCCGGAACGGCCGTGCGTGCCCTTGTTCCATGCATCCATGCCGTTGAGCACTTCATCCGATTGATGGATGGCAAATACCGGCCCTTCGGCCAGCACGTTCAGATGAGAATCGGTTACGACAACCGCCACCTCGATGATCCGGTCGTTGTCCGGGTCGAGGCCGGTCATTTCCATGTCTACCCAAACCAGGTTGAATTCATTCGGGCGTTGCGGCTTTTCCGCAGCTTCGACGGACGTTTGCAAATCGGTCGCTTGTGACATAATGCTTCCTTACTATAGTTTCTTGAGCAAGTCATTTTCTCACATCGGCGCAATGTCCCCATCCGCATTTTCGATAGTTTTCCTGTTTTTTCTGCTGACGATGCTGGCTGTGCGCTTCTGGCTCGGAGTGCGGCATATCCGTCATGTGCGCGCGCATCGCGAAACCGTGCCGGCGCAATTTGCGGCCAGCATTTCGCTGGAGGCTCACCGCAAGGCGGCTGACTACACTATTGCCAAAACCCGCTTGGGACTGGCTGAGCGTTTTGTCGAAGGCGCGGCGCTGCTCGGCTTTACGCTTCTCGGCGGCCTGCAGTTGCTGCATGATTGGCTGTTCGGACTGGCTGGCGGCGGCATGGCGTTGCAGCTTGGGTTGCTGGCTGTCTGCGCGTGCATTTCGGGCGCGGTCGAAATGCCATTCGGCTATTACCGGCAGTTCGTGCTCGAACAGGCTTTCGGTTTCAATCGCATGACGCCGAAGCTGTTTTGGATTGATTTATTCAAGGGAGCGATGCTCGGCGCCGTGATTGGCCTGCCGCTGGCGTGGGTGCTGCTGGTGTTGATGGGCAAGGCAGGTGTTTTGTGGTGGCTGTATGCCTGGTTATGCTGGGTTGCGTTTCAGCTGGGCATGCTGGTGTTGTATCCGACCGTGATCGCGCCGCTGTTCAACAAGTTCACACCCCTGTCCGATGACGCCTTGCGCAGCCGCATCGAAGATTTGATGCAGCGCACCGGTTTCGCTTCCAAAGGCTTGTTCGTGATGGATGGCTCGAAACGCAGCGCGCATGGCAATGCGTATTTTTCTGGTTTTGGCGCGGCCAAGCGCATCGTGTTTTTCGATACGCTGATCGAGCGTCTCGCGCCGCCAGAAATCGAAGCGGTGCTGGCGCATGAACTGGGTCATTTCCGACTGAGGCACATCATCAAGCGGATGGCGTTGATGTTCCTGCTGTCGCTGCTGTTCTTTGCCTTGCTCGGCTATCTCAAAGCGCAGCCGTGGTTTTATGCCGGCCTGGGTGTAAATCCGCACAACGCGAGCACGGACGCGATGGCGCTGCTGCTGTTCGTGCTGGTGATGCCGGTATTCACCTTTTTCGGTTCGCCGCTGGCGTCAATCAGTTCGCGCAGGCATGAATACGAAGCTGATGCCTTCGCGGCCGAACATACCAAGGCGCAGGATCTGGTGACAGCTCTGGTGAAGATGTACGAGGATAATGCCTCGACGCTGACGCCAGACCCGCTGTATTCAGCTTTCTACGATTCGCATCCTCCTGCCAGTCTGCGGGTGGACAAGCTGCTGTCGGCATGATGGGCGAACTCATTGCTACCGTCGTCGCCGCGCACGGCCGCCATTACATCGCGCAGGCGGATGGGCTACGGCTGCAATGCGTGACACGCGGCAAGAAGAGCGATGTCGCGGTCGGCGATCGGGTGCGGGTGAAAACCAGTTCGCCGACACAGGGTGTGATCGAGGCGATTGACGAACGCCAGACGCTGCTGTTCCGCTCCGATCAGTACAAGTCGAAGCTGTTGGCAGCCAACGTGACGCAGCTGTTCATTGTGGTGGCGACCGAGCCGGGCTTTGCCGACGATCTGGTGTCGCGCGCGCTGGTTGCGGCCGAGGCGGCAGGTGTGGCGGTGCATCTGATTCTGAACAAGGCTGATGTTGCTGCGCTGCTGCCGAAGGCGCGCGAGCGCATGCAGCCGTATACAGCGCTCGGTTACCCGGTACATGAAATATCGGCGCTGGGCGCGCCGGACGAAACCCGCGCGACCTTGCTGCCACTGCTGCAAGGGCAGACGACGATTCTGATCGGCCAGTCCGGCATGGGCAAGTCGTCGATCATCAATTTGCTGGTGCCGGACGCCGACATCGTGACGCGCGAGATTTCGACTGCGCTCGATACTGGCAAGCACACCACCACGTTCACGCGCATGTATGCGATCGATGCGGCCACTGCAGTGATCGATTCCCCGGGGTTTCAGGAATTCGGGCTGTATCACCTGACCGAAGGCATGCTGGAACGGGCGTTTCGCGAATTTGCGCCTCACCTGGGAAAATGCCGTTTCTATAACTGCCGGCATCTGGTTGAGCCGGGTTGCGCGATTCTGGAAGCGGTGGCTGCAGGAGAAATTGCGCCGATGCGCCAAGCGCTGTATGCGCAACTGCTGCATGAGTCGTCGCAAAAGCTTTATTGATTGGCAATGACGGCGTGGCTTTTGGCCCAACTTCCCGTATAATCGAACACTTTCCCATATCCGGCGGCAGGCGCCAACCTAGCCTATGGCAATCAAGCATTTTCTCCAGTTAAGCGATTTCACGCTCGACGAATTCGAGCATGTGATTACGCGCGCACACTTCATTAAGCGCAAGTTTAAAAACTATGAAACTTACCACCCGCTGCTTGACCGCACGCTGGTGATGGTGTTCGAGAAAAGCTCGACCCGCACCCGCCTGTCGTTCGAGGCAGGCATCCAGCAACTCGGTGGCAATGCCATTTACATCAACACCATGGATTCCCAGCTTGGCCGTGGTGAGCCAGTCGAGGATGCTGCGCAGGTGATGTCGCGCATGTCCGATATCATCATGGTGCGCACTTTCGGTCACGATATCATCGAGCGATTTGCGGCGAATTCGCGTGTGCCGGTGATCAATGGCCTGACCAACGAACACCATCCGTGTCAAGTCCTGGCAGATGTCTTTACCTTCATCGAGCATCGCGGCCCGATCAAAGGCAAGACAGTCGCATGGGTTGGTGACGCTAACAACATGCTGTATTCCTGGCTGCAGGCGGCGCAGATTTTCGGCTTTCATCTGAATGTTTCGACGCCGAAAGGCTACGACATCGATTCGATGCTGGTGGCGCCGGACAACACGCATTACACCAAATTCGACCAGCCGGCGGATGCCTGCGTCGGCGCACATCTGGTCACGACCGACGTCTGGACCAGCATGGGTTTCGAGGCGGAAAACGCCGAGCGGATGAAAGCGTTCGACGGTTGGTGCATCGATGCCGACAAGATGGCCAAGGCTGCGCCGGATGCAGTATTCATGCATTGTTTGCCTGCACACCGCGGCGAGGAAGTGACCTCCGAAGTCATCGACGGCCCGCAATCTGTGGTCTGGGATGAGGCCGAGAATCGCCTGCATGTGCAAAAAGCGTTAATGGAGTACCTGCTGTTAGGCAAAGTATCAAACTAAATTAAAGAATTACCATGTCCACCATCCTTCAATCCGTACCCGTCAATCAGAAAGTTGGCATCGCCTTTTCGGGCGGCCTCGATACTAGCGCCGCGCTGCACTGGATGCGCCAGAAGGGCGCGATTCCGTACGCCTACACCGCCAACCTGGGCCAGCCGGACGAATCCGATTACAACGCCATCCCGCAAAAAGCCAAGCTGTATGGCGCGGAACTCGCGCGGTTGATCGATTGCCGCGAGCAACTGGTGGCCGAAGGTATTGCAGCGCTGCAAAGCGGCGCATTCCATATCTCGACCGCCGGGCAGACCTACTTCAACACCACCCCGCTGGGGCGCGCCGTGACCGGCACGATGCTGGTGGCGGCGATGCAGGAAGACGAGGTCAACATCTGGGGTGACGGCAGCACCTTCAAGGGCAATGACATCGAGCGTTTCTACCGCTATGGCCTGCTGGTTAACCCGGCGCTGCGCATTTACAAGCCGTGGCTGGATGACACCTTCATTCAGGAACTGGGCGGGCGCAAGGAAATGTCGGAATTCCTGATCAAATCCGGCTTCGATTACAAGATGTCGGTCGAAAAAGCCTACTCCACCGATTCCAACATGCTGGGCGCGACGCATGAAGCCAAGGATCTGGAATTCCTGAATACCGGCATGAAGATCGTCGAGCCGATCATGGGCGTGGCCTTCTGGCGCGACGACGTAGAGATCAAGCGCGAGGAAGTCAGCATCCGTTTCGAGGAAGGCCGTCCGGTTGCGCTGAATGGCATCGTGTACGCGAATCCGGTCGAGCTGATGATGGAAGCCAACCGCATCGGCGGCCGCCACGGCTTGGGCATGAGCGACCAGATCGAAAACCGCATCATTGAAGCCAAGAGCCGCGGCATTTACGAAGCTCCTGGGCTGGCGCTGCTGTTCATCGCCTACGAGCGCCTGATCACAGGCATCCACAACGAAGACACGATCGAGCAGTACCGCGAAAATGGCCGCAAGCTCGGCCGCCTGCTGTATCAGGGCCGCTGGTTCGACACGCAGGCGATCATGCTGCGCGAAGCAGCCCAGCGTTGGGTCGCGCGCGCCGTTACCGGCGAAGTCACGCTGGAATTGCGCCGCGGCAACGACTATTCGATCCTGAACACCGAATCGCCGAACCTGACCTACGCGCCGGAGCGCCTGTCGATGGAAAAGGTCGAAGATGCGCCGTTCTCGCCGCAGGACCGCATCGGCCAGCTGACGATGCGCAACCTGGACATTGCCGACACGCGCCACAAGCTCGGCATCTACAGCAATGTCGGTCTGCTGAACGCCGATTCGACCGTGGCGTTGCCGCGTCTGGGCAAGAGCGGCAAGTAGCATCCGGCATCAGCAGCATCACGAACGGCGTCGCGCAGCAGCGGCGCCGTTTTTTTGGGCGGCATCAGATCGCGAATCACAAAACTTTAACAGAAAGGCCTTTATGAGCACCCAATTCGACAATGTCAGCGTGGTCAAGAAATCGAACGTCTATTTCGACGGCAAGTGCGTATCACACACGGTTCTGTTTGCCGACGGCAGCAAGAAAACCATCGGCGTGATTCTGCCGTCGAAGCTGACCTTCAACACCGGCGAGCCGGAAATCATGGAAATTATTGGCGGCCAATGCCGCGTGCAGCTGGCGGGGGAAAGCGAAGTGAAAACCTACGCCGCCGGCCAGAGCTTTTCCGTACCGGGCAATTCCAGCTTCGAGATCGAGGCGCTGGATACGGTCGATTACGTCTGCTATTACGGCTAAGCGGTTGTGACAGGCTGTTGCGCGGCCCGATGGTGGCCGCGCAGCCGGCTTTGACCTTGTTCGCCGGCGACGGTTTTCAGCGTTGCCGCCATCGTCGTGGCATTCGTTTTTGCCGGCAAGGCTGTCTTGCCCGAAAATAACTGAACGAAAAGTCATTTTCGTTTAATAAGGCTAAAAAATATACTGGCGGGAGTATTTTTAATTAGCTAGCAAATACGTGGTCAATCAGGTTATTTTGGGTATATACCCCTGATATTTCGCGCAGCCGTCGCGCCGGAGAGGGCCGACAGCGGCTTTGCCGGTCTGCCGAGGTCAGATGATCAGCGGTTCCGCCTCCAGCGCCACGCCGAATTTCGCCTGCACGTCGGCCGCAATCGCCTGCGCCAGTTGCGCGATTTCCTGCCCGCTGGCACCACCACGGTTCACCAGCACCAGCGCCTGCGTTTCGGACACGCCGGCGCGTCCCTCGATTTTGCCTTTCCATCCCGCTTGATCGACCAGCCAGCCGGCTGCCAGCTTGTGGCTGCCGTCTTCCTGCGCGTAGCTGACCAGTTGCGGAAAGCGTACTGCCAGCGCCTGCTTTTGCGCGTCAGACACCGCCGGATTCTTGAAGAAGCTGCCGGCGTTGCCGAGCCTGGCCGGATCGGGCAGCTTGCGCTGGCGGATGGCGATGATGGCATCGCAGATCTGGCGCGGCGTTGGCTGGGCGATGCCACGCGCCGCCAGTTCGGCCGCGACGTCGGCATAGCCGGTGTTCGGCTGCCAGCGCTTCGGCAGCGCAAAGGTGACGTCAAGAATCACGGCGCGGTTTTTCAGCTGGCGCTTGAATACGCTGTCGCGGTAGCCAAAAGCGCACTCGGCATTGCTGAAGCGGCGGATGCTGCCGGTGTCGAAATCGAACAGGGTCAGCGAGTGCAGGCAGTCGCGCACTTCGGCGCCGTAAGCGCCAATGTTCTGTACCGGCGCCGCACCGACGCTTCCCGGAATCAGCGCCAGATTTTCCAGTCCGGCCAGGCCCTGGTCCAGCGTCCACAGCACGAATTCATGCCAGTTCTCGCCAGCGGCGGCGCGTACGTAAACCGCCTGTTCGTCCTCGCCTTCGAGCGCGATGCCGCGATTGGCCATCAGTAGCACCAGGCCGCTGAAATCGCCAGTCAGCAGCACGTTGCTGCCGCCGCCGAGCACCAGTCGCGGCATGGCGGCCAGTTCCGGTTCGTTTCTGACGGTGGCCAGTTGCGTCGGGTCAGTCACGCGCAGCAGCGCGTGCGCGCAAACGTCAATGCCGAAGGTGTTGCAGTCGCGCAGCGACGCGTTGCGCTCAATCGTGAGTGGGGCTTTCATGGCGGACGATTATACTCTGCGTACAGATGCGCGGCGCAGCCGCAAAGAGGGGCTGTAATGAGGCTGTAACCGCGGCGATTCAGGGTAAAATCGGATGCATTAACGTTTCCGGATTCGTTGAGCGGATCCGTTTTCATGTTTCAATCAAAGGAAGAATGCCATGCCATCGTTTGACGTAGTAAGCGAAGCCAATATGGTCGAAGTCAGGAATGCGGTCGATCAGGCGAACAAGGAAG
>JAGSYW010000006.1 GCA_018262475.1 Burkholderiaceae bacterium | reverse complement strand
ACCAGCGCCCACTGCGAGCACTTGGTCGAGCGTGATTTCGGATCCGATGTCTGCCGGTATCTGTTCTACTTTTAATTTTTCGCCAGCAGCAACTTTATACTGTTTGCCGCCGGTTTTTATGACCGCGTACATGAGAAACCTCATCAAAAAAATGAAAGGAATTTCCCCCCGAACAACCCACCAGATAACGACGGGATCGGGAAAACTTTAAATTATACAGGCACTTGCCCACGCCGTCAAAGGGCGTGGCAATAAAAAGCTACCTCCGCAGCGCCAGAGCAGCGCCACAGACGGCAACTACCGGCATTCCGCCGAGACGTTACTGAACCGGCAATACGGAAACCCTCACCCGCACATGCCTGCCCGGATCGAAAGGCAGCACGGTCGTGAACGAGCGCCCACCGTAGGAATAGGTTACTTCATATCCAGTCGCGCGCGCCTGCCAGCTATCGACCATCCGGCATTCCTGTTGCGCCACTTGACCGGCTGGCGGCCGGTCACGGTTATCCAGATTGTCACCGACCATCGCGCCAGCAACCGCACCAACGCCAGTTGCCACCGCGCGCCCCGTTCCTCTGCCAACCTGGTTACCAAGGATACCGCCAGCAATGCCGCCGATGATCGCGCCGGCAGCGCTGCGCTCCTGTTGTACCGGCACATACACCGTACGGCACTCTTGCCGCGGCTGGTTGACCTGTTCGGTACGCGGCACCACCCGCAATACGCGCGCGTTGTCTTCAAATTCCTGCGCATTCGCCAGCGGCAGTGCGCTCAGGCAAAGCAGCGAAGCGATGATTTTGGTTTGCATCTTCATGGCTGACCTCAAATAAATGATTCGTGCTGATATGGTAGCCAGTTCATCACCGAATACAAGCCGGGCCCACATCTAAAGTGTAACAATGTGTTCCTGCGATTTCGGCCAGGCAAGACAAATCAGGCGTTTTCCCGCACGTGCCATTGGTGTCCGCAGGCGCGACATTCGCGGTTCATCACCACGCCGCAAACCGACGACCAGATGTCGCAGCCACCGCAAACCAGTTCACCCCGCTCGATCTTGTCGGCCGCCTCAGCGGGCGGCGTGCCCCAAATCAGCGGCACGCCTTCAGCCTGCTTGCATTCTGGACAGATGTCATGGGAAGTGGTCATAGAAAAAGCAAAAAGACAGCACAGCAATCGGCAGAATTGCCCACTGGAACACGCCTGATTTGGCAAGCGCAGGTCACAATCCACAAGCCCGCCCGGAACAAGGAAAATGTGCTCCTCTTCGAAATCTTACCACTGGATTTCCTCTGCCGGTGCTCTCTTCATGGCCTGTTAGCATAAAACATAACCTGAACGCCTCAACGATAAGTGCGAAATAATAGATAGCAGAAATGTCGAACACCTCAATCGCACCGCGCGCTATGAATGGCTGGCGCAGTACCTGTTTTCAACATTCAAGGAAGTGCAGATTTCGCAACCCAGCGGCCCTGGAATTACAATCATGAACGCCAAACATGGCCTTAGGCGGCATCACACCAATATGCAGCTGTTGTCCATGGGCGCATAGCCCGACTCTACTTCTAATCCCCGATAAAAATGGGGGATTACCAAACGATGTTTGACCCGCTTTGGCGCGCCCATAAATTGGCAGACCAAAGAATCACTCTCAAGCTTGAAAGCGTTAATTGTTCAGCGCCCCCAAGGCGCTATGTGAGCTACAATAAAAAGTTAACTAATTTCGCATCACGTCAAAAAATAAATGCCTCAAAACCATCAGAAACAGTACCGCCCTGACATTGACGGACTACGAGCTTTTGCCATTCTTGCTGTCATAATTTTCCACGCGTTCCCAGAAAAACTAAGGGGCGGGTTTGTCGGTGTCGACATTTTTTTTGTAATTTCTGGTTTTCTTATATCACGCATAATTTTCCAGTCACTGGAGCGTGGGGATTTTAGTTTTTGTGAGTTTTATGCTCGACGCATAAACCGTATTTTCCCGGCGCTCATTGTTGTTATCGTAGCAACCCTGTCGTTTGGTTGGCTTGCATTGTTGCCAGATGAACTTAAACAGCTTGGCAAACATATTTCAGGTAGCACTGGATTTATACAAAACATTGTTCTGGTGAAAGAGGACGGTTATTTTGACACCGCATCAGAACTAAAACCATTACTTCATCTTTGGTCACTCGCGATCGAAGAACAGTATTACCTGATCTATCCATTATTGGTTTTTGCGATATGGCGAACTCGCCTTAAACAAAAAATGCTATTGGTAATCTCAATACTGTTACTAATTTCATTTGCAATTAATATTGCAATGGTAAAGAAATTTCCTGTTGCAACCTTTTTTCTCCCGCACACGCGAGTTTGGGAATTGCTGGCCGGTGGCGTACTTGCGCATTTTCAAGTATTCAAGAATAAATCATTTTCATACTATTTACATAAGTGGAATTTCACATCTTTTCTATCTCGACGACTTTTTTTGCTCACGCAAAATGAAAAGACTATTAAAAATTTTGCCTCAGCCTTTGGCCTTTTTTTACTGTTGACTTCTGTGATTTGCGTTCACAAAGGTAAGACTTTCCCTGGCTGGTGGGCGCTTGCTCCAGTTGCCGGAACATGGCTGACTATCTGCGCTGGCCCAAATTCATGGGTTAACCAATATGTTCTTGGCAACCGACTGATGGTGTTTTTAGGCCTAATAAGTTATCCGTTGTATCTGTGGCACTGGCCTATTCTTTCTTATGGGCATATTATTTACGGAGGTATGCCAACAAAAAAATTTATATATTTCGCCATTGCTATTTCAATTTTGTTTGCGTGGTTAACAGTAAAATTCGTTGAAAAACCATTCAGGTTTGGAATAAATGCCAGAAACGCAAAGATTGTCTTTCTGCTTGCACTTATGGCTCTTGTTGGCGGAGTTGGATTCTGCTCAATGAAATTTGATTATGCGCAGAAGAGCAAGGAATTAATAATTAAGCGGAAGGGCGAGGCCAGGATTGGTACGTCCGACAAATGGTATCACGGCAAGGATGATTGGCTGTTTCTCGGGAATGCTTATGATAAAACCGTATCAAAAACCCGTTTAGTCATAATGCCATCTGAATCAGAAATAACAACTACAAGAGAAATCTTTTCCAAGATTGCTAAAACAGGCGCCGACCACGAATCAAAAGTTGTTTTGTTTGTCGGCGCAAACAAATCAAGTATCTATCCAGAATATTTACCGGACGAAATTAAACCGTCTCAAAAAAAATACGTTGATTTCTTCTTGGATAAGCTACGTGACATACCAAATCTTACAATTTACAATTCAACAAGTGATTTGTTATCAGCGAAAGAAACCTCGGGACTTCTGTATTGGATGACAGATACCCACTGGAACAACAAAGGGGCTTTTGTCGCTTTCACAGGCTTTTCAAAGCTATTAAAACTCCCTACCCCTCAAATTAAGTTCCAGCAGGGAAAAACGCATTCTGGCGATCTCATCGATATTTCTGGCTTGAAGGATTTTCCACTACACAAGAAAGACAATTGGGAGGTTGTTTGGAAAACACAGCAGTCAGTGACCGAAGCAGAAATCCCCAATGAACCAGAAACACCAGGCGGAAAACCAGTTATCGTGTTCAACCAGAATGCAATTACTGATAAGCGAGTTTGGATTGTAGGTGATTCATTTACGGGCGCATTGAAACAATATTTCAATGCGACCTTTAAGGAGACTCACTACATTGGACACTGGAATCAAAAGTTAAAAGAACTGCCCGCAAGGATTATGAATGCAGATAAGAGACCAGACATGATAATCATCGTAAGGGTGGAGCGTTCATTTTAATGAATATTTATTTTAGGTGACGGTGGACTATTAAATTTCACCTAGAGGTAATCCATGCCAAGGAAGCACATTCAGTCACGGCCAACTTCATCTGGTGGGGGTACTTTTCGTTGAGCGGTTAACTGAAGCAAAAAGTCCCCCAAATGTACCCCCAGTTTCTTTGGGTGTAAATGGGGCACTTGGGACGACAAAAAAACCGCGCATCCACTTAGGGGTACGCGGTTTGCTTGGATTGTATGGGACAATTCTGGAAGAGGGGGTGGCCTCGCCGACAGGAATCGAACCTGTATCTCACGCTTAGGAGGCGCGTGCACTATCCATTGTGCTACGGCGAGACTTTCAAAGTCCGCCATTATAGCCGACACTGGCTGCCGAAATGCGACACGCATCAAGCAAACCTCAATGTGACCGTCAGCAGTTACAATCCTGCTTTGTTCATTTTTGCATTTATTTCCTGATGGCTGTCCTTTCTCTTGCCGATGCGCAACTCGCCTTCGGCCATCATGCCATGCTTGACCACGCCGATTTCTCGCTCGAGACCGGAGAGCGTGTCGGCTTGATCGGCCGCAACGGCAGCGGCAAATCATCACTGCTGAAAATTCTGGCCGGACAGGCGAAGCTCGACGATGGCCTGCTGGTGGTGCAGCAGGGATTGAAGATTGCCTACGTCAAGCAGGAACCGCAATTCGCGCCCGACATGACGGTATTTGACGCGGTTGCTGGCAGCCTGTCAGACGTGCAGGCGATGCTGACCGAATTCGATCGACTGACCGCAATGCTTGGCGGCGTTGACGATGCCGATACGCTCGCGCGGCTGCACGAGCTGCAGACCAGGCTAGATGCAGCCGATGCGTGGAATCTGTCCAACCGCGTCGAAACCACGCTCGACCGGCTGGGGCTGAACCGGGATGCGACCATCAGCGCGCTGTCTGGCGGCATGCAAAAACGCGTCGCGCTCGCGTGCGGACTGGTCGGCGCGCCGGACGTGCTGCTGCTGGATGAACCGACCAACCACCTCGATGTCGAATCAATCGTCTGGCTCGAAGGCTTGCTGCGCGAATTTCGCGGCAGCGTGCTGCTGATCACGCACGACCGGAGCTTCCTCGACAACGTCGCCACCCGCATCGTCGAACTCGACCGCGGCCGATTGCTGTCGTATCCGGGCAATTTCAGCGCCTACAAGCGGCTGAAAGCGGAACAACTGGCCATCGAAGCGGTCGAGAATGCGAAGTTCGACAAATTCCTGGCGCAGGAAGAAGTATGGATCCGCAAGGGCGTCGAAGCACGCCGCACACGCAACGAAGGCCGCGTGCGTCGTCTGGAGTCCTTGCGAGTCGAGCGCGCGGCACGACGCGAACATCAGGGACAGGTAAGGATGGACGTGTCTGCGGGCGAACGCTCCGGGCGCATCGTGGCCGAACTCGAACAGGTCGGCAAATCCTTTGGCCCAAAAGCCATCGTACGCGACTTCTCCGCCATCATTCAGCGCGGCGACAAGGTCGGCCTGATCGGCGCCAACGGCACCGGCAAAACCACGCTGCTGAAACTGATTCTGGGCGAGTTGCAGCCGGATTCCGGCAACATCCGTCAGGGAGCAAACCTGCAAATCGCTTATTTTGACCAGATGCGCATGCAGCTGGACGACGAAGCCAGCCTGCTCGATACCATTTCGCCCGGCAGCGAATGGATCGAAATCAACGGTCAAAGAAAACACGTGATGAGCTATCTGGGTGATTTCCTGTTTTCGCCGGAACGCGCGCGCTCACCGGTGAAATCCCTGTCTGGTGGCGAACGC
Source organism: Burkholderiaceae bacterium (assembly GCA_018262475.1). GTDB lineage: Bacteria > Pseudomonadota > Gammaproteobacteria > Burkholderiales > Burkholderiaceae_D > QZKY01. Next base: position 32,615 of record JAGSYW010000006.1, on the reverse strand, counting down.
AACCGTCTGCTGCTGGCGCGCCTGTTCGCCAAACCGGCGAACGTGCTGGTGCTGGACGAACCAACCAACGATCTGGATATCGACACGCTTGAACTGCTGGAAGAATTGCTTGAGGATTACACTGGCACCGTGTTTCTGGTCAGCCACGACCGGATGTTTCTCGACGATGTGGTGACGCAGGTAATCGCATCCGAAGGCAATGGACGGTGGCGCGAGTATGTCGGCGGCTACAGCGACTGGGAGCGCCAGCGCCCGGCAACGGAACCAGCCACCACTGCGCAGCCAAAGCCAAACACCGCCCCCAAACAGAAAGAGGCTGCGCCAGCTGCCAGCCAGCGCAAGAAGCTGAGCTACAAGGAACAGCGAGAACTGGACGAGCTGCCAAACCGAATCGCGCAACTCGAAGCAGAGCAAAAGGCGATCGGCGATCGGCTGGCTGACCCGGAGCTGTACCGCACGCAACCGGATGAAGTGAAGCGCCTGAACGAACGCTTCACCGAAATCGACGAACTGCTGCTGGAAAGCCTGGAGCGCTGGGAAGCGATTGAAGCGCGAGTGAAAGGCTAAGCCGTTTCAGCGCCATGTGCAGCCCCACGGCCAGAAAATATACTCCCGCCTGTATTTTGCGAAACCGCCGAAATACTGGCGGATTCGACCGTTCTCGGCACATACCTTCACAACCGGCGAACAGCAGCAAATGTCTTTTTCACTCATCACAGCGATTTGAGCAGTCGCGCCCATTCGTTAGGCTTTAGGGAAACCAATTGCCGTTCGCCTGAAGGCTTGGTGCTTACTTCCTTTTTCGTGGCCTGTTCACCAGAAGATGCGACACTGGGTTTGGCCGGCAACATGCTGCCTAGTGCAATCGCAACCAGCAGAAAAATCGCGCCAGCAATAGCTTGATAGGTAACTTTCGGCGGTTTCATATTTCCTCCACTCAACAAATCCGGACTGATGCAGCAAAATAAAAGCGGCGCCAGGCGGAGAACAGGCTGTTCATCCCGACGGGATAACCATAGCCACGACTGCATTCATTGTTGTTCACCGCCTTGCCGAACAGAATAGTTGCATTTCCTAGTCCTGCTAGGCGGAAATCTGGAATGGAACAAGCAAAACAAGGGGATTAGCACCACAAGCTGCGTTCAGAAAATCTATGCATCTGCGATGCCGCCAATCGGCTGGCGCTTGCATGCTGCACTGAAAGCTCACGCGCGCTGATGCAGGCAGCACACAATAATGACAACTGCGCGGCCAGACAAATTACAGCGACTTGGCCAGCCGGCGCACCATGCCGTGATGCCTGAGCAAGTCGCGCTACAAAACACCCTTATGTCTTTATTGCAATTCCAGAAATATCAAATACTTAGGTGACATAATCTCGCTATTGCAAAGAACGTTGCTATCAATAAGTTCATAGCAAGAAGCTTTGTGAGTTGGTAGCAAGTTTCAAAACTACGAAGGCGTGTGTTGAGCAATCGACACACGCCTTTTTAATTGTATGGTGTATTCACTCAAACCAGCCATCTTCACATGCGACTACCGACTGTAATTCGGCTATTGCGGATGTCTATGCCCAAGGAATAAAATGTCTGCTCTGAGCTAGGTGCTGTCGCACGCAAATTTAGTCGGGCCATCATTTGCGTGGCAGTTCCGTTCTTTAATTTGCTGGAGCTGTGACGGCGGACCTCACATTTGCTGCCGGAAAGCCCAATAACCGGGGAGATTAGGGTGCATTTGAAGAAGCTGGCTGTCCGAAATTTCAGGCGGCTGCAAAACGTCGTAATTGATCTTGCCTCCGACATATCTATCTTTGTCGGTGCCAACAACAGCGGCAAGACATCGGTTGGGCACGCACTCCAACTGTTTACTGGCAGCGGCCGCTTCAACATCCACGACTTCAGCGCCGAGCTTTGGACCGACATTGTTGCGTTCGGCGAATGCGAGGGTGAAGCTTGTTTACCAACCATGGAAATCGACGTTTGGCTCGAAATTGGTCCAGACGATGTTCATCGCGTCATTGATCTTCTCCCCAGCCTTGCTTGGGAAGGCAAACTGGTGGGGATGCGTATTGCTTACATGCCGAGAGATCCAGCAGCGACGCATGCGCGCTATGTCGAGGTGCGACAGCGTGTGCTCGACGTGGTCGCTAAGGATGAAGACGAAGCGCCCATTTTCGACCCTTCACCACGTAACCTGCGGGAATTCCTTGGCGGCAGGCTGCACGACGAATATGAGCTGCGTTATTTCGTACTCGATCCCGCACGGTTCGATTCGAACATGGTCGCAGAAGATGACTACGCCCCAACTTCTCTCACCGGCCGCGACCGGAGCGGCCGTGAGATCTTGAACGGCCTTCTCCATATTGATTTCTTGAATGCGCAACGCCATCTCTCAGACAGTCCAGGTGGTTCTCGCGTCGAGGATCTCTCCCGCGTGCTCAGCCGCTTCTATGGACGCAACCTCGAACAAAAGGGCGCAGATATCGAGGCGTTGCGTGCCCTTGCCGCATCCGAGGCCTCCCTCAACGAGCATCTCGAACGCGTCTTCGAACCGACGCTCAAGAGCTTGTCGAAACTTGGTTATCCTGGCCTTTCAAACCCCCGCATGATAATTCGCTCGGCCCTGGATCCAGCACAAATCATGAGCGGTCGAGATGGTGCAATCGTCCATTATGCGTTGGGTGCCAACGATGGGGATTCCGACCCGCCTACCTTGCCCGACAGCTATAACGGCCTCGGCTTCAAAAACCTCATCTTCATGGTCGTCGAATTGCTCGATCTCCACGCACAATGGTTGGCAATCGAAGAAAACCGTCCCCCGGTCCACCTCATCTTCATCGAGGAACCTGAGGCACACCTTCACGCCCAGCTCCAGCAGGCCTTCATCCGCAAGGTCATGGACATCCTAGCGCTCAAGAACGATGACCGCACGCACTCTACGAGCCAGGTCGTTGTAACAACCCACTCGACTCATATTCTTTACGAACGAGGTTTCCAGCCGATCCGTTATTTCCGTCGAAGCCGTGCGCAGAATGTTTCGACCTCCGAAGTGCTCAATCTCTCGGTTTTCTACGACAGCACCGATCCAGACATCCGGAGCTTTCTCGAGCGCTATTTGAAGCTCGCACACTGCGATTTGTTCTTCGCTGATGGTGCCGTGCTGGTCGAAGGCAATGTCGAACGGCTACTCTTGCCACAGATGATCGCTAATGCTGCGCCGCGACTGCAGTCTACCTATCTCACTATCCTTGAGATAGGCGGGGCGTTTGGCTACCGATTTAAGACGTTGATCGAGTTTCTCGGGCTGACAACGCTTATCATCACCGATCTCGACAGTGTGTTCGGCCCTCAGGGACAAGATGGTGGAGGTGTCGTTCAAGCGGAAGCTGCGGAGTCCGCCGCGCAGGCAGCCGGCGTTGGCACTGGCGAAGAGGAAATAGACGATGATGACGAAGATGTGCCTGCGATCGCGGAGAAACCCGGAAAAGCGTGCATCGCTGGACATCCGGGCGCTGCGACGTCCAATCAGACTTTGCTGCAATGGCTACCAAAATGCAGTACGGTCGCCGCGCTCTGGGATGCGACGGCTGAGCAGAAGATCATGTCGCGTACGAATGACAATGACGCTTTGGTACGCGTTGCTTATCAATGCCGAACCAATGTCACTTGGGGCGAAGAAACCATGACACTGGCCGGACGCACGCTGGAAGAAGCGTTTGCGCTCGAAAATCTTGAATGGTGCCAAGACAAGGACCGTAAGCCGCTTCAGCTTCGCGTCGCTAAGGCCAAGGAGAAGGATCTGACTACGCTTGTGGAGCGCATCCATAAGCGCGTGCAGGCCAAGAGCTTCAGCAAAACTGATTTCGCACTCGCCTTGCTCGCCGAGGATCCGGACAACTGGGCGGTTCCGACCTATATCGCCGAGGGCCTGACCTGGCTCGAAGCAGAGATCGCTCCACCGGAGCAGCCGCAAAACGACGAGACCGTGGGCGCGTTAGCCGTTGTTGAAGATATGGTGGAAGCGTGACGAGCAGGATCGGAAGTCCCGATACGCAAGCGGACCTAGACGTTCGAGCGTGTCTCGATCGGACGCCGCCACGTTCATTCATCATGGTTGCTGGTGCCGGATCAGGAAAGACGACCTCGCTCATTAAGGCTCTCGCACATCTGGCCAAAACCCGAGGCCCCACCCTGCATCTCACTGGCAAGCAAATCGCCTGCATTACCTTTACCGAAGTTGCTGTCGGCGAGATTTCGGCCGACGTTGGCGACTCGCCGCTATTCCACATCTCAACCATCCACAGTTTCCTGTGGTCGGTTATTCGGCCGTTCCATTCGGATATTGCAGCTTGGGTAGTTACTCGCATCGATGAGAAGATCGCGGAGCGGCGAGCACACTACGAAAGGCCACGAACCCAAGCGAAAACGAAGGCACGCCTCGAACAGGAGATCGCTGACCTTGAAGCCGAGTTGGGAGAGATCGGCAAGGTTGAGAAGTTCGTCTACGGTACCGGCAGCAGTTATGCTGAAGGTATTCTCGGTCACGACGATATCCTCAAGCTCACGCCGAGCTGTGTCGCTGCGCATCCTCTGCTGAGGAAACTTATCGCCAAGCGCTTTCCCTATATCTTTGTTGACGAGAGCCAAGATACAAATCCGGATGTCGTCGAAGCGATACGACATATTGCGAGCGAGCATTCTGATCTGTGCGTCGGGTTCTTCGGAGACCCAATGCAAAAGATCTACATGAGCGGAGCAGGTGCTGTCCCGGCGAACGAGGGCTGGGCAGAAATCACAAAGCCCGAGAATTTCCGATGCCCGACATCGGTTCTCAAGGTCATCAATGCGATCCGTGGCACCGGCGACGGCCTTGAGCAGGTGCGTGGTCGGATGATGGCCGTTGATGGCGTCGAGCAGCCCGTTGCTGGCACCGCCAATTTGTTCATCTTGCCGGCGGACGCAGAAAGAAGAGTGCATCTCAATGCAGTAAGACATTGGTTAGCAACCGAGACGGGTGATGATCTGTGGCTAAGCGATGTCCGGCAAGGTGATGTTCGCCTGCTCGTCTTGGTACACCGCATGGCAGCCAACCGGCTTGGTTTCCCCAATCTGTATGCAGCGCTCAATGACCGAGCCCCAATGAGCCTGAGTGAAGGGATGATGGATGGAACAGCTTGGCCGCTTCGACCATTCGTCCAGCAGCTACTCCCACTCGTTGTCGCAGCACGAGCGGGTGATCGGTTCAGCGTGATGTCGACCTTACGTAGCGAATGCCCAAAACTAGAGCCAGAGCGCCTTCGAGGGCAGGCAGTGGCTTCGGTCCTCACTATGCTGCAGCGGACACTCGATGCTCTCGTCGCTTTGATGGTTGAGGGGGCGGGAGCAACTGTCCAAGACGTCTTGACGCATGTGCGAGATAACGAACTGTTACGGCTTGACGATCGCTTCAACGTTCATTTGGTTGCCGAGCCAGCGGATGATGGCAGTAGCGGCTTCGAGAATATTCAAGCGTACCTTCAATGCAGCGTGGACGAACTCTGGGCCTACCGACGTTACTTCAACGAGGAATCACCGTTCGCAACGCATCATGGTGTGAAAGGTGCACAGTTCGAGCGAGTCTTGGTTGTCATTGATGATGATGAGGCGGGCTTTCGGCAATACTCTTATGATAAGTATTTTGGATACGTCCCACTTTCAGAGAACGACGAGAGCAAGATTGCGACAGGAGAAGAGTCCATACTTGATCGAACACGCCGCCTCTTTTATGTGTGTTGCTCGCGTGCGAAGAAAGATCTTGCAGTCGTGGTCTTTGTGCCCGATGTTGCATCAGCACGCGCCGCGATCATTAAACAGAATTTATTCCCCGAGACCGCAATCCGAGGCATCGAGGAGCTGGGTCAAGGCTTCGACAGTTCGTATGACGTACATTAATAAATTAGACTAAATATTTATATCTCAGACTAATAAGGTCTGACGGCATCAGATAAATTGAGCTTCATTCTTCGCTTAAAGACAAAATCAACAATCTCCTTCGATGAAATTGGCTGCCCATAAGACAGACTCAATATTGTGTAAATTAACCTTGTTAGCTCGCCATATGGCAAGTCATTTTTATTCTTGCGTCCACGAATCGTTGGTATGTTTTCAGGGGAAATCTGAATCTCATGCAATGACAAGGCCTTATCAATTGAGGCTAATGTTCCCCTTAGTTCAGAAAGCTCGTTGGTTAGCTTTTGAAATTTTTCAAATTCACGCTGATGTTTTTTTAGATAGCCTTCGATTCTCTGAATGTCGCCGTCAATTCGGCCTCTTTTATCGATCATCCATTTAAGTGAAGGGGGTATTCTTGGCATGCACCAAGCATACCTCCTTCATCATTTTAGATAAATTGCAACAAAGACATAAGGGCGCTACAAAAACAAAAAGGCCGACGCGCTGGCGCCGGCCTCGATTGACAGGGCAAAACGACTGTTTACTGTCTGTTCTCATCCTTCAGACTCAGCGCGCTCATCATCGACTTGAATATATGCGTGTTGTCGATCAACTTCGTGCCCGGATACCATTTACCTTCCCACGATTGCAGCAGCGACAACGCAGCCGACGGCCCTTTTGCATAGATGGTCACAGGCTCACTGAAGTGGCTGTCCACACCATTGCCATCCACACCATAGCTGATTTCACGGTTCGGGTAATAATTGTTACTGCCGTAGGTACTGCCGGCTGGCTTCGGCTGCTGCTCAGGCAACTTGCCCTTGCCCAGTCTCTTCGACATGTCGATGCGCATGAAGCTGTTGCCGTGGTCAGACGTTACGATCACAATGGTGTTGTTCCAGTCAATATCATCTCCTGGCTGGTCAACAAAAGCTTCAACCGCCTTGATCGTCTGATCCAGATCCCACATCCCGCCAATCATGCCCTTGAAATCATTCGCATGGTTGGCCCAGTCGATATCGCCCTGTTCGATCATCAAGAAGAAACCATTCTTGTTTTTGCTCAGCACCTTCAGCGCAGCAGTAGCAGCATCCGGCAGCGTCGGGTTCTCGACGGAACCGCGAGTGACCGTAGCGGTTCCATCATTGGACGGGTTGTGATATTCGAAATTGCCACCTACACCGCCGAACAGGCCAACCAGTTTCTTGCCGGCATTGGCTGCCTCGGTCGCTTTTGCCAGCAGCGTGGTGCCGCCGTCAACGCCTGCCTTGCGCTCGGCGAACACATAGTCGGACGAGCTCTTCAGCGTGGTGTATTCCGGCGCATCGACATAGGTATTGTCCGGCTTGGTGGTGGCGCTGTTGAAGTCCGGATGACCTCCGCCAATCACAACATCAGGCTTGACCTCAGTAATGATTTCCTTCGCGATGACTTTGTAGTTGTTGCGGCTGACGTTGTGGCTGACGAAGCCGGCCGGCGTTGCGTGACTGAACGGCACCGTGGTCACGACGCCGATGGCGCCATTCTTTTGCGAACGGAACATTTCGGCGATGGTCTTTAGCTTGCCGTCGCTCTTGTCAGTCGTGCGCCAGGCGATATTGCCATCATCAGTCTTGAAGCCGGTAGAAAGCGCAGTCGCTGCGGAGGCGGAGTCGGTAGCCGGCTGTTTGGCCGAGGTATCGGAACTGCTCATCAGCAGTTTCTTGCCAAAATAGTTAAGTGCTGCGTCGGAATTCACCGCCGCCAGCGTCGATTGCGGGTACGGCAGCGAGCCGCCCTTGACCGGATCGTAGCCGAAGGTCACAGTGTAGGTGGACGAGAACGGGTCGAACTTGTCGTTGGTGATCGTTGCAGCACCTGCGGTATTAGCGTAACGGTTATAGGTGGTCACATCCCAGGTCGTTACCGCGCCCTTGTAAGTATAGGTCTGGTGGCGCAGACCGCTGTCATACGAGCCGGTCATATAGTTATTGTAAGCGCGCTCGTGCTCGTTCTGAAAACCGTCACCAACAATCAGGATGACGTTTTTCGCCGGTTGCGATGAAACAACGGCATCGCTACCGCCGCATCCTGCCAGCATCGAACCGACCAAGCTTGCTGCGACAAATCCCGCCGTGATACGGCGGTGTTTTCTCATGAATCCCAACATGGTCTCCCCCCTTGTTTAAAAATAACCCGGAGAACGTAGCGAGAGATTGTTACATGTCGGTGACGCCCGCAAGCCGAAAGCAGGCTGAGCTGTTGAAAGCTTAAGCGCTCATGCGCCTAAAGTCTCTGAGCCTGAACCCCATCGCCAGCAATGCACCGAAATAGGTGATGCCGCAAGCGGCCATCACCGCGCACAGTGCGCCAACACGATGCAGCGGCTGTGCCTGCAATGCTATCCAGTCGAAATGGCCGACTACCGATAGCGCCACTCCGGCCAGCAAGAACAGTGCGCCCGCCAGCTTGATGAAGAACATGCCCCACCCCGGCTGCGGCGAGTAGATGCCGCGATGGCGCAAGCCCCAGAACAGGAAGGCAGCATTGATGCACGCCCCCAGCCCAATTGCCAGCGCCAGCCCGGCGTGATCCAGCAGCGGCACAAACAGCAGGTTCATCAACTGCGTGGCCACCAGCACCAGCACCGCAATCTTCACCGGCGTCTTGATGTCCTGTTTGGCGTAAAAACCGGGCGCGAGAATGCGCACCAGAATCAGGCCAATCAGCCCGACGCCATACGCAACCAGCGCATTGCTGGTCATCGCTGCGTCATGCGCGCTGAATTTGCCATAATGAAACAGCACCGCCGTCATCGGCATGGGAATCGTCAGCAGCATCACCGCCGCCGGCAGCGCTAACAGGAAAGTCAGCCGCAAGCCCCAGTCGAGCAGCGCCGAATATTCGCGCGCATTGCCATCGGCATTCGCTTTCGACAGGCTGGGCAACAGGATCGTGCCGAGCGCCACACCCAAGAGCGCCGACGGGAATTCCATCAGCCGGTCGGCATACGACAGCCAGGACACGCTGCCCTTGTCCAGGTGCGACGCGATGTTGGTATTGATCATCAGGCTGATTTGCGCTACCGACACGGCAAAGGTCGCCGGCACCATCTGCTTCAGCACCCGCTGTACGCCGGCGTTGCGGAAGGGCGCGATCGGATTGAATGCGATCCTCGGCAACATGCCGATTTTCATCAGTGCAGGCACCTGTATCGCCAGTTGCAGCACGCCGCCGACCAGCACCGCGAACGCCAGCGCATACACCGGCTGCGCCATGCGCGGCGCGACGAACAGTGCTGAGGCGATGAATGACACGTTCAGCAACACCGGCGTGAAGGCAGGAATGCGGAATTCGCGCCAGGTATTCAGGATGCCACCAGCGAGCGCGACCAGCGACATGAACAGGATGTACGGGAACATGATGCGCGTCATCCACACCGAGGCCTCGAACGCCGCCGGATTCGACTTCAGCCCGGCCGCGATCACGTACACCACCGCCGGCGCAGCGACAATGCCGATGACGCAGGTAACCAGCAGAGTCCACACCAACGCCGACGCAACCTGATTGACCAGCCCCTTGGTCGCATCATCGCCCTGCCGGTTCTTGTATTCCGCCAGAATCGGCACGAACGCTTGCGAAAACGCACCCTCGGCAAACAGCCGCCGCAGCAGGTTCGGAATGCGAAAGGCGACAAAAAACGCGTCAGTCAGCGCGGACGCGCCAAAGGCGCGCGCAATCAATAACTCGCGGATCAGGCCAGTGATGCGCGACAGCATCGTCATGCCCGAAATGGTGGCGAGGGTTTTCAGCAGGTTCATGCCACCGGATTATACTGCTCAACAGTTGCGCGAAAAGCAGTGCAGGCAGCATAATTGATCACCATGTCGAACAAACCCACACCCAGTGAAATGCAACTGCTGCGCCCGGGACGGCGCAAGCCTAAATACGCGCCGGTCAACCTGTCAGAATCTGGCGGCGTGCGCTATTTGCACTTCGGCACGCACTGGATTCAGGGCGCGATGCGCATCCGCAGGCCTGACTGGATCGAGCTGGAATACGTGCAGCAGATGATGGCATGGATGCTGTTCATCGAACAGCCGGAGCAAATCGTTCAGCTCGGGCTGGGCACTGCCGCGCTGACCAAGGCGTGCTACCGCCACTTCACCGACGCACACGTGACTGCGATCGAACTCAACCCGATGGTGATTTCGGTGTGCCAGGCGATGTTCAAGCTGCCGCCGAACGACGATCGGTTGCATGTGGTTGAAATGGATGCGATGGATTTCGTGCTGGATGAGGAACACCACTGCAAGGTTGATGTGCTGCAGGCAGACCTGTATGACGCCACAGCGCAAGGCCCGGTGCTGGATACGCCCGAATTCTACGCCGCCTGCGCCGCCTGCCTGAAGCCGCATGGCATCATGACGCTGAACCTGTTCGGCGACCATCCGAGCTACGACAAGAACCTGAAAGCGATCAAGCCGTTTTTCGAACGCGTGCTGTGCCTGCCTGAAGTCGATGCCGGCAACGTGGTCGCGCTGGCGTTCAAGACTGCGCCCAAATTTGATTTTCCGCTGTTGTACGAGCGCGCGCTAACGGTGGCCGATGCCACTGGCCTGCCGGCGCGCCAATGGGTCAGCGGCCTGAAAGCGGCGAAAGAGGGCTGATGGAAGCCCGTTTCGCGCCCCTCAATTCAGCGCCGCCCGGCGGCCACACGGAGATTCGCCGACGATGAAGACCCCGACGCACAAGACGCTGGATCTGCAGCAGATTTTCACCTGGCTGATCGCCGACGGCATCGTGAACAAGGATGAGGCCAAGGTGCAATACAACCAGGCGCAGGCGATTTTCAGGAACGCGACCGGCCCGATGCACCCGCTGACCGCAGTCGCGCAGTGCAAGCTGAAGTCGGCGCAGGCGCCGCACAAGCAGCAGACGCTCGACCTGCTGACCGAATGGCTGGCCAAACGCGCCGGCCTGCCGTTTTTCCGCATCGACCCGCTCAAGATTGACTTCACCCGCGTGGCCGACGTGATGTCGGCCACCTATGCCACCCGCTTCAACATCCTGCCGGTCGAACTCACGCCGACCGAGCTGGTGATCGCCACCGCCGAGCCGTTCTCGACCGAGTGGGTCGATGAAATCGCGCGCATTTCAAGGCGAGAAATCCGGCTGGTGGTGGCCAATCCGCTCGAAATCGCGCAATACATTTCGCAATTTTTCAGTCTGGCGAAATCGATCAAGGATGCGCACAAGAAATCCGGCCAGGACGCGGCGCTGCGCAACAATTTCGAGCAACTGGTCGAGCTGGGCAAGAGCAACCGGCAGATGGATGCGAACGACCAGCACATCATCAACATCGTTGACTGGCTGTGGCAATACGCATTCGAGCAGCGCGCATCCGACATCCATCTGGAACCGAAGCGTGACGTGGGTGTGATCCGCTTCCGCATCGACGGCGTGCTGCATCAGGTATATCAGGTGCCGGCGGTGGTGATGATTGCGATGACCGCGCGCGTCAAGCTGCTCGGCCGCATGGACGTGATCGAAAAGCGCCGGCCGCAGGACGGCCGCATCAAGACCCGCACCGGCGGCGGGCAGGAAATCGAATTGCGCCTGTCAACCCTGCCAACCGCGTTCGGCGAAAAGCTGGTGATGCGGATTTTCGATCCTGATGTGGTGGTCAAGACGCTGCCCGAACTCGGTTTCCCGACCGAAGATGCCGCGCGCTGGGATGCGCTCACCAAACGCTCGCACGGCATCATCCTGGTCACCGGCCCGACCGGCTCCGGCAAGACCACCACGCTTTACACCACGCTCAAGGCGCTGGCCACGTCCGAAGTCAATGTCTGCACAGTCGAAGATCCGATCGAAATGGTGGAACCGAGCTTCAACCAGATGCAGGTGCAGCACGGCATCGATCTGGATTTTGCCGACGGCGTGCGCGCGCTGATGCGCCAGGATCCTGACATCATCATGGTGGGCGAGATCCGCGATCTGACCACGGCCGAGATGGCAATTCAGGCGGCGCTGACCGGCCATCTGGTGCTGTCGACACTGCACACCAACGATGCGCCCTCGTCGGTGATGCGCCTGCTCGAACTCGGCGTCCCGTTCTACCTGCTGGAAGCGACGCTCTCCGGCATCATGGCACAGCGGCTGGTACGCACGCTATGCCCCGAATGCAAGCAGGTCGGCGGCGAATTGCTGGACGACGTGTGGCACAGCCTGACCGAAGGCTGGGACATCCCGAAACCGAAAACCGTGTACCGACCGGTCGGCTGCCCCGAATGCCGGCAGACCGGCTACCGCGGCCGCACCGGCATTTACGAACTGGTAGCAATCACGCAGGCTTTCGCCAGCCTGATCCGCGAGAACACCGACCAGTTCGCGCTACGGCGGCAGGGAATCAAGGATGGCATGAAGCCGCTGCGGATTGCCGGCGCGCTGAAAATCATTGATGGCGTGACCACAGCGGAAGAAGTGCTGAAAGTCACGTCGGCGCAAATTGTTTAGCGGTGACGATGCCTGTCCGGCGCTCCAATAACTGACCCGGAAGCCGAATTCATTCAATTAGCCAAAAAATATACTGGGCGCAGTATTTAAATTCAACAAGCAAATATATGGCCCAGTGTGGCATTTTTATCACATACCCCCATGTTTTCGGCGGACAACAGCGCACTGACGGCTGATGCGTTACGATAGCAGCACGAATCACATGCAACAATGCCAATGAAAGCACCTGCTGTATCCGAACTCAACAAGCAAGCCAGGCGCCGTTTGCGGCTGCTGGTGGCAACTACGCTGCTGCTAAATATTCTCGTCTGCGTACTAGTAGCGGAATCGCAGATCACCAGCAGGCAACAGCGCAGGAACGATGCGCTAGTCACAACCAAGAACCTGGCCCAGGTGCTGGAACGCAACATCAGCGGCATGCTCGAGAAAATCAATGCCGTGCTATTTGCTGCCGAAATCGTGCTGGAAAACCGGCTGCAAAGCCCCAAAATGCAACCGGGGAAAATCGACGCTTACTTCGCCAAACTGCAAACCAATCTACCCGAGGCAGTCGCTTTGCGCGCCACCGATGCCGACGGGAACATCCTGTATGGCACCAGAATTACCGAAGCCGCCAGCGTCAACATCGCCGACCGCTCCTATTTCCGGCAATTGCGCGACAACAATGCCATAGACATGATCGTGTCGGAACCAGTTGACGGCGCTATCAGCAACCGTCGGATCATCGTGGTTGCACGCCGGCTGAATGCGCCAGACGGCCGCTTTGCCGGCATTATTTATGCTCCGATTGACCTGCAGGAATTCAATCGCATTGCCATGTCACTTGAGGTAGGGCGACGTGGGACGGTTTTCATCCGCCGAACAGATGGTGATTTCACGCTAATTGCGCGCCAGCCAGACACTATCAACGATCAGAACGCGCTCAGCAGCATCAAACCAGCGCCACAGCTCTTGGCCTTCCTGCAAGGCAATGGCGACAGCGCTGAAATGGAAATTGTTTCCACGCATGATCAATCGCACCGATTGATCGCAGTACGCCGCATCGGGCAATACCACCACATCGTTGGTGTCGGTCTGTCCATGGATGAAGTCATGCTCGGCTGGCGTGAGCAGGCAATCAAGGAATGCGGACTGACATTGCTGTTTCTGGTTCTTTCTACCTTGGCAGCAGTGGCGATTTGGCGCAACGAAAAACGCCAACTGGAATCACTACTTGCCCTGGCGGAGCAGGAAGAAAAATTCCGCACGATTGCCGACTACACCTTCAACTGGGAGAGCTGGGTCGACAATGACGGTAAGCTGCTGTGGATTAGCCCCTCGGTCGTCAATGTCTCTGGCTATACCGCCGAAGAATGTCTGGCAATGCCCAATTATCCGTTACCGCTCATCCACCCTGATGACGTGGTTGTGGCCGAAATTCATCAGAGCGATCTGGCGGGCATGCTGTGCGGCGCGGATGGCATCAGCCGGGTTGAAGCCCGCTTCGTGCGCAAAGATGGCGAAATACGCTGGGCGGAGCGTTGCTCCCGCAACCTGTACGATGACAATGGCAAATTCATCGGCCAGCGCTCCGTCATCCGTGACATCACAGAACAGAAACAGACAGAACATGGGCTGCTGGAGGCCAAGGCGGCTGCCGAACAGGCCAGCCGCGCCAAGGGGGAATTCCTGGCCAACATGAGCCATGAAGTGCGCACGCCGATGAATGCCATCATCGGCCTTTCCACGCTGGCGCTGCAACAGGACATTTCCCCCGGTTTGCGCGACCACCTGACGAAAATCAATGCCGCGTCGCACGCGCTGCTGACGCTATTGAACAGCATTCTCGATTATTCGAAATTCGAAGCCGGGCAAATGCAACTGGAATCGGTGCCATTTTCGTTGGCGACGGTGCTCGATAACGTCAATGTCCTGTTCGCCACCAATGCCGAGCATAAAGGCCTTGCATTCGCGATCGAGATGAGTCCGGAAATACCGCAACAAATGATTGGCGACCCGCTTCGTCTCGGACAAGTGCTGAACAATCTGGTAGGCAATGCACTCAAATTCACGGAAAATGGCGAAGTGCGCATCACCATCACGATGCTGGCATCCGAACCAGAGGCTGCCACGCTGCGCTTCGTCATCCGCGATACCGGCATTGGCATCGCACCGGAGCGGATCGAGCAGATCTTCGAACCGTTCAGCCAGGCGGATGGTTCGATCACGCGACGGTTTGCCGGCACAGGCCTGGGCTTGAGCATCAGCGACAAGCTGGTCGGCATGATGGGCGGCAAACTGGTCGTCGATAGTATGCCCGGTCAGGGCAGCACCTTCCATTTCATTCTGCGCTTCGCGCTGCCGCCGGACGGACAGCCAGCAACAGCCATCGACGAATCGATCCCCTGTCTGCCAGCAGCCATCGACCCCGACAACAGTGGAACGACGATTACGGTCGCCCCTGTCGTCGACACTTCGGAAAAAGCGGCGGCACTGGCGGCGCAACTTGATACCCTGCTGGCGAATAATGAATTCGTGCCAAACGAACTGCTGCTTGAACTGAAACAGGCGCTAGCCGGCCTGCCATTACAAAAGCAAATCGAGGATATGGAGCGCCACATCGACAATTTCGACTATGCCCGCGCCAAAGCCGCACTATCCAGCCTGCAACTGTCCGGGGACGCGACATGAACAGAAAGCCCAGCAAGCCCTCGGTGATGATCGTCGACGATACGCCAGCAAACATTCGCGTGCTGGCCGAATCGCTGCGGCGCGATTACCGCATCCGCGTCGCCACCAGCGGCAAGGAAGCGCTCGATCTGATCGCGCACGTCGGTCCGCCCGACCTGCTCCTGCTCGACGTAATGATGCCGGAAATGGATGGCTACGAAATCTGCCGACGACTGAAATCCGAGACTGAAACGCGCAACATCCCGGTGATTTTCGTCACCGCGCGCGCCGATGCGGCTGACGAGGAATTCGGGCTAAAACTTGGAGCGGTCGATTACATCGTCAAGCCGTTCCATCTGCCAATCGTGACCGCACGCGTGCGCAACCACATCGCACTGAAACAGAAAACCGACCTACTCGAATCACTGGCAATGCTCGACGGCCTGACCGGCATTCCCAACCGGCGGCGCTTCAACCAAACGCTGGCGGAAGAATGGCTGCGCGCGCGGCGCGATGGCGAACCGCTGTCATTGCTCATTCTCGACATAGACCACTTCAAGGAATACAACGACCATTTCGGCCATGCCGGCGGCGATCTCTGCCTAACGAAAGTGGCCGAAGCGCTGGCGCATGCAGTCAACCGCGCCGGCGATCTGGTTGCTCGTTATGGCGGCGAGGAATTCGTCGCCCTGCTGCCGGATACCGATGCCAGCGGCGCACGCGAAGTCGCCGCGCGACTCCGTGAAACAGTCGAGTCGCTCGCACTGCCGCACCCGCTGTCGCGCACGGCCAGTCATGTCACTATCAGTGTCGGCTTCGCGAGCTTGGCTCCCGGCGATGGCGGCAGCACCGAAATGTTGCTGAAACTGGCAGATAAGATGCTGTACCGCGCCAAGGAACAGGGCAAGAACCGGATTTGCGGATCGGACGACGATCAGGCTGCAGAATAAAACACCGCCAGCCAGATGGTCGGCTGTGCTGGCTCGGTCCACTCGACCCGATGACGTCGGCGCGGCGCGATGTCGACAAAATCACCAGCCCCCAGGCGGCGCGGCTCAGGCTCATCCTCAAAGCGCAACAACGCCTCGCCCGCCAGCACCAGCACCCATTCCGCTTCCTGCTGGTCGTACCAGAATCCCGGTGGGCTGGACTGGCCGGTTGACACGATGCGTTCAATCCGGACACCGGGACGTGCCAGCAGTTCGGTATAGACCTCGCCGGCTGACGGCGAAACAGGCGAGAACAGGTTGTCGCTCAACTATTTGCCTCCGCGCAGTCCCTAAAATACTACCCGGTGTATAAAACAACCGCCAGCGGATATACGGCTGGAACATGCAATATCAACACATACTCCGCCGGACATGCGGCCTGCAAATTATTTTTTCGACTTCCGGCCTTTTTTCGCTGGCTTGCCGCCCTTGTCCACTTTCTTTGATTTCTTGCTTACGGCCTTCTTGCCGGCAGCTTTCTTCACCGATTTTTTATCGGCCTTGCGGCTGGACGATTTGGCTCGCTTGCCTTTGCGTGCCGTGGCCTGCTCTGCCACTGCGCCATGCGCCACGCCAGCCACAACAGCCGCGTGCTCAGCCCCCGACTCCGCAGCAGTTTCTGTTGCCTGCCCGTCCGATGAATCCGATGCCGCTTCTTCGGCCTGCTCATCCGACTGCGCGGCTGGTTTCGCCTGCACTTTCTTCACCAGCTTCCTGCTGACGCGCACCGAATTGATCTGGCTGATCGCCTTTTCCATCGCAGCAATGCGCTGCGCCATCGCCGGATGGCGGGCAGTAAAACTGTCCGGCGCTTCGCTGGCCGGATGCTGGGCGGCCAGCCGCTGCCAGAACGCAGGCGCGCCATCGACACGCAGGCCAGCACGCGCCACCACCACCATCGACAACCGGTCAGCCAGAGTATCCATCGCCTGCGGCACCGGCTTGAGAGCGGTCACCTTGCCGGCATCCGGCTGCACCTGCATCAGATTATTGATGATGTCGGCCGTTGTCTTCACTGTCTGCATTTTTTGCGGATGGCCGAGCAGGTTATGCACCATCCCCTTGGCAATCACGTAAGCCAGCTCTTCATCCGAACGCACGAAATTCATCATGCCGCGCGTCACCAGCACGCGGCGGCCGTCGGCGTACATGTCCACGCTGTCGGTATTGCCCAGCTCGATGCGGAAAGCGCAAGCAGGCGTCAGCGGCACGCTCAGGGTCTGGTTTTTGCCGTCGCGCTGCACGGTCAGCTTGACGCTGTTCTGACCGACGACGAACGGCGCCAGCACTGCTGGCGCATCGTATTCGGCGTTCCTGCCTTGCGGCATCGGCTTGTTTGCCACCGCGATCAGGTTGTCACCCTTGCGCAGACCAACGCGTTCCGCCCCGCTGCCCGCCATCACCGACATCACCTGCAGCGGTTCCCCCAAGCCAAGCGCATCGCGAGCCGAATCGGCCATCGCTTCGGAATACGAATAACGGTTCTTGGCGGTAAAACCGAGCAGATTGCGCGCCTGTTTCTTGCAGATGATTGCGTTCTTCAGCAGCAATGGGCCAGCAACATGATCAAGGCGTTCCTGCATCGTCGCAATAGCGCGCAACTTGTCATGCGTGACATTGCCGCTGGCGGTCGATACTGTTGGCGCAGTCGTCGCTGCCGGCACGGCATTGTTTGCCACCGCAACGCCCGCTTCATTCTTCGCCTCGGCTGACGCTCCGGTCTGCTGCGGCTCCAGTGCCGCACAGGCTGCCAGCAGCAACGTGGGTAGTAACAAGGCCAGCCGGCGCCAGCGTTTGAAAATCGCTTGTCCTGTCATAATCACATCTTTCCGGTACTGCCAAAACCGTCGGCGCCGCGTTCGCTGCTGCCGAATTCTTCGACAAGATTGAATCCAACCTGCGCCACCGGCACGATCACCAGTTGCGCCAGGCGCTCCATCGGGTTCAGAGTGAACGGCGTCTGACCGCGGTTCCAAGTCGACACCATCAGCTGCCCCTGATAATCTGAATCGATCAGCCCGACCAAGTTGCCGAGCACGATGCCATGCTTGTGCCCCAGTCCGCTGCGCGGCAGGATCAGCGCCGCATAACCGGGGTCGGCAATATGGATCGCGATTCCGGTCGGCACCAGTTGCGTTTCTCCGGGCGCAATTTCCAGCGGCGCGTCAAGACAGGCGCGCAAGTCCAGCCCGGCGCTGCCCGGCGTCGCATACGCCGGCAACTGCTCCTTCATCCGCTGATCGAGAATCCTGACATCGATGGTTTTCATTCCTTCTCCTTACAGCCGCTGCGCGATGTTCGCGATCAATTGCCGCGCCAGCGCCTGCTTGTCGCCGCGCGGCAGTTCGACATGGCCGTTCTGGTCGAACAGCACCAATGCGTTGTCGTCGCGGCCAAAAGTTTCGTGGCCGATGTTACCGACCAACAAGGGAATCCGTTTCTTCTGCCGCTTCTGCTCGCCATAATCGAGCAGATTTTCCGATTCGGCCGCGAAACCGACGCAATACGGTCGCGACACCAGCGCCGCGACCGATGCGAGGATGTCCGGATTCTGCTCGAACTGCAGTTGCGGCACATCGCCGCTGCCATCCTTCTTCAGTTTCTGTCCGCTCGCATTCGCCACGCGCCAGTCGGCCACCGCCGCCACCGCGATGAACACGTCCTGCCCGCCAACCTGCGCCATCACCACGTCAAACATCTGCTGCGCCGTTTGCACATCGATGCGCTTCACGCCATACGGCGTCGTCAGCGCGGTCGGGCCAGACACCAGCAGCACCTCGGCCCCGGCTTCGCGCGCGGCTCGCGCGACCGCATAGCCCATCTTGCCCGATGACAGGTTGGTGATGCCGCGCACCGGATCAATCGGCTCGAACGTCGGCCCGGCAGTAAGCAACACGCGCTTGCCCGCCAACACTTTCGGCTGCAATGCCGCCACCACTTCCTGCAGCAGTTCATCCGGCTCCAGCATCCGCCCCATGCCCACATCGCCGCATGCCTGTTCGCCTGCTGCAGGACCAAGGATGCCTATGCCATCGGCGCGCAATTGCGCGATGTTCCGTTGCGTGGCCGGCTTTTGCCACATCTCGACATTCATCGCCGGCGCAATCATGAACGGCACATGCGCCGGCCGCGCCAAACACAGCGACGACAGCAGATCGTCGGCGATGCCATGCGCCAGTTTAGCGGCGAAATTCGCGGTACATGGCACCAC
Organism: Burkholderiaceae bacterium; assembly: GCA_018262475.1. Lineage (GTDB taxonomy): Bacteria > Pseudomonadota > Gammaproteobacteria > Burkholderiales > Burkholderiaceae_D > QZKY01. The sequence continues at coordinate 13,338 of JAGSYW010000006.1, read as the reverse complement.
CACGAACGCATCGGCGCTACGCGTGACCGCGATGTGCGCCATGTTGTTGGTTACGCGGCCGTCCCATTGCTCTACATACACCGGATTGCCGGACAGCGCCTGCATCGTCACCGGCGTGATGAACTGGGTCGCGTTCGGCGTCATCACCACATTGACCGATGCACCCGCCTTGATCAGCGTGCGACAGAATTCGGCGCTCTTGTAGCAGGCAATGCCGCCCGTCAGCCCGAGAACGATTTTCTTGCCTGCAAGTTCCATTCCGGTTCCCCCATCCACTCCAGCCCGCATTATTTTCCGACGCGGCGCAATTCGTCCAGTATGAACATCAGCGCGCCAATGCAGATGGCGCTATCGGCCACGTTGAATGCCGGCCAATGCCAGCCGCCAACATGGAAATCGAGAAAATCAATCACGTGACCATACAGCACACGATCGATCAGGTTGCCAACCGCGCCGCCGAGCACCAGCGCCAGCGCCCAGCAAAACAGCTTTTGTCCGGCGTGTTTTTTCAGCAGATACAAAATAAAGCCGACGGCGGCAATGCCAATCGCGGTGAAAAAATACCGTTGCCAGCCTGACTCTGCGGCCAAAAAGCTGAACGCCGCGCCCTTGTTATACACCAGCACCAGATTGAAACCCGGCATCACCCGCAACGATTCGCCATAGGCAAACAGCTTGGTGATGGTGATCTTGGTCAGCTGATCCAGCAAGATGATGATCGTTGCAATCCCCAGCCACGGGATCAGGCTTGCACCGCCAGCTACCGGCAAATGTTTTTTGGTCGCCATGCGCGCACTCGGTCAGGCAAACTTGCGCGACTCGCCCGCGCCGAACAGGTTGCTGGCGCAACGGCCGCAGAGGTGCGGATGCGCCGGATCGGAACCGACGTCGTCGCGATAATGCCAGCAGCGGTCACATTTCTCGAACTGCGACGGCACGACACTGATCGCCTCATCCGCCTCGCTCGCCACTTTCTCCAGTTTGGCCGCCGAAGTGATGAATACGAACTTCAAATCGTCGCCCAAGCTGGCCAGCGCATCATACTTCGCGCCGCAGGCCTTGATTTCGACTTCAGCCTGCAGCGACGAACCGATCTTGCCCTCAATCCGCACTTCTTCCATCTGCTTCGTGATCTGTGCCCGCACTTCGCGTAACGCCGCATATTTTTCCAGCAGCGCCGCGCCATCGGCAATTTCCGGCAGCGGATAGAACAGCTGGGTGAAAATCGTTTCGTCGGCAGCGGCATATTCCGCCTTCGATGCGAACACCGACCACGCCTCTTCGATCGTGAATGACAAAATCGGCGCCATCAGCCGCAACAGCGCCTGCGTGATGTGCCACAGCGCGGTTTGCGCCGAACGGCGCGCCTTCGATGCCGCAGCCGAGGTATACAGGCGATCCTTCAGGATATCGAGATGGAAACTGCCGAGGTCTTCCGAGCAGTAGGTCTGCAATTTGGCCACGACCGGGTGAAATTCGTACGCTTCGTAATGCTTGAGCAACTCCGCTTGCAGCGCCCCCATGTTGGCGATCGCGTGCCGATCCAGCTCCAGCAACTGCTCGATCGGCAGCGCATCCTTGGCCGGGTCGAAATCGGACACGTTCGCCAGCAGGAAACGCAGCGTGTTGCGGATGCGGCGGTAGGCATCGGTCACGCGCGTCAGGATTTCGTTCGAAATATTCAGCTCGCCGGAATAATCGGTCGAAGCGACCCACAGGCGCAGAATGTCGGCCCCCAGCTTGTCGAACACCTGCTGCGGCGCGATCACGTTGCCGGCCGATTTCGACATTTTCTTACCTTCTCCATCGACCACGAAACCGTGCGTCAACAGCGCCTTGTACGGCGCGCGACCGTCGATCATTGAGGCGGTCAGCAGCGACGAATGGAACCAGCCGCGATGCTGATCCGAACCTTCCAGGTACAGGTCGGCCGGGAACGCGTGCTGCTGGTCGTGAGAACCGCGCATCACCGTCAGGTGCGTGATGCCGGAATCGAACCAGACGTCGAGCGTGTCGCGGTTCTTCTCATACATCGCGGCTTCGTCACCCAGCAATTCTTTCGGGTCAAGCGCCTGCCAGGCTTCGATGCCCTGCTGCTCAATCCGCTGTGCGATCTGCTCCAGCAATTCCGGCGTGCGCGGATGCAACTGGCCGGTTTCCTTGTGCAAGAAAAACGCCATCGGCACGCCCCACTGCCGCTGGCGCGACAGCGTCCAGTCCGGCCGGTTGGCAATCATGTTCTGCAGCCGCACCTTGCCCCAGGCAGGGAAAAAAGCCGTGTCTTCAACGCCTTGCAGTGCAGCCTCGCGCAGCGTTGCGCCACCGTCTTTCGGCTTCACATCCATGCCGGCGAACCATTGCGACGTGGCGCGATAGACAATCGGCGTCTTGTGCCGCCAGCAGTGCATGTAGCTGTGCGACGACATGCCGAAATTCAGCAGCGCACCGGCTTCACGCAATTTGTCGCAAATCGGTTTCGATGCGTCCCAGATGGTCATGCCGGCAAACAGCGGCAGCCATGAGGCATAGCGGCCATCGCCCATCACCGGGTTCAGGATGTCACCATCCTTCATGCCATTTTTCTTGCACGATATGAAGTCGTCCACGCCATAGGCCGGCGCGGAGTGCACCACGCCAGTACCGGTATCGAGCGTCACGTATTCTTCCGGATACACCGGCGAGAAACGGCGGTAGCCTTCGTGCACGTCATAGAACGGGTGCTTGAACTTGATGCCGGCCAGCGCCTCGCCCTTGCAGGTCGCCAGCTTGTTCCATGTGCCCAAGCCATAGGCCTTTTGCAGATAGCAGTTGTGCGCGTCGCCAGCAGCGGCGCGCATCGCGCGCTCTTCCGCCAGAATCAGCAATCCCTTTTCGGTTTCAATCAACGCATAGTCGAATTCCGGATGCACGTTCAGTGCCTGGTTCGACGGAATCGTCCACGGCGTGGTGGTCCAGATAACAATTTTGCCTTCGTCGGTCGGGAGTTTCGCCAACCCGAACGCCGCCGCTACCTTTTCCGGCTCGGCAAAGGCGAAACCAACGTCGATTTCCGGGTCGCGCTTGTCCTGATATTCGACTTCCGCCTCGGCCAGCGCCGAACCGCAATCGAAACACCAGTTGACCGGCTTCAACCCGCGATACACATAACCTTTTTCCAGCAATTTGCCCAACGCGCGCAATTCGTTGGCCTCGTTCTGGAAGTTCATCGTCAGGTAGGGGTTATCCCATTCACCCAATACACCCAGGCGGACAAAATCCTTCTTCTGACGTTCGATCTGCTCGGTTGCGTAGGCTCGTGCCTTGGCCTGCACTTCGGCCACCGGCAGGTTCTTGCCGTGCAGCTTTTCAATCTGGATTTCAATCGGCATGCCGTGGCAATCCCAGCCCGGCACATAATGCGCATCGTAGCCGGCCATCGTCCGGCTCTTGATGACGATGTCCTTCAGAATTTTGTTCACGGCATGACCGATGTGAATGTCGCCGTTCGCATACGGCGGGCCATCGTGCAGCGTGAACTGCGGCCGTCCTTTGGCCGCCTTGCGTACGCGCTCGTAAATTTTCTTTTCCTGCCATTGTTTAACCCATTGCGGCTCGCGCTTGGCGAGATCACCACGCATCGGAAATGGCGTATCCAGCATATTGACCGGATAATCCTTGTTCGGCTTGGCGGATTGGCCTTTATCTTGCTTTTTGGACATAATTTTCTGTGGAAAAGCTGTGCTGCACTAAAACCTGTCATTTTACCGCGAGAACTGGGCAGAAACGGTTTTTTGGCGTTTTGCTGGCTTGGCGTTTTTTCAGCGACGGAAATAGCCGCGCGCCTGCTCGACATCGCCGGCAATGGCCGCCGTCAGCTCGGCCAGACTGCCGAACTTGCGGTTGTCGCGCAGCTTTTGCAGGAATTCGACCTTCACCAGCCTACCGTAACAGTCCCCCTGATAATTGAGAACATGCGTTTCCAGCAAGCGGCGGCCGCTGTCATCGACGGTCGGGCGCGTGCCGATGCACGATACCGACGGCAGCGGCGCAGCCGCCAGCCCATGCACGCGCGTGACGAAAATGCCGGTAAGTGCCGGCATTTGCTGCTCCATGCGCAAATTGAGCGTCGGAAAACCCAGATCGCGCCCCAGTTTCTTGCCGTGAATCACACGCCCGGAAATCGCGTATGGCCGGCCGAGCAATTCTGCCGCGCGCCCGAAATCGCTATCAAGCAATGCTTCACGTATGGCGGAAGATGAGATCCGCAAGCCGTTAACATCGACATCAGGCAACACCTCGACCTCGAACCCGTGGCGTCTTCCAGCCTGTCGCAGATGCTCGACATTGCCGGCACGGTTCGCGCCATAACAAAAATCCTCACCCACAATCAACCATTTGACCTGCAATCCCTGCACCAGCACATGCTCAATGAACTGCTGGTGTGGCAAGGCAGCGAAATGCGCCGAAAAATGTTCGACGATCACCCGCTCCATGCCGGCTTCGGCAAAACCGAGCAGCTTGTCGCGCAGGTTGGCAATCGTCGGCGGCACTTTCGACAAATCACCGCACAGGCGGGCAAAGTATTCGCGCGGATGCGGCTGAAAAGTCATCACGGCGGCGTCAATCCCGCGTTGCGTCGCAGCTGCGCGCACCCGTGCCAGCAACTGGCGGTGGCCGCAATGTACGCCATCAAAATTGCCGATCGCCAACGCGCATGGATGGCGCGCATCGGCGGCAGGAATACCGCGAAAAACTTTCATGCCAAACAGAAAAGCTGTTGCAAATGGGCGATTATAAAGGCTTTTGCAATCCTGGCCGAGCGCAGCATAATAGTAAGAATCGCTTTGCAAAGGGATACGCAACCATGTGGCAACAATGCCGGCTTTGCCTGACATTCATTCTGCTTCTGGCAGTTGGCGCGCACGCCGCCAGCCCTGCTGATCCGTCGAAGGTGGTGCACACCGTGTTCGAGGCAGCGGACGACGGTTTCGACATGGCACGCACGCAGAATTACTACTCCGGCTGGGTCACCGATGCGATTTTCGAAACACTCCTGACTTACGACTACCTCGCCCGTCCGGCAAAACTGGTACCGAACGTGGCCGAAACGATGCCAAAGCTGTCCGACCACGGCAAAACCTACACCTTCCACATCAGAAAAGGCATCCATTTCACGCCCGACCCTGCCTTTCACGGAAAAAAGCGCGAACTGACCGCGCTCGATTTCGCCTATTCGATCAAGCGGCTGCTCGATCCAGCCAACCGTTCACCATCAGCCGGATTTGTCGAAGACAGGATCGTCGGGCTGGATGCGCTGGCCGCCAGGGCAAAGAAATCAGGCCGCTTCGATTACGATGCACCGGTTGCCGGCCTGCAGACGCCGGATCGTTACACGCTGGTCATCCGCCTGAACCGGCCCGACCCGAATTTCCTGTACGTGCTGGCCTATGGCGGGCTGGCGGCGGTGGCGCGCGAAGTGATCGAAACCTACGGCGCGCAAAGCGGCCAGCATCCGGTCGGCACCGGGCCGTACCGGCTGAAGCAATATGTGCCGCGTAGCAAAATCGTGCTCGAAGCAAACCCGGATTACCGCGGTTTCATCTGGCATTTCAAGCCCTCTTCCGATCCGTACGACGCGCAAATCGTAAAGGAAATGCAGGGCAAGAAAATGCCGCAGATCGGGCGGGTAGAAATCGCGATCATCGAGGAAGAGCAGTCGCGCTGGCTCGCGTTTCAGGAAGGAAAAATCGATTTCGACAAACTGCCGCAGGTGGCCGCACCGAAAGTGCTGGATGGCGACCGGCTGAAACCGGAATTTGCCGCGCAGGGCATCCGTCTGGCGCGCATGATCGAGCCAGAAATCACCTATACGCTTTTCAATTTCAGCGATCCGGTCACTGGCGGCTACAGCAGGGAAAAAATCGCGCTGCGGCGCGCCATCGCAATGGCTTACAGCGTACAGGATGAAATCGCGCTGCTGCGCAATGGCCAGGCAAGCAAGGCACACATGATCGTGCCAGCCGGCGTAGCCGGACACGATCCTGGCTACCGCAGCAGCATCGCCTACGAACCTGAACTGGCGAACCGGCTGCTAGACCATTTCGGCTACCGGCGCGGCGCGGACGGCTATCGCACACTGCCGGACGGCAAGCCGCTAACACTGAAAATTCATGGCGAACCCGTTACTAGCTCAAAAATTGTGGCGGAAATCTGGAAACGCGGCCTGGATCGGATAGGCATCCGTGCTGAATTCCCTGTCAGCAATTTTGCCGACAACCTGAAAGCAGCAACCGAATGCCGGCTGATGATGTGGGGAAGTGCATGGCATGCCGATTTTCCCGACGGCGAGAATTTTCTACAGCTGCTGTATGGCCCGAATGCCGGGCGCGGCAACCACGGCTGCTATGCCTCGCCGACATTCGATGCACTGTACCGCAAGGCAGTGGCCCTGCCGCCTGGCGCAACGCGCAACAGGCTGTATGCGCAGATGAACCGGCAAATGGAAGCGGATACCGCGTGGTCATTGCATGTTTCACGCGTGCGCAACTGGCTGATACGCCCGTGGGTACAGGGCTTCAAGAAGCATCCGTTCCTGCAATCGAACTGGCAATACATCGATGTTGCGCGACAATGAAACGGCATTGAGCAAGGCTTTGGCGCTGCTTTTCGGCGTCACCGGCACAAAAATATACTACCTGGAGTATTTCTGCATCACCAGCATTTATACCGCCAAAGCAAACAAAATACCCCCATACCCCCGCATTTTCCCAATATTTCCCAGGATTTACGATGACTGCATCAACAGCCGCGCTCCGCTCCGGCCTTACTGGCACAACCAACATTGTCGTGACCGAACAGCACACCGCGCGCCACATGGGCAGTGGCCGGATGCCGGTGCTGGCCACGCCCGCACTGGCTGCATTGATGGAAGCTGCAGCGCAGCAGGCAATTGATGCGCACCTGCCGCCCGGACAGCAAACTATCGGCACGCATATCGACCTGCATCATCATGGCGCAACGCCAATCGGCCTGCGGGTGACCGCGAGCGCAGAGCTGATCTCCATCGACGGAAGGCTGCTGACATTTCGGATCGTCGCACACGACGGGAACGAACAAATCGGCGAAGCGCAGCATCTGCGCGCGCTAACCAGCACTGCGACATTTGAACGTCTGTTGCGCAAAAAAACGAATGACACCACCAGCGCAGCAAATGCCATCAGCACATTTTCTGCCGCAAACGGATCAAAAGCGCAAACAGAAAGATAAAAACAAATAACCTTATTCTTGACCGAGGTCATGGTGCAGGTAATAATGTTCTCGCACAATTGGGTTGCAATCCCTAAGGCTGTCATGTGTTGCAGCAGTGAGAGCATGCTAAATGCACGGCAGTTTTTTGGTGCGAAGTCAGGCAAAAAAACGGAGAAGCATATTTCCGTGGTAGTTGTTTCACACACACTTAAGGAGAGTAGACATATGGCTACAGAGGAAAAGTATGCAAACCGATGGGTACAGCTGGTACTGGGTATCATCTGTATGGCAACGGTAGCGAACTTGCAATACGGCTGGACGCTGTTCGTGCAGCCAATGCAAGACAAGTGGGGCTGGTCGCGTACCTCGATTCAGCTGGCATTCACCATCTTCATTTTCTTCGAAACCTGGTTGGTTCCGGTTGAAGGTTGGTGCGCAGACAAATTCGGCCCTGGCCCGACGATTATCGGCGGCGCTATCCTGGCAGCTCTTGGCTGGATGATGAATTCCTGGGCTGATTCCCTCACCTTCCTGTACGCAGCAGCAGTCGTTTCCGGTATGGGCGCTGGCGCTGTTTACGGTACCGCTGTGGGTAACGCTGTTAAATGGTTCCCGGACAAGCGCGGTCTCGCGGCAGGTGCAACGGCAGCAGGCTTCGGCGCTGGCGCGGCATTTACCGTTATCCCGGTCGCTAACATGATTAACGCCTCCGGCTACCAATCGGCGTTCTTCAGCTTCGGTATCGGCCAGGGCATCGTGATCGCTATCGTTGGCTTCTTCATGCCGAAAGCCAAACTGCCGCCGCACATCAAGCCGGTTGCTCGCGTTATTTCGAGCAAGATGGATTTCACCCCGACGCAAATTCTGCGTGAGCCGATCTTCTGGCTGATCTACGTCTGCTTCGTGGGTGTGGCATCCGGCGGTATCATGGCAACGGCATCGTTCGGCCCGGTTGCTCGCGACTATGGTCTGGCGAAAATCCCGGTCACGGTTCTGGGCGTAACCCTGCCTCTGCTGACGATGGCAATGTCGATCGACAACATCGCCAACGGTGCAACCCGTCCGCTGTGCGGCTACATCTCTGACCGCATCGGCCGCGAAAATACGATGCTGATCGTGTTCTGCTGCGAAGGCCTCTCCCTGCTGGGTCTGGTCTTCTGGGGCCGCACACCGCTCGGCTTCATGATCTTCGCTGCTCTGACGTTCGCGTTCTGGGGTGAGATCTTCTCGCTGTTCCCGTCCATGTGCGCAGACACCTTCGGCGTGAAGAACGCTGCAGGTAATGCAGGTACTCTGTACACCGCAAAAGGCACGTCCTCGCTGCTGGTTCCGTTTGCAGCAGCACTGTCCGCAGGCGGTAACTGGGATCGTACCTTCATCCTGTCCGCATGTATCGCCTTCACCTGCTCCTTCCTGTCGTTCTTCGTGCTGAAGCCATGGCGTCGCCGCTTCATCGAAGAAAACAACAAGAAGGTCGATGAAATGGCAGCAGCTGCAGCAAAAGCCTAATCGCTGATACTGCATGTAGCATAAAAACAGCGGCCTTCGGGCCGCTGTTTTTTTTGGGGGGGCGACAACTCGAACTCTTCCCGCATTGCATCCAGCATATAATTGCCCTCCGCGCTGATGCATGGCCCATTGCTAACGCAACATATCTTGACCACAAATAGGGCCACTTCGTCACGGGTCAACCTCACCATAGAAGAGCCAGCCACGCAATGCACGATATCCAGAAAATCCTGAGCGAACGCACTTGGGAGTACGACTACGACGACAGCGAAATCGATGACATCATCTGGTCTGAAATTGCTGCCAGCCAGTCGATGGGCGATTTCATCTGTTACCTGGTTCACAACCTGTCACATGCAAAACACCGCGCTGAAGCGCAAGCGCGGACTACAACGAGTGTTGATGATGACCCATCCCCAGTTTTTTATCCGCTGGCAATCGAGCGCATCCATGCGCTGGCGCAAAGTGGCAACGCAACCGCGATGTTTCACATGGGGAAAATACATGCGCTAGGGATCGCCACCGAACGCAACTTGCAGGCCGCGATCGGCTGGTATCAGCAGGCGACAGATCAAGGCGACATCCGCGCAAGCTGCAATCTCGGCTGGCTGTACCAATCCGGCGACGGCCTGGAAGCCAACAAGGAAAAAGCTTTCCGGCTGCTGTCCATCGGCGCAGAAAACGGCATGGTGGTCGCCCAGGCTTCAGTCGGCATGATGCTGCTCACTGGCGATGGCTGTTCGCGCGACATTGCTGCCGGCCTGCAACGACTGGAGCAGGCGTTTGAGGCTGGCTACCTGAATGCCGGCAACCATCTGTCCGATCTGTTTTTTGCCGGCGTTCATGTGCCACGTGATGTTGAACTGGGTCATGAATGGCTGCTGCGTGTGGCGCAAAAAGGAGATGCGCGCTCAATGGCCATCCTCGGCCATCATCTGGTCAGCGGCAGCCGTGGCAAGCAGGATTACGAAACCGGCATGAAACTGTTTGCTGCTGCGCTCTCAAATGGCTTTGTAACAGCGCATCTTTGGCTTGGCAGCCTCTACCGCGACGGGCACGGAGTCGAACGCGATCTTGAACAGGCAGCATTCTGGTATGAGCAAGGAGCAGAAGCGGGCGATATTAACTGCGCACTCGCACTTGCAAACCTTCAAGCGACTGCGGCAGAAACAGAAAACAAGCTGCAGTAACAATTTGTGCGGAAGATGCTGGTCGCGCGCGCACTCGCCGACCGCCCCGCCCCCCAAATCACCCCAGTTGCCTGATGCGGCGATACAGCGTGCGCTCGCTCATTCCGAGTACCTTCGCCAATTCACGGCGGCTGCCGCGAAAATCGGCCAGCCACTGTCGCAGCATCACGTCATCAATATCCACCGCCTCAGCCTCCGAATCTTGCGCGGTGGTTTCAGGCTGCGGCAAATGTTCCGGCATGATGCGATCGCCATCGCACAATAGCGCAGCGCGCTCGAGCATATTGCGCAACTCACGCACATTGCCCGGAAACGAATAGCCCAACAGTTGCTGCAGCGCTGCCGGGGAAAGCGACAGCTTGCGTTCTGGCGCAACACGCGCCAGCAATGCTTTTGCCAGCAGCGGCACATCGCCAATACGCTCGCGCAATGCCGGCACATGGATGGGAAAAATGTTCAACCGGTAGTAAAGATCCGCGCGGAAACTACCCGCCTTGACCATCTGCAGCAAATTGCGATGGGTGGCTGAAATCACGCGGATGTTCGCATATTGCAATTCGGTCGATCCAACTCGGCGGAATGTTCCAGTTTCAAGCAAACGCAGCAATTTGACCTGCATCGCCAGCGGTATCTCGCCTACCTCGTCCAGAAACAGCGTGCCGCCAGCCGCAGCCTCGACCAGCCCCTGCTTGCGCGCCACGGCACCGGTGAATGCGCCGCGCTCATGCCCGAACAATTCGCTCTCGAACAGGGTTTCAGGAATACCGGAGCAATCAACCACAATAAATGGGGCTGCGGCACGACGGCTGGCCTGATGGATTGCCTGCGCCACCAGTTCCTTGCCTGTGCCTGACTCGCCCAGCAGCAGCACTACCGCATCCGAAGGCGCCACTCTGGCTGCCATTGCCTGCATTTTCTGGAACGTTTCCGCCCGGCCGACCACCCCCTGTTCGTCATTAAACACTTTTGTTTCACTGACGGGCTTCATTCGCTCAACAAAGCAAACGATTTCGCCTTGTCGGTTGCGTATTGGCGTCAGCTCGATACTGACGTATTCCTCGCCATGCGGCGTGTAATGCAAGTGTACGTCGCATTCCTGCCGGCCGGATATGACACTGCGCGCCAGGGGGCAAGTTTCGCCGGACTGATCACAAGGCGCCGCATAGTGGTGCGACACTTCATAGCATGTACGACCGATCACCGAAGCGTCAGCGTGTGCATATTCGCGGAAAGCGGCATTCGCCGCCAGAATGCGGTACTGGCGGTCAAACAATAAATGAGGATCAGCCTGTGCTTCAAGAAAGCAGGCCAGTTCGGTAAATTGATCCATTTTTCGATTGTACCGCCATTGGTGCCACGACTACCACACTTGAAACCAACTGCCTGCTTAGCCTCAGCGGTTCAGAACACCAACTTTGCCAAGAGGAATCCCAATGCCGCCGCCACCTATTCATCGTCAGTCATGCGATTGAGCTTCCAGCATGTCCGCCCAACCGACTGGCCCTTTCGTCACAGCCCCTTGCGCTCGAACCAGACAAACAGCGGGATGCAGGCCATCCAGAATGCAGCAACGACGACCCACGGCGAAACGCCCAGCACATCAGGTAAACCGATCTTGCCGTAGTCGGCCCAGGCCAGCACGGTCGATTTGAAGTACGGATACAGTTCGGCGTAAATCGCTGCCCCAACGATCATCCCGACAATCGCAAAAATCGCGTGCCAGCGCCCTTCAGCGAGCGCCCCTACCGACGTGCCTGGGCAGAATCCCATGATGGCCCAGCCACCACCAAATAGAACACCACCTATCAGCACCGCGCCAACATTCATCGGTTTGTGTCCGAGTTTTATCAATCCAGCACTAGATAATGCGATGATGCCAACCATGCCGACGAGAATTGCCGACAGCATGAACTTCACGATGGTCATGTCTTTCAGCAGCATCGCACCAATCTGTTTATCGAAACGCAAGGCACGTCCCTTTTGCAGCAGGAATCCGAATGCGATGCCTGCAATCAAGCCTAGCCATTGTGCGGTGCTCATGATTTCCTCCGGTAAACAAGGTTGGCCATGAGGATGCCGATGCCAAAGAACATCGCCAGCGCAACAAAAGCGCTGACTGACAGCTGCATCGAACCGCTCAAACCATGACCACTTGGACATCCATCCGCCATGCGCGCACCAATCATTGCGATGGCGCCACCAACGATGGCCGCAATTGCTCTGCGCGCAACTGAAGGCCCAAAGCGCTCAGCCCATGCAGGCGGTACGCTTTCCAGCTTGAAACTTTTGTCTGTCAGTGACGAAACCAGCGCGCCAATAAAAATGCCGATCAGCAGCATGAACTGCCAGTCGATCGCGATTTTTTCCTTGATGAAATAAGCATTTGCTGCCACATGCGCGGTCGAAAATAGTTTTTCTATAAAGCCAGCAACCCGCACGAATGTGGTTGATGCGCCCAGGTAACTGGTTTTGCCTAGCCAGATGGTAGTGGCATAAGCCGACAATACCGCCAGCACACCCAACAGCGCTCCGGCAACGTAAGGATTCCAGCCTCCGTCTTCTGTCTTGAGTTTCATGCAACCTCCGTTCGATTAAACAAACATTATATGTTTATATTAATTGTACAAAAAACTTACGAAAAATAAAGGCCGCACAATAAAACCTCTGCGCTTGAACATAGTTTATGGACAGCAGCCCCGAAACTGCCAAACACCGCCAACACACTGCCAGACAGCACACTATTGGCAGCAATCATATTAAAAAGAACACACAACACCTTGCAACACATTGATTTGTCTGTATTTTCCCAAACAGAGCCAGCAGGCATGTTTCTTGGATAGCGAATACTGAGCACAGTATCGAGCAGCGCCTTCCAAGGAGATATAACAATACACATCACATCGTAACAAGCTCGCGGGTTGACACGCTATTGATAAATATCAGGTATTGGGTAAAATGCCAGGTGCTTCTAAGCAGACTGGCCCTATTCCATTGAATAAATGGGGTTTTAGGGGGCTTGAAAGCTATAACTAACCCGCCTGCAAAGGCGATTTTAGGTGCTGGGCAGAACCCTTGAGGTCTGTTTCAGGAACAACACAATCAAAAGGAATTTTGAGATTATGTCGACTAAAGCATTAGAAGGTATCAAAGTGCTGGACTTCACGCACGTGCAGGCTGGTCCTGCATGTACCCAGCTGCTGGGCCAGATGGGCGCAGACGTCATCAAGTGCGAAATGCCGGGCTCCGGCGACGCCACTCGCGACTGGCTGCGTGACGTCGAAGGTGCAGACTCGCTGTACTTCACGATGTTCAACGGCAACAAGCGCGCGCTGTGCCTGAACGCACGTACCGCCGAAGGTAAGGATGTTCTGACCCGCCTGATCAAGCAAAGCGACGTGATGGTCGAAAACTT
>JAGSYW010000063.1 GCA_018262475.1 Burkholderiaceae bacterium | reverse complement strand
CTTCAAGGGCTGGGAACACAGTGGCCACGTCACACTGGCACGCGGTGAACGCTCCCGTCTGGCGGATTACGCGAGCGAGGTGCTGTAAGACGCAACATGAAGATGTCGCTGGATTGCGTGACCTGCTTCGTGCGGCAATCGCTGGATGCCGCCAGGCTGGTCACACACGACCTTGCCGCGCAGGAGCGGATTGTACGCGACGTGATGCGCTGGTTAAGCGAGCATGGGTTGGAACATTCACCACCAGTGCTGGCGCAACTGGTACACCGCAAGCTGCGCGAGATTTCGCAGGTTGGCGACCCGTATGCTGCAGTGAAAGCGCGGCACAATGCAATGGCGCTGGATCTGCTGCCTGAACTGCGGGCACAGATAGCTGCTGCAGCCGATCCGCTAGCCATGGCCACGCGACTGGCGATCGCCGGCAACGTGATCGATATGGGGATGAAAAGCATGGTGGAGGAAGATGACGTGCGCGCATCGATCCGCCATGCGCTGACAGAACCGTTCGTGGGCGAATGGGAATACTACCGCGCAGCATCCGCAGCAGCAAAAAGCATCCTGTATCTGGCCGACAATGCCGGCGAAATTGCATTCGACCGGCTGCTAATTGAACAGCTCGGGCCGGAGCGCGTGACCGTGGTGGTGCGCGGCGCGCCGGTGCTGAATGACGCGACTCTAGTAGATGCGCATGCCGTCGGCCTGCCTGACATCACCACCGTGATTGACAACGGATCGGATGCGCCCGGCACGCTGCTGACAGAGTGCTCACCGGAACTGCAGCACCAGTTCGCTGCGGCAGACATGGTGATCGCCAAGGGGCAAGGAAACTTCGAATCGCTTTCCGGCCGTGGTCACGACGTATTTTTCCTGTTCAAGGTCAAATGCCCGGTGATTGCCACGCATGTCGGCCTGCCGATGGGCACGCAAATCCTGCGGCAATACCGGCAAGCGCCCATAGCCTGAGGAACTGCATGAAAATCGTTACCTGGAACGTCAATTCGCTCAAAGTCCGCCTGCCGCAAGTGCTGCAATGGCTGCAGGACAACCCGGTCGATGTGCTGTGCCTGCAGGAAACCAAGCTGACCGACGACAAGTTCCCGCTGCTGGAAATCGAAGCCGCCGGTTATCAGGCCGTTTTTTCTGGCCAGAAAACCTACAACGGTGTCGCCATCCTGTCGAAGCGACCGATGAGCGAGGTGGTAAAAAACAACCCGCGCTTTGCCGATGAACAGCAGCGCATCATTGCGGCCACCATTGATGGCGTACGCGTGATTTGCGCTTATGTGCCCAACGGGCAGGAAGTCGGTTCGGACAAGTACGCCTACAAATTGCAATGGCTGGAGGCGCTGCACGACTGGCTTGCCGACGAAGCCAAAGCGCATCCATCGCTGGCGCTGGCGGGCGATTTCAACATCGCTCCAGATGACCGCGACGTGTATGACCCGGCCGCCTGGCAAGGCAGCGTGCTGGTTTCCGAACCGGAGCGTGCCGCCTTCAGGCAGTTGCAGCAAATCGGGCTGCAGGATGCATTCCGGCTGTTTGAGCAGCCGGAAAAAACTTACAGCTGGTGGGATTACCGCCAGCTCGGCTTCCAGAAGAACCGCGGGCTACGTATCGACCATATTCTGCTGTCAGACCCATTGGCAAAACGCTGCACTAGCTGCATCATTGACCGTGCGCCACGCAAATGGCCGCAACCATCGGATCACGCGCCGGTAGTGGCGAAAATCAGCTGACAGCCCGCCTTTGCACCAGGCAAAACCATGATGCCCAACGTCACTTGTCGGCCCACAGCTTGTGGGCAATGATAATGGTGATGGCTTGCAAACAGAGCATCAGTCCGACGCAACCGGTCCAGCCAGTCGAGTTCCAGAGATAGCCGGGCAATGACGAGCCGACAAAACCACCAAGATAATAAAAGGTCACATACAATCCGGCAGCAGAAGAGCGCGCCTCATGCGCAGCCTTGCCGACATGGCCTGAAGATGCCGACTGGCAGGCAAACACGCCACTGGAATGAATCGCCAATCCCACAATTACTGCCGAAAGCGATTGCATGAATGTCAGCAACAAACCGCAAGCGGACATGGCCACCGCCAGCATCAACATCCGCCTAAAGCCGATGCGGTCAAGCAGTCTGCCTGCCAGCGGCGTCACCACGGCCCCAACCAGATACACGGCGAATATCGATGCCAGCGCCGCCGTTCCCAGCATGAAAGGTTCATCCGCCAGATAGAAATTCACATAGGTGAACGCACCAACCAAGCTGAACAGCACATTGAACCCGACCGCAAACGTCGCCAGCAGCTGCGGATTGCGGAAATGTCGCCCCATCGAACGCAACGCGTTAGCCGCATTTTTTTGCCGTACGAACCGCGTGGCAGCAGGCAAAAGCCACCATGCCATCAGCGCAATCACCAGCGATAGCGCCCCCAGCAACACAAATGCCTCGCGCCAACCAGAGTGCTGCGCAATCCAGCCAACAGAAAAACGGCCAACAAACCCGCCTACCACCGTGCCAGTGACATAGGTCGCCATCGTCGCCCCAACCGTACCGGTAGCCGATTCCTCGCTAATGTAGGCAATCGTCGCGGATATGACAGCCGGGACAAAAATCCCCTGAAAAAACCGCCAAAGGATGATTTGATTCAGACTGTCGGAAGTCGCCACCAGTACGGTTGGCAATGCCAGCCCGAAAAGTGCAGCCACAATGACCAGCTTGCGCCCCAATGCATCCGCCATCATGCCTGCCAGCGGAGCCATCAAGGCCACAGCCAGCACCGGCGCGCTCACCGTCAGACTGGCCTGCAATTCGCTCACGCCATATATCTGACGGAGCAGAGGCAGCAAGGGTTGGGTGCAATACAGCGAAAGAAAAGCGCCGAAACCAGTGGCAAACAGCGCGATGTGGGTGCCCAGCATCCGTCTAGAAACTGTGCCATTGTGATCATCAAGCTGATCGGCGGTGGATCGTATCGTGTCCGGCATGCCTTATAGCCCGACGCAAATCGCCAGGAATAATATTTTTCAACAATCGTCAGCCTGCATTGAGGCCATACAACAGTATAAACCTCACGCAAGCCGCAATCACTCTCTCCGGCATCGCAACAGTTGTGACGATTTTTGTGATTTTTCTGCATGCGCCACTCAAAGCGTTGGCTTGTTGTTAATACTTGAATTTATTGTACAATCGCGCGATTTATCTCCCGGCCAGACTGCCCAAAGCAGCATTCAATTAAGCACTTCTTGGTACCCCCATGACTACGCCACACCCCGCAAAAGACATCACATCGGAACTGACGCCGGACTTGCTGCTATCGGATACGGATGACGCCCCAAAACTGCCCGACTACACGCCCGAAGAAAGACGCAAACGCATTTTTGCCATCTTTGCCGCCTCATCAGGCAATCTGGTCGAATGGTTCGATTTTTATGTATACGCTTTTTGCGCGGTGTATTTTGCCCCAGCCTTTTTCCCTCAAAGTGACCCGACGGTGCAACTGCTGAAAACGGCTGGCGTGTTTGCAGTTGGCTTCCTGATGCGCCCAATCGGCGGCTGGTTCTTCGGACGGATTGCAGACAAACGCGGGCGCAAAAAGGCGCTGGTTACGTCTGTGATGATGATGTGCGGAGGTTCGCTGGCAATTGCCCTCCTGCCGGGGTATGAAACCATCGGTCTGCTGGCACCGGTCGTGCTGCTGCTTGCACGCATGCTGCAAGGGTTGTCGGTCGGGGGCGAATACGGCACCACTGCCACCTACATGAGCGAAGTCGCAATGCGTGGCCGGCGCGGCTTCTACTCGTCGTTCCAGTATGTGACGCTAATCGGCGGTCAGTTGCTGGCGGTGCTGGTTCTCGTTATCCTGCAGCAACTGCTGGATGACACCCAACTAAGAGCGTGGGGCTGGCGCATCCCGTTTGTCATTGGCGCCATCGCTGCCATCGTCGCATTGATGCTGCGCGGCACACTGAAAGAAACAGCTACCCAGGAGGTCACGAAAAGCAAGGATGCCGGCAGTATTCGCGCCCTATTTCGCGATCACAAGGCAGCGTTTTTTACTGTTGTCGGGTACACGGCTGGCGGCTCGCTCAGCTTCTATACTTTTTCGACCTACATGCAGAAATATTTGGTGAACACCGTCGGCATGTCGATCAAAACTGCCAGCACCATCATGACCGGCGGACTCTTCGTATTCATGTGCATGCAGCCGGTGCTGGGAGCCTTGTCCGACAGAATTGGCCGCCGCAGCAACATGCTGCTGTTCGCCGGGCTGGGCGCGCTGGTGGCCGTGCCGCTGATGACGACGCTACGCTTCATTTCTAGTCCGCTGCTAGCATTCCTCCTGATTTCGCTGGCACTGACCATCGTCAGCCTATACACCTCGATTGCCGGCATCGTCAAAGCGGAAGTATTTCCAATGGAATTGCGCGCGCTCGGGGTCGGACTCTCCTACGCCGTAGCTAATGCAATGTTTGGCGGTTCGGCCGAATTTGTCGCGCTGGGCCTGAAATCCATCGGCCATGAAACGGCGTTCTACTGGTACGTTACAGTGATGCTGGTCATCTCCTTCCTTTTCAGCCTGCGCATTCCAAAGAATGCGCCTTATCTGGCCAAGGATTTTTAAGCGTCAAATGATGTGCAGGCGCTATTGTTGGCCACCTGCACCGATTTGCCTTCGATACTGAATAACGCACCTCAAAACGGCAAAGGCAAATTTGAACTTGACTTATAAGTCGAAATGTTTAAACATGTAACCATGAAAACCGAATACCTCAAAAACTTGCCCGAAGCTTGGCAAACCATCGCTAAAGTATTTACCGCCCTTGGCGACCCGCATCGCCAACGGATATTGCTGATTTTTGAACCGGGCGAACGACTGAACGTGAGCCAGATTGCCGAAACATCGACCCTGTCACGACCTGCGGTATCGCATCACCTGAAGATTCTGCGCGAAGCGGGCGTGCTTGGCAGCTGCAAGGAAGGCAAGGAAGTTTTCTTCTGGGTCGAAAAGGCATTCCTGCAGGATTCACTCGAAAAAGTACTGCATTACATCAACACAGAAGCCTGAAAAGAAAGAAATTTTGTGGAAAACCAATTCAAGCTGCTGGGGGTCAGGCGTTTCCTGCCGCTGTTCGTAACGCAATTTTTTGGCGCCCTAAACGACAACGTGTTAAAAAACGCGATGGTGATCCTGATTGCATTCCAAGGCACAAGAATGAGCAGCGTCGCACCGGAATTGATGGTCAATGTCTGCGCCGGGCTGTTCATCCTGCCGTTTTTCCTGTTTTCTGCCACATCAGGCCAGCTGGCCGACAAGTACGAAAAATCGCACCTGATCAGGCTGGTGAAATTGCTGGAAATCGGCATCATGCTGATTGCCGCCGTCGGTTTCTGGCTGCCAAACCTGGCTTGCCTGCTGGTGGCGCTGTTTTTGATGGGGCTGCATTCAACACTGTTTGGTCCGCTGAAGTATTCAATATTGCCGCAGCACTTGCATGAAAACGAAATGATCGGCGGCAATGCGCTGGTCGAATCAGGCACCTTTCTTGCCATTCTGCTTGGTACCATCCTTGGTGGTTCGCTGATCGCGCTGGGCGAATATGGCGCGCATCTGGCCTCTGTTGCCTGCATGACAATTGCGATTGCCGGCTATCTGGCCAGCCGCTCAATTCCTCTGGCTCCAGCACCGGAACCTGATCTTGCCGTCAATTGGAATCCGTTATCCGAAACTTGGCGCAATCTGGCGGCGCTGAAACAGAATCGCGCCGTCTTTCTCGCCATCCTCGGCATTTCCTGGTTCTGGTTTTACGGCGCGATCTTCCTGTCGCAATTCCCGGCTTACGCCAAAGATTACCTTGGCGGCAGCGAAGGCGTGGTCACACTCTTGCTGGCGATCTTCTCAGTCGGTATCGGTGCCGGTTCACTGCTGTGCGAGAAACTTTCCGGTCAGAAAATAGAACCCGGGCTGGTTCCTCTCGGCTCAATCGGCCTGACCGTGTTCGCGCTCGACCTGTGGCTGGCGAGTCCGCACGCCGGCGCGCTTGGGCTGAACGTGACTCAATTCCTGTCCGCCCCCAACAGCTGGCGCGTGCTATTCGACCTGACGATGATTGGCATCTTCGGCGGCTTCTATTGCGTACCGCTGTATGCGCTGATGCAAACGCGCTCGGAAGCTTCGCACCGTTCGCGCGTCATTGCCGCCAACAACATCCTGAACGCCGCGTTCATGGTGGCGGCTGCATTGCTGGCGATTGCATTACTGTCCTGCGGCGCCACCGTACCACAAATTTTTCTGCTGACCGCCGTCATCAACGCAGGCATCGCGGCCTACATCTACAGCGTGACGCCCGAATACCTGAACCGTTTCATTGCTTGGATTTTCCGGAGAAACTGACATGTTGAAAACCCTGATCCGCCCCATTTTGCGCCCGATTCTGCTCGTGCTGTGCAAGCTGCTGTTTCGAGTCGAGGTTAAAAGTGCGAATCCGGATTTCGGTGTGCCGAAATTGCTGATCGTCGCCAACCACGAATCTTTTCTCGATGGCCTGCTGCTCGGTCTGTTTCTGCCAGTCGATCCAATCTTCGTGGTCAATACCCGCATCGCACAAGTGCCATTTTTCAGCTTCATCCTGGCAATGGTCGATCACATCACGGTTGAACCGACCAATCCAATGGCAACGCGACAAATCATCCAGTTGGTCGAATCCGGTCGGCCGGTGGTAATTTTCCCCGAAGGCCGGATCACGCTGACGGGCGCGCTGATGAAGGTGTATGAAGGCTCGGCCTTCGTTGCCGGCAAGACTGGCGCCACCATCATCCCGGTGCGGCTCGATGGCCCGCAGCGCAGCTATTTTTCGCGCATGAGCGGTTCCGCCCCGCGCGGCTGGTTTCCAAAAATGCGGCTCACCATTCTGCCTGCGACGAAAATCGAGATGCCAGTTTTGCCGACGGCCAAACAACGCCGCCACCAGATGGCTGAAGCCATGCGGCGCATCATGCAGGAAATGCTGTTCGAAACGCGCATGCCAACCACGATTTTCGACGCCGTGCTGGAAGCGGTGCGCATTTTTGGCCGCCAGCGCCCAATGGTGGAAGACGTCAAGCAGGTGATTTACAGCTATGGCGACATGCTGAAAATGATGCTAATGCTCGGCCGCATCGGCAGCCGGCTGGAAGCGCCCGGCGCGCGCATCGGCCTGCTGTTGCCGAATCTGGCGCCGACGCTGGCGATGATCATCGGCCTGTCCGCCTTCCGCCGCGTGCCGGCGCTGTTGAATTACACCGCCGGCACCGAAGGCATGCAGAGCGCCTGCACTGCTGCTGGGGTGCGCACGATTGTCACCTCGCGCGCCTTCCTCGAACAGGCGAAACTGGAAGACAAGGTCGCCGCCCTGCAAGGCTTGCGCATCGTCTATCTGGAAGATTTACGCGAACAACTAACACTGATCGATAAATTATGGTGGATAGGCTATGCACGCTGGTTCCCGCATGCGGCCAGCCGCTGCTTCGCCAGCCCGGAAGATGCGGCGGTGGTGCTGTTCACATCCGGCTCCGAAGGGCGTCCCAAAGGCGTGGTGCTGTCGCACCGTGCGATTCTGGCCAACATCGCGCAAGTGCGCGCCATCATCGACATTTCGACCGAAGACAAATTCCTGAGCGCGCTGCCCATTTTCCATTCGTTCGGCCTGACCGCCGGCGCCATCCTGCCCTTGCTGACCGGCTCCAGCCTGTTCCTGTACCCAACGCCGCTGCATTACCGCGTGATCCCCGAACTGGCCTACGACCGCGGCTGCTCTGTGCTTTTCGGCACCGGCACCTTCCTCGCCCACTACGGCAAGTTCGCGCACCCGTATGATTTTTACCGCCTGCGGTATGTCGTGGCCGGCGCGGAAAAACTGTCGCAGCAAGTGCGTGACCTGTGGTTCGAGAAATTCGGCATCCGCATTTTCGAAGGCTATGGTGCGACCGAAACCGCGCCGGTGCTGGCGGTCAACACGCCGATGGCGTTCAAGAGCGGCACCGTCGGCCAGTTGCTGCCCGGCATCCGGCACAAGGTGGTGCCAGTTCCAGGCATCGATCATGGCGGCATCCTGCATGTCAGCGGCCCGAACGTGATGAGCGGCTATTACCGCTACGAGCATCCGGGCGAGCTGGAAGCGCCGCAATCATCCGTCGGCGCAGGCTGGTATGACACCGGCGATGTGGTCGAAGTCGATGCCGAAGGCTTCGTCCATGTGCTCGGCCGCGTCAAGCGCTTTGCCAAGATCGCCGGCGAAATGGTTTCGCTCGAAGTGGTCGAAAACCTGGCGCTCACCGTCAGCCCGGACAAGATGCACGCCATCGTCACCCAGCCCGACCCGCAGCGCGGCGAAGCATTAGTACTGTTCACCACCGATGCCAAGCTGACCCGCGAGCAGCTGCGCACAGCAGCGCAAGCACAAGGCTTGCCCGAACTGCTGCTGCCGCGCAGGATCGAACTGCTTGAGCGCCTGCCGCTCCTGGGCACCGGCAAGGCGGATTACGTGACTCTGAAAAAAATGGCGGCAAGCTGATAGCCAGCGCGAATGCCGCCATCAGTCCGGTTTTGCCGGCTGCTGACGCATCACCTACTAACCCGCAATGACCGCTTCGATCTCGGCAAAAGTGCGCGCCGTTTCATGCGACACGACTTCCGCACCCATCTGTTTCGCAATATTCGCCGCCGAAAAAATGCCGCGCAGTTTCTGGCTGCCGGATGGCTCGTCGCACACCACCAGCGCATGAATCCGGCCTGCGGCCTTGAGCGTTGCAATGATGTCGCCAACCTTTGCTTGCTCGATATCCTTCAGACGCAGCACATCGAGCGATTCGACCGGCGTCATAATGTCGCGCACCAGCAGTTCACTGTGCCGGATGCCGCGTTTGACCGCAATCTGCATCGGCCGCTCGCTCCACAAATCGTTCGTGGTCAGCACGCCCTTGATCCTGCCGTCGTCGCCGGTGACGATCAGCTGGTGAACCTTGGCTTGCACCATCGTATGGTTGGCTTCGGCGTAAGTCACATCCGGCGACACCGTCACCGTCTGCGTCTGGCGCAAATCGGTCATCACGGATAGCGCGGGAGAATCGACCCGGATCGGCTCGGGTGCCTGAACTTCGATGACATAGCAGCCGCCGCTGGCGATGCTGCACTGCTTGAGGGGTTTGAAACCGAAACGCATCATGATCGGACCTCCAGCATTGTGGTTGAACGAATATGCTTGTACGAACCCTGTTTTTTTAATTCTAGCCTGATTCCGGAAATGCTGAAGACGAGGTCAAACGTGGCTCGTTCCTGAGCAAGCGCCTGCTATGACATGTCTGGCATAGCCAAAATAACTGACCCAAAAGTCATTTCTGTTCATTAAGCCCCAAAATATACTCCCACCAGTATTTAAAAACAACTAGCAAATATGTGGCCTGGAATATGATTTTGGCTATATACCCCCACAATTCAGAATGACGCGCCAGCGCTTTGCCCGCCGCCAGCATGGCCGCGCAATCAACGCCCCACCTGATGCGATCAGTGCAAACAGGCCGTAGTCAGTTGCCTGAGGAGGGATTGAGATCCGCATGTGCGCCGGACACGCTGCTGCCGATGAAGCTCATTGTGCGCCGAAGCATGTCGAACAGTTCCAACCGGCTCCAGGAACCGATTGCATGCCCCGCGCCAGGGTAAATCACGGCCTCGGCCTGACCGCCGGCAGCGATGCACAGCTCCGCCATCCGCTGCGCGGTACCGGGCGGCACGCGCGTATCTTCGCTCCCCTGAAAAAACAGCGCCGGCGGCAAATCCACCTTTTCGCCGCGTTCCAGAATCAGCGGCGGACTGGCTTCGCACATCACATCGCTGTCGCGGAAGTAGGCATCGTGGCAAGCAATGATTTCCTGATCTCCGCTCTGCTGCGCCATCCGGTAGCGATCCAGCGGGTCAAGCACGCCGGAACAGGTGATGACAAAAGCGAGGCGCGCATCCTCTCTGACTGCTTCAGGAAGCTCATCGGCGGCGTAACGCGGGTCGAATGGACGCAACGCGGACAGCAGGATCAAATGCCCGCCGCTGGAAACTCCGAGTCCGCCAATCGCTGTCGGCTCAACCGAAAACATCGCCGCATTCTGCTTGAGCCAGCGCACCGCATAGTTGATATCGGCCAGCGACGATGGATACGGATCACGCGGCGCCATGCGGAAATCGATCGCCATCACGACCACGCCGCAGGCGGCAATCATGTCGGCGAACCCTTGCGTCGCCGTGCGGTCACCGAACATCCACGCACCGCCATGCACACACACCACTGCCGGAAACGGCCCCTCGCCCTCCGGCTGATAAATCAGCGACCGCAGCAGGATGCGCCCATCTACCTGCCGATAGGGAACATCGGTAACGGTAACCCGATAATCAGGCTGGGCGAAAGGAAGTTTCGTGCTTGGCATGGTTCATCACTCAAAATACTCACTAAGCAGCTTGAGATCGGCTTGGACCTGCTTTTGCATCATGTTAAACGCATCGATAAACAGGGTGAACGATTGCTTGCTGTAGCTTCCCGGATAAAACGCCTCAACCACCATGTCGTTCTCCTTGTCGATGTAATACCTGGCTGCCAGCGCACCTGCATTCAAATCGTTCGAGATTGCAAGCAGTTTGGCACGGTTCTGCTTGCCGGTGGCATTGCTCTTGAACGGCTTGGTCGCGATCATCCCGCTGGCTTGCTGGCTGAGCAAGAAGTTCGGATGTATCGGATGTTTTGCCACCATATGATCCTTGAAATAGGACACTTCATAGCCCATGAATTCCAGATGTGCCTTGATTTCCGCCGCATTTTCCGGCACTGCCGCCAAAGCAGGCGAAGCGGCGAGAAAGGCCAGTGAAAAGAGTATTGCGCGCACTGCATTTTTCATTTTTTTCTCCTGCATGGTTTTGAAGATCGCATTACCCTGACATATTTTCGCCGCCGAATGCTACAATTCCGCTCCTGCCCGGATGGTGAAATTGGTAGACACAAGAGACTTAAAATCTCTCGCCAGCAATGGCGTACCGGTTCGATTCCGGTTCCGGGCACCACAAGGAAACCGGTAATTCCTGCAAAAAAGCCACCCGCACGGGTGGCTTTTTCTTTGCTGTTGCGCGCTTACATCGCAAGCCCGGCGATGCCTGCCTTCGCGATTTGTGCATCCTCAATCGACTTCACGCCAGAAACGCCAACTGCGCCAACGCACTGACCATTGACCATAATCGGTACACCGCCTTCAAGCATGCCGTCGATAACCGGCAGCGCACTAAGGAACGACACTCGGCCGCTGTTGATCATATCTTCGTAAATCTTCGACTCACGGCGGCCAAGCGCGGCCGTTCTTGCCTTCGCTGGCGCAATATACGACGCGACCGGAGCGACACCATCCATCCGATGCAGCCACAATGGATGACCGCCGTCGTCCACAACGGCAATTGCGACCGCCCAGCCATTCTTGGTAGCCTCGGCCTCGGCCGCGGCAGCGATCTTCTGGACGTCGTCAAGGGTCAGTACAGACTTGGTTTGCATTGCTTCTCCTGTATTTCTGGTTGCTTTGAAAGGCTGGCGGGCTTGCGCCTGATAAGACCGGCGCGCCACTGTATTAGTTGACTAGGTTACCATGAAAGCCGCATGAGTTTTCCGGATTTATCAACGGTTGTACCGGTTGAGAAAAAATGTCTTATTCCTGCTGATCTGCAACGAGACAGAGCTGCGATCCGCAACATTCGGCAGCGCACATTTTGCCCGCGCAAACCGGAGATGAAAAAGCCCCGGCTTGAAAGCAGGGGCTTTTGAAGTTCATCCGTAATATGGTTCAGTAAACGCAATCAGAACTCTTCCCAATCATCGCCCTTACCTGCATCCGCTCGTGGCGCGGCAATCTGCGGTGCCTTCGCTGGCGCCGCAGGCTTGCTCACCGCCCGAGTCATCGGTTTGGCTGCGGGCCTAGGGGCGATGGCCGTTCGCCTGGCCGCTGGCGCTGCCACATCCGAGCCTGTCCGGAACACGCTCACTGCTCGATGCCGTCGCTCTGTTCGCTGCTCGCAGCCGTGATCTCGCCCATGATGTCATGCACGCGCTTGATGCTCGACACCACTTCTTCCATCGTCGTGCCCGCCTGCTCGACCAGCTTGCTGCCTTCGCCAACCTTGCTGACTGAATCATCGATCAGGGTCTTGATTTCGCGTGCAGCCGCTGCGCTCCTTTGTGCCAGGCTGCGGACTTCTGTTGCCACCACCGCGAAGCCGCGGCCCTGTTCGCCGGCGCGTGCCGCTTCCACCGCCGCGTTCAGCGCCAGAATGTTGGTCTGGAACGCAATGCCGTCGATGACGTTGATGATGTCCGCCATCTTCTTCGACGATTCGTTG
>JAGSYW010000148.1 GCA_018262475.1 Burkholderiaceae bacterium | reverse complement strand
CCATTCCCATTCATCCCTTGCCCGAATCAGAATGGCGCGAACCAGCGCCAGATAGCGGTTGGTCGTGGCTTTGGTGGCCTCTTTGAGCTTGGCTGACCGTATGCGGTCTATCATGTCCAAGTCAATCTGGTCGAGGTTCACATCACCGAGGAAGGTGTGAAGCCAGACGAGCTTCTTCTTGTCTTCCTTGTGCGTGGCCTTTTCCGAGGTTGGGCCTGTACAGAATTTTGTGTAAACGGACATTTGGCAGGAAACTGTCGCGTTGTCCGGAGTGCACATGTCTGCTGACCATCTGGCACCCTATGCTGACCGGCTTGAATCGTTAGTGGGGAGTGTGCCATGAGCCATGGCACAAATCTGTCACAACGCCAGAAATGAAAAAGGGTCCACCTTTCGGTGAACCCTTAGTGATGCTGGCGCGGCTGGCAGGAATCGAACCCACGACCCCTTGGTTCGTAGCCAAGTACTCTATCCAGCTGAGCTACAGCCGCGAAGACATGTATTATAGCACCCATTCTAAATAAGTCTACTACCCCATGCAATTATTTTTCGTTGTCGCCAAAAAAAGCCGTAAACACAAAAACGAAACCATCATGTCATCAACACAACCTTGCCATCAGTGATTGCAGATTTTTTCGGCCTGCGTGTTGAAACCGTTTCCATTTTCGACAAATTTTCCCTTTTGCGACAGGAATTCGATCAGTTGCGCCGCATCCATCCCTTCTGCGCTGCAGGTGTGGAAACGGGCATCGGCACCAAAGCGGTTAACAATCGCGACCCGCAGGCTTTCCTTTGAAAATGCCTCGCCCTGCTCCAACATGAAATGCAGCACTTCGTGTCCGTGTACGGAATTGCTCATGGTTGCTCCTGAATGAATGTTTCGATTTCGGCCAATTGTACTCCGGTCGCGGCAAGTCTTCAGCACAGCCCAAAACATGTGGTGCGCACATCCATCATCCTGGCGTCACAACCCAGGCATAGCATTTCGACGCGAAGCGTTTACACCACTCGCCGGCAGACATGACAAAAATCATCATTTGCGCCATTCCTGCAGCATTTCTCTTTCCCCGACGCGCGCATCAATGCGAAAATGGCAACGGCAGAATCCGGTTCATGCTGTTCCCATCACTCACTGGAGGTTCACACCCATGAGCAAGAAGAACGCCCTTTACGCCCAGTCTGGCGGCGTCACCGCCGTCATCAATGCCTCCGCTTGCGGGGTGATTGAAACTGCGCGCAAGCACAAGGACAAGATTGGCACCGTGTTTGCCGGCCGCAACGGCATCATCGGCGCGCTGGGCGAGGATTTGATCGACACCAGCAAGGAATCGGACGCCGATATCGCCGCGCTACGCTTCACCCCTTCCGGCGCCTTCGGCTCGGCGCGCTACAAGCTCAAGGGGCTGGAAGACAACGACCGCGAATACGAACGGCTGATCGCGGTGTTCAAGGCGCACGACATCGGCTATTTCTTCTACAACGGCGGCGGCGATTCGGCCGACACTTGCTACAAGGTGTCGCAACTGTCGCAGACGCTCGGCTATCCGGTGCAGGCGATCCATGTGCCGAAAACCATCGACAACGACCTGCCGCTGACCGACTGCTGCCCCGGCTTCGGCTCGGTGGCGAAATACATCGCCATCTCGACCCTGGAAGCGTCGCTCGACGTGCGCTCGATGGCCAAGACCTCGACCCAGATTTTCGTGCTGGAAGTGATGGGGCGCCACGCCGGCTGGATTGCCGCCGCAGCCGGCTTGCTGGCCGAACAGGGCATTCCGGTAGTGATCCTGTTCCCGGAAATTCCATTCGATCAGGCGAAATTCCTGGCGAAAGTGGATGCGAACGTCAGGAAGTTCGGCTACTGCACGGTGGTGGTGTCGGAAGGCGTGCGCCTGGCGGATGGCAAGTTCCTGGCCGAACAGGGGACGAAAGATGCGTTCGGCCATGTGCACCTCGGCGGCGCGGCACCGGTCATCGCCAACCTGATCAAGGAAGCGCACGGCTTCAAGTTCCACTGGGCGGTGGCGAATTATCTGCAGCGCGCGGCACGCCATCTGGCCTCGAAAACCGACGTCAAGCACGCGTACGATGTCGGCCGCGCGGCGGTGCAGCTGGCACTCAAGGGGCACAATTCGGTCATGCCGACCATCGAGCGCGTGTCGGACGCGCCGTACAAATACAAAATCGGCATGGCAGATTTGAAAAACGTGGCCAACGTGGAGAAGTTCATGCCGAAGAATTTCATCAGCCGCGACGGTTTCGGCATCACCGAAGCCTGCCGCCGCTATCTGACGCCGCTGATTCAGGGCGAAGATTACCCGCACTACGCCAACGGCTTGCCGCGCTATGTGACGCTAAAGAACGTCAGCGTGAAGAAAAAGCTGCCGCCGTTTGCGATCTGATGGAAATTAACGGGGTATATGATCAAAACACGCCATTGGGCCACATTTTTTCTGGCCGTTTTTAAATACTGGCGGGAGTATATTTTTTGACCTTATTGAACGAAAACCCGATTTAGTTCAATTATTTGGGCGCCTTTGTGCCATCCGCCTGAGTCTCCATGAAAAAAGCCTGCGATCGCTCGCAGGCTTTTTCTGTTCTGCCGCCCTACCTACTGCGTGCAGCAGGCGCGACACGGCTAGCGGTTTACTTCTTTTCCAGATAGCGGTCGTTGTCCTTGTCCTGCAGGAACACTTGCGCATACTTGCCCTTCGGCACCGCTTCGTACTGCTCCTCGCCCCAGGCGCGGCAGGCATCGCAGCAGTAGCGCGGCAATTGCACCGCAAAAATGTTGCCTTTCCTGCCAGTGTCGGCGCGCGATTCGATCGTGACCGCACCGCCGCAATCACTGCAGGTGCGCACGGTTTCGTTGATCGACTCGCGAATCCCTGCGGTATCGTAGAAAATCTGCACGTTGCGGGAATGGAACGGCTTGTTCGGATACACCTGATCGCGCAGCGTGTGGCGGTTGTTCCAGTGCTGGAACGTGACTTCCTTCAACTGCTTGAGGTAGTTGGTGATATTCGACGGCTGCTTTTGATCGTCTTCGTCGAAATCCGGCTCGCGGATCTGGCTATAGTCCATGCCGGCCATCGCGAGGATGATGCCGGTATTGATGTACGGCAGCGCGCTTTCGATCGAATAGCCGCCTTCGAGCACCGCGATGTCAGGTTTCAGCCGGTCGTTCAGCACCGCATAGCCTTGCGCAGTGAACTTCATGTTGGTAATCGGGTCCGAATAGTGGTTGTCCTGACCGGCCGAGTTGATGATCAGCTCCGGCTTGAACTCGTTCACGATCGGCATCACGATTTCATCCAGCACATAAAGGAAACCTTCGGCGCAGGTGTTCGGTGGCATCGGCAGGTTGATGGTGGTGCCAAAAGCGTTCGGGCCGCCCAGTTCATCCGGGAAGCCGGAACCTGGGTAAAGCGTGCGGCCATCCTGATGCATCGAGATGAACAAGATGTTCGGGTCGTGCCAGAAGATGTCCTGCGAACCGTCGCCATGGTGGCAGTCGGTATCCACGATCGCGATCCGCTTCACGCCATACTTCTGGCGAATGTACTCGACCATGATCGCTTCCATGTTCAGCGTACAGAAGCCGCGGCTGCCATGCACCACGCGCATCGAGTGGTGGCCGCATGGGCGCACCAGCGCGAACGCGTTGTCCACTTCCTTGGTCATCACCTTGTCGGCTGCGGTCAGCGTACCGCCGACGGCGATCAGGTGCGAACTGTGCACGATTTCGTCGATGCCCGGCACGCAGAAATGCACGCGCTGGATGTCTTCCGGCGTTGCCAGATCGGGCTTGAATTCCTTGATATTCTCAAAGTCGAGCAAACCTTCCTCGACCACCTGATCCTGCGTGTACAGCAGGCGCTCCTCGCGCTCCGGGTGGGTGGGCGTGATCGCGTAGTCAAATGCCGGG
>JAGSYW010000147.1 GCA_018262475.1 Burkholderiaceae bacterium | reverse complement strand
GAACATCAGCCACCCGGCCCACTCGGAAACCTGCCGGTGCTTGATGATGTAATACACCAGCACGCCCAGCAGCCACACCGGCATCAGAATCAGGATTTTCGGCCCGATCAATACGCACAGCGCCAGCACCAGCAGATATTTCAGTGGCGTTTTCAGATAGCACGCGACGGCAAAAATCACGTAGTACCAAAATTCGTATCCCAGCGACCAGAACGGACCATTCGAAAACGGACGTACCGAACGGAACCACAACTCATTCACAAACAGCACATTCGACGCCAAACGCCAAGCCGGACGGTCGTTCTGAAACCAGCCGCCATCGTACATGTCGAAATCCAGCCGCAAGCCGATGTGATCAAGCACTACGGTCAGAATCAGCGCCGGTATTGCGACAGAATACAGCCTGGCGAAGCGACTGACGAAGTAATCTTTCAGCGTTTTTTCTTTCTGGTCGGAAACGTATGCAATTACGAAACCAGACAGCACAAAAAACACCATTACGGCATCGTTACCAAAATCCTTCAGTCGCCACAGCACCGGCAGACCGCCGGTAAACCTGTCGTAATTCGCATGAACGAAGAAAACGGTAACAGCAGCCAGAAACCGGATCAGATCCAGGTAAATCGACGTAGGCTTGTTCATGACAGCGGGGGTAACGCCGGAATTGCGGGCGTCGGGTGAATATTGGGTCAGCATCTTAAATGAAGGCCAGCAGCGCTTGACTGCAATAGTTGTAACGAATTGTTAGCAATGCTATTTAAAGCAAGAAGCGGGCCGATTTGGAATGGAAATATTACTGGGCGGAGTATTCTGAAACTATCGCGGAAATTATGGCGCATCACATTGGATTTAATGAATACCCGCCATATCAATCAAAGGCGGGGCAATAGCATCGACTTTATTCGTCAAACCGACGCGTCAGTCCGACAACATCGACAGCTATTGCAATGCATCCAAATAGTCCGAATGTGATTCTGCAAAGGGAGGCATTTTACCGAAACTCTCGGGCGCTTCATAGGCAAATTTGGCGGGAAATGCGCATGGAATCAGCGCGCCGCCTCGGGTATAATTGGCGGTTTGATTTCAGAAAATATCGACATGGAAGCCGAACGCCTCAACGCCATTGCCAACCTGCTTGCGGATCTATCCAACCGCGAAGCCGAACTTCGGGGGTATCTTTGACTTTCCCGCAAAGTCAGACAAACTCGAACAGGTAAACGCAGAACTCGAAGACCCGAACGTCTGGGATGACCCGAAACGCGCACAGGAACTGGGGCGCGAAAAGAAAGCACTGGAAGCGGTCGTTCTCACACTCATCAAAATCAAATCTGACCTGCATGACGCCAGCGAACTGTACGCGATGGCGCGCGAGGAACAGGACGATGATTCGCTGATCGCGATTGAGGGCGACGCGAAGGAAACCCAAAAACTGGTCGAGGACCTCGAATTTCGACGGATGTTCTCCAATCCGATGGATCCGAACAACTGCTTCGTCGACATTCAGGCCGGCGCTGGCGGCACCGAGGCACAGGACTGGGCCTCGATGATCCTGCGGCAATACCTGCGCTATTGCGAGCGCAAGGGCTTCAAGGCCGAGATCATGGAACAGTCCGACGGCGACGTGGCCGGCATCAAGACCGCCACCATCAAAGTCGAAGGCGAATACGCGTACGGCTTCTTGCGCACTGAAACCGGCGTACATCGCCTGGTGCGCAAATCACCGTTCGATTCGGCCGGTGGCCGGCACACGTCGTTCTGCAGCCTGTTCGTCTATCCGGAAGTGGATGATTCGATTGAGATCGACATCAATCCGGCCGACGTGCGGGTCGACACCTACCGCGCTTCCGGCGCTGGTGGCCAGCACATCAACAAGACCGACTCCGCCGTGCGCCTGACGCACATGCCTTCCGGCATCGTGGTGCAATGCCAGAACGACCGCAGCCAGCACAAGAACCGTGCCGAAGCGTGGGACATGCTGAAATCGCGCCTGTTCGAACTGGAATTGCGCAAGCGGATGGCCGAGCAGCAAAAGCTGGAAGACTCGAAGACCGATGTCGGCTGGGGTCATCAGATCCGTTCGTATGTACTCGATCAGTCGCGCATCAAGGACTTGCGCACCAATTTTGAAACCGGCAACACCAAGTCGGTACTGGACGGCGATCTGGACGATTTTATCGCCGCATCGCTGAAACAGGGTGTATGACGCTGCATTGCCCCGCTGTACGGCCCTATTTATGACGCAGAGACATCATGACTACGCAAAACAAACCTGCCGCACCTGCGGCTGATGAAAATTCGATTATCGCCGAGCGCCGCGCCAAGCTGGCAGCCATCCGTGCGCAAGGCGTCGCATTCCCGAACGATTTCCGCCCGCAGCACAAGGCGGCCGACCTGCACGCCGAGTACGGCATGATGGCGCGCGAAACGCTGGATGAACAGCAAATCAAAGTAATCGTTGCCGGCCGGATGATGCTCAAGCGACTGATGGGCAAGGTGTCGTTCGCCACCATTCAGGACGCTTCCGGCCCGCAGTGCGATGGCCGCATCCAGTTGTTCGTCAGCCAGGGCGATTCCGGCGATGCCATCTGCGAAGCGCTACGCCAGTATGACTTGGGCGACATTCTTGGTGCCGAAGGCACGCTGTTCAAGACCAAGACCGGCGAGTTATCAGTGCGTGTCGCATCCCTGCGCCTGATTACCAAATCGCTACGCCCGTTGCCAGACAAGTTCCACGGCCTGGCCGACCAGGAAACTAAATACCGTCAGCGCTACGTTGACCTGATTACCAGCGAAGAAACGCGCCGCGCATTCAAAGCGCGTACCACTGCGATTTCATCGATTCGCCGCTTCATGGATCAGCACGATTTCATGGAAGTCGAAACGCCAATGCTGCACGTGATCCCCGGCGGCGCATCGGCCAAGCCGTTCATCACCCATCATAATGCGCTCGACATGCAGATGTTCATGCGCATCGCCCCGGAACTGTATCTGAAACGGCTGGTCGTTGGTGGCTTCGAACGCGTGTTCGAACTGAACCGCAATTTCCGCAATGAAGGTGTTTCGCCGCGGCACAATCCGGAATTCACAATGATGGAATTCTATGCCGCCTATGTCGATTACCAGTGGCTAATGGATTTCACCGAACAATTGCTTCGCCAGGCGGCGATTGATGCCTACGGCACGGCCGTGTTCAGTTATCAAGGCCGCGAACTGGATCTATCGAAGCCATTCGCCCGCATGACCATCGTCGAGGCAATCAACAAATATGCACCGCACTACACGGCCGAGCAGTTGAACGATGCCGCCTTCCTGCGCACCGAACTCAAGCGTTTCGGCGTGCAAGCGCTGGCTTCTGCCGGCACTGGCGCGCTGCAACTGGCGTTGTTTGAGGAAACGGCCGAAGCGCAACTATGGGAACCGACCTACATCATCGATTACCCGGTCGAGGTATCTCCGCTGGCGCGTGCATCGGACACCCGCCCCGGCATCACCGAACGCTTCGAGTTGTTCATCGTCGGTCGCGAAATCGCCAACGGCTTCTCCGAGCTGAACGATGCGGAAGACCAGGCAGCGCGCTTCATGAAACAGGTCGAAGCGAAGAACGCCGGCGACGAGGAAGCCATGTATTACGACGCCGACTACATCCGTGCGCTCGAATACGGCATGCCGCCTGCCGGCGGCTGCGGCATCGGCATTGACCGGCTGATGATGCTGCTGACCGATTCGCCCAACATCCGCGACGTGATCCTGTTCCCGCACCTGCGGCGCGAAGAATAAGCAATTTCAGCAAAAGCCGGGGGTATATAGTAAAAATCCCCGGTTGGGCTACATATTTGGCGGCAGTTTAAAAATACTCCACCCAGTATTTTCAGGCTGGATTTTTGCCTTTTTGCAGCACCTTGCCGCACGGCGGCAGGCTTCCATCATGCGCACAGGC
>JAGSYW010000146.1 GCA_018262475.1 Burkholderiaceae bacterium | reverse complement strand
TGTTATTGATATCTCTGTCATCCTGAGTGTTGACACCTTACCGGAAAAGGAAAAGCGGCAACGAGCGGAAATCAACCTGAACCTGAGCGGCAAGACGATTCATGTGGAAAGCGTTGCCCAGGATCTGTATGCCGCCGTAGACACATTGATTGACAAGCTCGACCGAACAGTACTGAAGCACAAGAGCAAAATGCAGGATCATGACCGCGAAACCATCAAGCGGATGCCTGAAACGTCACCAGGCGCTGCATCCTGACAATAGACTAAAAAATGGCAAGGGCGCGGAAACCGCGCCCTTTTTGTTTGCCCTGACTAACACCAGAAACGGCAAGAATTCAGGATTCGTTTATGTCGAACAGCCGCCGATGTTCGCGCGCCGCATAGCGATCGGTCATGCCGGCGATGTAATCGGCCACCTTGCGCGCTTGCGCAACGGCATCCCCCTGTGGCAGACGATAGGCAGGCGGCAGCAGGCCGGGCGTGGTAGTAAAGGCGGCAAACATTTCCGCCACGATGCGGCGCGCCTTGGCTGTCATGCGATTGACCTGATAGTGACGGTACAGGTTATCGTGCAGAAACTGCTTGAGCAGCATCGCATCCGTGCGCATCGCTTCTGAAAATGCGATCAGCGGCGCGGCATTACGCACATCGTCGATGTTTTGCGGCTTGATGTCGGCAATCCGTGCCTCCGACGTGCGGATAACATCGACGATTAGTGCATTGATCATTCGCCGCACCGTTTCGTGAATCGCGCGACGCGAGCCGATGCCGGGCATCGCCTGATCCACTTCGTGTCGATGACGGGCGTAGAGGTCGACCTCGTCCAGTTGCGCGGTGGTCAGCAGGCCGGAACGCAGGCCATCGTCGATATCGTGGTTGTTGTAAGCGATTTCATCGGCCAGATTTGCCAGTTGCGCTTCCAGCGACGGCTGCTTGCGCTCAATGAAACGCAAGCCAACATCGCCCAGTTGTCGCGCCTTTTCCAACGCACAATGCTTGAGGATGCCTTCGCGCGTTTCGAACGTCAGATTCAAGCCGTCAAACGTGCCATAGCGCTCTTCCAGCAAATCAACTACGCGCAGGCTCTGCAGGTTATGCTCGAAGCCACCAAAATCACGCATGCATTCATCCAGCGCGTCCTGACCGGCGTGGCCGAACGGCGTGTGCCCCAAATCGTGCGCGAGTGAAATCCCCTCGACCAGATCCTCGTTCAGCCGCAGATTGCGCGCAATCGAACGCGAGATTTGCGCCACTTCCAGGCTGTGCGTCAGCCGCGTGCGGAACAGGTCGCCTTCGTGATTGACGAACACTTGCGTCTTGTATTCGAGCCGGCGGAAAGCGCCACAGTGGATGATGCGGTCGCGATCGCGCTGGAAGGCGGTGCGCGAAGCCGAATCCGACTCGGGGAAACGCCTCCCGCGCGAATCGGCCGAACAGGCGGCATAGGGGGCGAGGAAGGCTTCGAAGTTCATCGTTCGAGACTAACTGCTGCAGGCGGCGATCGTGGCCCGCAGCAATTCTTCAGGCACGGTTGTGATGACTGGCGTACCCAGCGGCTTGAGCAGGATGAACTTGATTTTGCCACCAGCGGCTTTCTTGTCCACCTGCATCAGTTCGATCCAGCGGCCGGCATCCATTCTGGTCGCCACCGTCGGCAAGCCTGCGGCGGCGACCACGGCCGCAATCCGCTGCTTCGTTGCTTCGTCGATGAAGCCCATTCGCTGCGACAGGTCGGCAGCCATCACCATGCCGCAGCCGACTGCTTCGCCATGCAGCCATTCGCCATAACCGAGCCCTGCTTCAATCGCATGGCCAAAAGTATGGCCAAAATTCAGTATCGCGCGCAGGCCACCTTCGCGTTCGTCCTGCCGCACCACGTCAGCCTTGATTTCACACGAACGCTGAATCGCGTATGCCAGCGCCGCCGGCTCGCGCGCCACCAACCGGCCGACATTCGCTTCGATCCAGCTGAAAAATACTTCGCTGGTAATGCAGCCGTGCTTGATCACTTCCGCCAGCCCGGCCGACAGTTCGCGCGGCGCGAGCGTGTTCAGCGTGGTCGTGTCGGCGATCACCGCCAGCGGTTGGTAGAACGCGCCAATCATGTTCTTGCCCAGCGGATGATTGATGCCGGTCTTGCCGCCGACGGAAGAATCGACCTGCGCCAGCAGCGTCGTCGGCACCTGGATGAATGGCACGCCGCGCATGTAGCTCGCCGCCGCATAGCCGGTCAAATCGCCGATCACGCCGCCGCCAAGCGCAACCAGCGTCGTCTGCCGGTCGCATTTCTCGGCCAGCAACACATCGAAAATCTTCATCAGGCTTTCCCAGTTCTTTTCCTGCTCGCCATCCGGCAGGACGATCGGGATCACCTGCTTGCCCGCAGCTTGCAGCGTTTTCGTCAGCCGTTCAAGATACAGCGGCGCAACAACCGTATTCGTCACGATGGCCACGCGCTTGCCGGATATGGCGCCTGCCAGCAGTTCATGGCTGTCCAGCAGCGACTGGCCGATATCGATCGGATAGCTACGCTCGCCAAGTTCGACTTGAAGGTGGGAGGATGTTTCGTGTTGCGCGCTCATGCCGTTTCCTGACTGATATTTTTTTTCGGCGAATGCTGCTTGTGCCTGCCAGCACCGCCTTTGCCCTTGTTCGCATCAAGTTGCGACAGGATGCCTTGCAGCACCGAATGCACGTTCGGCCTGCCGGTATCAATAATGATGCTGGCGACTTCTGTATATAGCGGCTCTCGCTGTTTCGCCAGTTCTTCGAGTTTCTTGCGTGGGTCTTCCGTCTGCAGCAATGGCCGTTTGCGATCATTGCCGGTGCGATGCAGGATGCTGTTGATGCTGGCGCGCAGATAAATCACGGTGCCGCGCGTTTTCAGGTAATCACGGCTATTGGCATTCAGAATCGCGCCGCCACCAGTTGCCAGCACGATGCCCTTCTCAGCCGTCAAATCGCGAATCACATCGGCTTCGCGCCGCCGGAAGCTTTCTTCGCCTTCAATTTCAAAAATCAGCGCAATGGACGCGCCGGTACGCGCCTCGATTTCCTGATCGGAGTCAACGAAGCGCATCCCGAGGCGCTTCGCCAGCGCACGCCCTACAGTAGTTTTGCCGGCGCCCATCAGGCCGACGAGGAAGATATTCTGATGCATGGGCGGGATTGTAACCTGCTCCGGCGCGGTTTGTCGCGTCGGAACAATACAAGATATTAACGAGCCTTAAAGGTACCCCACAATTAACCGGCAAGTAGGCAGCATTCTTTGGGGCAATTTTATTCCGATGCAAATCATTCCTTGCGCCATTTACCATCCACATGATTACATCCGGTTGTTGCAACCGCCCCAAACACCATTTCCAGCCGATTTCAGTAATACTCTGACTACACCACTTGCACCAATCAACGCTGTTGCTGAATTCGGTAACTCTTCACCACATATCGGATCGGGTTTTATGCGGCAGTAGCAGAATTCATGTTAATTCTGCGTGAGATTTAACACAAACCCTTGCTTACTGCTTGGCCAATCGCCCGGAAAGAATCTTCGGCGTAATAAAAATCAGCAACTCGGTCTTGTCATTCGTGCGTTCGCGGTTCTTGAACAAATTGCCAAGCACCGGAATATCGCCAAAGAACGGGATTTGCGTCACGTTTTCGCGTTGCGTCTGCTGGAAAATGCCGCCCAGCACCACCGTGCCGCCATTATCGACCAGTACCTGCGTCTGCACATGTTTGGTATCGATGGCATAACCCGCCGTCGTTACCTGTCCGACGCTATCCTTGCTGACATCGACGTCAAGAATAATATTGCCGTCCGGCGTGATTTGCGGCGTGACTTCGAGCTTCAGGCTGGCCTTGCGGAACGCCACCGACGTTGCGCCGCTGCTGGTGGCCTGCTGATAAGGTAATTCGGTACCCTGTTCAATCACCGCCTTTTTCTGATCCGCAGTCACCACGCGCGGACTGGAAATGATCTTGCCCTTGTTGTCCGCCTCAAGCGCGGACAGTTCCAGA
>JAGSYW010000005.1 GCA_018262475.1 Burkholderiaceae bacterium | reverse complement strand
ATAACCCGAAGGTCGTAGGTTCAAATCCTGCCCCCGCAACCAGACATTACGCTTGAAGGTCAACTGCTTAACGGTAGTTGGCCTTTTTGCTTTTCTGGCCCTTGTGACGGATTTGTGCCTTTCTCCGCGTCACACGGTTTTCGCAGCATCGCTAGCTGGTTAGCATAAGGTGCGAGGTGATCCGCCGACAGATGCGCGTACCGCCGCACCATCTCCGGACTTTCCCAGCCGCCTAACTCCTGCAGTGCATATAAAGGCGTACCGCCTTGCACATGCCAGCTTGCCCAAGTATGTCGAAGGTCATGCCATCGGAAATCCTCGATGCCTGCGCGTTCCAGTGCGGCATACCACGCTTTGGTGCTCACTTGCGTGATGGGCCTGCCACGGAAGCTGAAAACACGCTCAGGATGCTTCCCTAGCTGTTTGCTGATGCAGGCAACCGCATCATCGTTTAATGGCACAGCAATAGCCTTTCTCGCTTTTGCTTGGTCTGGATGAATCCATGCCAAGCGCCGGACAAGATCAACTTGCGACCAGGGCAACCCGGTGATATTGGCTTGCCGCAATCCTGTTGCCAATGCAAACACCGCCATATCCGCCAAGTGAACCGGCAAAACGGCAATCAACCGTTCCGCTTCGGCATGAGTCAGAAACCGGATGCGGCGGGCAGGCTCCTTGAGCATTCGCACATGGGGCGCTTTATCCAACCATTCCCAGTCATTCACGCATTTGCGAAGAATCGCCCTGATGACTTCCAACAACCTGTTTGCTGTCGAGTTGCTTACGCCCTCAGCAAGTTTGGCTTCGGTGACTTTGTCTATCAGCGTTCGCGTGATGGCTTCCAAAGGTTTCCCGCCAAAGTAAGGATGCAGCCAACGAAACCGCGCCTTATCCATCATTGATGGTTGCCTTGTCCGAGCGTTCCTTCAGCCAGCGAACGACCGCATCATTCCACGTTCTTTGCGGCCGCTCACCGAGTTTATAAACGCGCCACGCC
This sequence comes from Burkholderiaceae bacterium, assembly GCA_018262475.1. GTDB lineage: Bacteria > Pseudomonadota > Gammaproteobacteria > Burkholderiales > Burkholderiaceae_D > QZKY01. The sequence continues at coordinate 38,582 of JAGSYW010000005.1, read as the reverse complement.
TCAGCTTTCAGTTTGTCGTGCAGCTCTTGCGCTTGGGTTTTGTTGCCAGTCCCAGCAGATTGGCGTATTCGCTGTCCATTTGGCGCAACGAAGTCAATCCACCAGACTTGGTTATCTGATGCAGCGACATCTTGTCGCGATAATGCATCCTTCTTGTCTTGCCCAAAATTTCCATAGTGATCACCTCTTTCTACTGCCTAATAATTAGACAGGCCGGTTATACACCTGGGTCAATTTTGAATCAGCATTACCCCATAAAGTGGGTCAGTTTTCGGTCAGCGCCAACAGCAATGAAATTTTTGACCAAAACTATCAAGAAGCACTGAGAAAACTCGAACAACCTCAACAAAAGAAGAGCCCTAAACCATGAAAAAGAAAATTATCACGGTGTTGATCTCAGGCGCGCTATTTGCCGTCAGCAGTCCTGCATTAGCAGTTTGCGACGGTTGTGTTGTGGGTGCGGTGAACAAGATGCACGAAGGGGTAAAGTCAGCAATTGAGACATCGACGGCTTCGCTCACGGCGCTACTCCAGATGATTAACAACAACTTGGCCAACGTCGGATCGAAAGTTTCCGAGTCAATTGCTCAGGCCAGCAATAGCCAGCGCGAAATGGCCATTGAGGTGCAGCGAAAAACTGAAAAAGAACGAATCGAGCGCACGACAGAATTGCCGGTTGACCCATGCGCCAGTAGTAGCAGCAATTTCGTTGCTACAGCCTTGACGAATAGTGCGAGTCGTTCATCCAGCTATCGCCGTGGCGGTGGCGGTAGCGCGCCGTCTAGTGCGACGCTGGCAAGAAAAATGGCTGACCCTATTCCGACGGTGGAAGGTACACGCAAGCAAACCTATGCGATCCACAGCGAAAAGTATTGCAGTGTCGTAGAGAACAAAATTGGTTATGCCGGCTGCAACGCGACCAATATGCCCGACGGTGATGCCAATATCGAATCGTTGCTGACCGGTGCTGGCAAGCCAGGCAAAGAGCCAGACATGACCTTTAGCAAGGAACAGGAAGAGGCCGGGCGTGCCTATGCGTCGCTGTCGGTCGATCCGCATGGCCCAGAGCACTTGACGAAGGCAGAGGCCAACACGGAGCAGGGGAGGCTTTATATCGCCATGCAGAAGGCATATCAGGCCAACATGAGTGCAGCCGAAAAGCCGGCGTTTGATGCGATTGCAGCACGTGTTCCATTTTCTGGCAGCCAAGCGCTGATTAACGAGCTCAAGAAAGCTGAAGGGGCCGCAAAATACTATGACGCGACTGCATCCAAAGTGGCCAAGAGCACCGGCACCATGAGCCTTGCAGAGTTGCAGGATTTTGAGGCTGGCCGGCGTTTCCGTAATCCGTACTGGATTATTGCGATGGGTGCTGAAGCCGATCCGACCAAGTTACAGCGTGAGGGCATTTACATGCAGGCGTTTGCAAATGAAATGCTGTATCAAATGTTTCGCAGGATGGAGCAGCAAGATATCCGTCTGGGCTTAATTTTGGCATCGCTCACCAGGAACGAAATGATGCCCAAGATTGAAACGCAGCGTCAGCGCGTTGCGGCCGCTAGGTGATCTTGTTCGTGAGGTTATTTGGTCGCGCCTAACCCAATCATCATTGTTTTTATTGAAAAATCGTGATGGGAAAATCAGAGTAGTGGGCAAGGGTGGTCAAGCTTGTGGGCAAGTTGTGGGTGGCGAGAGCCATCCATGGCTTGTCCATCAGTTTGTCCACCGGTGTCGGCGTAGCCGATATGTCCACGATACTAAAAATTTACCGAGGTCTGCTGGCGGCAACGTTATTAGTAGATTTAGATTGGTGTTGATACACTAATTCGGAAGCATCGGTTTTGGGAATGTTGAGGCGAACGATGATTCTTTCTGGCAATTCGTTGGCTCCGCTAGAAGTTTGTACTTTGCTTGATGGTGTCAATAATGGTTCGTTTGCTGCAGATGTGCCTCTCTGAGTGGATGATATAGGCTTTTTTTGTTTCGATATTTCGATATAGTATTCTGTGCCAACTCTGCTCAGAAGCATGACATTCTTGAGGACGCCTGGAAAATTTGAATAATCATTCATTTTTGATGCGTCAGCAGCCACGCTCTCGATTCTGTTGGGTTTGTTTCCTTGGCAAGTTAGCACGTCTTGCATGCCAGCAGCATTTAATTGACGTTGAACTATTAAACAGCGGGATTCTGAGAGAGTCAGATCGGCATTGGCAATTTGACCAATCCCTATGATTCTGGCGATGGCTGTAACTGGAAAGTGTAGAAGACGGAAATATGCAAGAGTGAAAAAAATTACACTACATGCGATTATCACTTTAGAAAACAATCCCATTGTTTTTGATATTGCGAGCAGGCCGTTTGCTGCTGCAAATAAGCCCCATATGAGCAATAGTTCAAAGTTACTACTTTGATTGGCGTCAGGCGACATTTTTATCAGACTCATTAGCACTAAGACGACTGGTGCGCTAATAACCATAACAAATGCGTTGACAGGGTGCTCTAAGTAAAAGCGACCGGGGCGCATTTTGGGATCAATTTTCTGGTCATTTTTTACCAACTCGGATGGCTGCTCTTGCGAGCAATCTCGTTCGTTCGTTGTTTGCTTATTTTCTAACCCGGCGTCATGTTTGGTTTCACATTCAGCAGGGGCCTCTCTGGTTTTTTTGATTAGTATGTATCGATACAAGGAAATTGAGGCGTACGTGAAAATACAGCCGCCGAATCCCAACCACCACCATTGGCTCTCCTGAGCGAATGCCATGAATAATATGGGAAAATGTGCCAACATAACCAGTAAGAATGCAGTAATTCTTCCTTTCTTATCTTGGTTCTCTTTGTTATTCGGGTTGGCTGCCGGTGAACCTGAAGCAATTAAAGCGGTCGCGAATAAAGAAGAAAACACTAGAGCGATAAGGCCGCTTGCGAGTAATGCTTGAGAAATAAGAAATGAGAGGCTTGACGCGTCAAGACTGGGCTGATAACTGATATATACGAAATAGCCTACGATAGGTAGTCCACCAGCAAAGGATGAAAAAGCAAGAATGCTTTTTAATGGAATGGCTTTGATTATTTTGAATAGGGCTAAAAATTCTTTAACGTCGATGTCATTTTTGCTGGTTTGCGGAGCAAGTGTTTTCTTTTTTTTGGAGGGATTATTCATTTTTAATTATTAGTCGGCATAAAATTTGCGGTAAGCTGGCCATATGTGGTTCGGCGTTTTGTCGTGCGGACGCTCATCTATACTAGTTTAACTTCCTTGCTAGCTCAGTCGCCCTCAAATGTGTATACCGTTTGAGCATTTGTAATGTCTTGTGACCGGTAATCGAAGCAACCTCCATCAGATTCAGCTCCTTCTCAAAAAATCTGCTGGTGGCCTCATGGCGTAGATCATGAAAACGTAGCGTGGAAATATAGCCAGGTTGCGGGTCAATCTTTTCACTAGCACACTCCGCCTCGTACTTTTTTCTGGCTCTCGTTTTCGCAGCAACAAAGGCTTGTCTCAGTTGCTCCTCTGTAACCGGGAACACCAAGCCGTTAATGGCCGCCGGCAAACCCTCAAGGATTCTGATCGCTTGGTTTGAGAGTGGGATTACTCGGCTTTCACCATTTTTCGTGTCGCGCAGAATGGCTGTTGCGTTTTTCAAGTCGATGTCTTTTCGCTTCAGCTTAAGGATCTCGCCTCGTCTGGAGGCGGTTTCAACGGCAAACTCGAATATTGATGACATAAATGGGTTTCGGGCTTTCTTGAGCTCGGCATTCAGCCGCTCAAATTCGCCGTTTTCAAGCCTGCGTTCGCGTGCTTTGCCATTGCTTGGAATTTCAACCTTTCGTATGGGGTTGTCGAGATTCATGCCCCAGCGCTTTTTGCCAGCCTCAAAGACGGCCGACAGCAGCATTAAATACTTCCTTAAATTGTTGTCTGACCACTTCTCGCGCCTTGCAGTGCTCATGAAGTGAACAATGGCGTCTCTGCCAACCAAGGCAACGGGCAGCCTGGATATTTCATACCGTTTCAGCTTTGCAATTTTGGTAACTTCGACCGGGGCGCTCTTCTTCGTCGGGGTGATTTCGTCGCGATAACGATCCAGCAAATCACTCAGGGTAAGCTTGGCAGCTTCTTCTTTCCTCTGCTTTGCTTCGATGACAAGTCGATGTGTCGGATCAGTTGCGGCGTCAGCTCGCATCCGATCTCGGTACGCACGGGCTTCCTGGAGCGTGTCAAATGTTTGATTTATGCGTGCGCCATTAATTGTCAACCGAACACGGTAAGAAAAACCGTCGCAGCGGACTGTGATGTTCTTCTCGACAATGCGTTCATTCTGGATTTTTCTGCTAGCCATAGCGGGAGCCTTTTTGACCAAATTTGACCTTTAAATACCTTACGGCATTCACCTGCCCCCGTCTAAGCCTTTAATATCCTTAGTAATACTTAAATTAAAATGCTATCCTCAAAATCTCGCGGTGGTGACACCGTGTCGGTTCGATTCCGACTCCCGGCACCATTGAACCTTCCACAGAGGTTCAGTAAAAGACAGCAAACCCGCGTTTTCCATAGCAGATACGCGGGTTTTTTGTTTGTGGGCGCAGGCCTGGTTCATTGCCAGCTGGAACATTTGTTGATAAATTCGAAGGTACGCTCATACTAGGACAACCGTATTTGCGGCTGTCAAAGAAAATGCCTCAGTTGCTGCCTACCGGCGTGTTGCCAGCACGATCTGGCGCAATTGTGCCCTGCGTTTTCATAACACGGTCTTGTTGAGAGCGGGAGCAAGCATGCAAACGGTTTCCTGGCTGATTTTTATTGCCCGTTGCGCCCTATCGGCGACAGCGGCTTATCTGATCGCAGATTTCATGGCTCTGCCCTATCCCGCCTGGGCTTCGATGTCGGCCGTGATCGTGTCGCAGGAACGGCTAAATGACACCACTTCGTCGTTGCAGGGGCGCATTGCCGGCACGATCGTCGGTGTGTGCATTGCGCTGGCGGTCAATCAGGCAACGTCAGACATCGCCGGCATGGCGCTGCAAATCATGCTCGCAGTGGGTATTTGCGCTGCGATTGCTGGCCGCTACCCGTCGTTCCGGGTGTGCCTGTGGACTGCCCCCATCGTGTTGTTGACCGAGAATGCGTCGATGCCAATTGTTTGGGCAGGTTTTTACCGCGGCAGCGAAGTGATACTGGGCAGCATTGTTGGCGGCGCGTTTCATCTGCTGGCTGAAAGGCTGGTGCTATTGTGTTGGAAAAAGCCGGGGAACGGGCGCCGTGCGCCAGCAGCGAACATCAATGATGAGTGAGGGCGTGTAGGCAAAGCAAACGGTTTGTTGCTGAAAGGGGAAAAAGCGCCAAGGATCGCTTTGATGTCCAGGTATGATGCGAGTACTTACAAACATTGACAGGAAAGGACGTCGAAATTGGATGCAACCAGCACTGAAATCTTGATTAACCTGGTAGCAGCCGTGATCGCCGGGGGATTGATCGGTTTGGAGCGGAGTTACTTTGCCCGGCCGGCAGGCTTCCGTACCCACGCCATCGTATGCATGGCGTCGAGCCTGTTGATGACATATAGCGCACATCAATGGGGTTTCATGCACCATGCGCCGCTGGATGCGATAAAGTCCGACCCGGTTCGGCTTGCTCAAGGGATTCTGTCTGGCATTGGCTTCATTGGCGCCGGCGCCATCATCAAATCGGGTCTCAGCATTAGCGGGTTGACTACGGCCGCATCCATTTGGGTGACGGCGTCAATAGGTATTCTGATTGGCGTCGGTTTTTACATGCCGGCCGCCGCTGCTACCATCCTGACGCTTATCATCCTGGGGCTGTTTCCCTGGATTGAGGATCAGCTTCCATCCAGGCTCTACATTCACAGTTTCATTCGGTTCAAACGAAGTGAATCAATGGATGAGGCAGACGTGCGCGAACTGATGCATCAGCATAACTTCCGCATCATTTCGCTGAGTTTCAGCGTTTCTGAGACCAACGATGCGTGCGAATACAAAATGTTGGTGCGCACATCCGATGAAGAAAACATCTCCACGCTGGCGGAACACTTGCGCATAACACCGCGCTTCATAGGTTACGGCATTACGCCGTCGGGGGATTAATGCCATCCAAATAGCCGGCGCAAAAAAACGCCCGCTGGCTTCCAACAGCGGGCGCACAAATCATTGGAGAGGACTACGCCTTCAGTATTGGCGCTCGGGCAATACTAATATTGACATTGCGCAAATATACCAAACCGAGGCAGTTTGGGCATGATCAATATCAAGCGGCAGCCAGCGCGCGATCCAGATCGGCCAGCAGGTCGTCAATATGCTCGATGCCGATCGACAGGCGCAGCATGTCTTCGCTGACGCCAGCCTTTTTCAGTTCCTCCGCATTCAGCTGACGGTGCGTGGTCGAGGCCGGATGGGTCGCTAGTGATTTCGCGTCGCCGATGTTCACTAGTCGCGTGAACAACTGCAGCGCATCAAGCACGCGTGCACCTGCTGCCCGAGGATCGCCGCCATTCTGCTTCAGGCCGAAAGTCAGCAGGCCTGAAGCCTTGCCGCCCATGTATTTTTGTGCCAGCGCATGGTCGGGATGATCCGGCAGGCCAGCGTAATTGACCCAGCCGACTTTGGGGTGCTGGTCGAGGAATTTTGCAACCGCGAGCGCGTTATCGCAGGTGCGTTCCATACGCAGCGCCAGAGTTTCAATGCCTTGCAGGATCAAGAACGCGTTCATCGGCGCCATTGCTGCGCCCATGTTGCGCAGCGGCACCACGCGCGCGCGTGCGATATAGGCGGCGCGCCCCATTTCTTCGGTATAGATCACGCCGTGATAGGACACGTCCGGCTCGTTCAGCCGCTTGAAGCGCGCCTTGTGCTCGGCCCAAGGAAAATTGCCGCTATCGACAATTGCGCCGCCCAGGCTGTTGCCGTGGCCGTTCATGTACTTGGTTAGCGAATGGACCACGATGTCAGCGCCCCATTCGAACGGACGCCACAACGCCGGGCTGGGAACCGTATTGTCCACGATCAGCGGGATGCCGTGCGCGTGCGCAATTTCGGCCAGCCGTTCGATATCGGTGACGTTGCCAAGCGGATTGCCGACAGATTCGCAAAAGATGGCCTTGGTTTTCTTGTCAATCAGCGGCGCGAAGCTCTCAGGTTTCCTCGGGTCTGCAAAGCGGCCTTCGATGCCGAATTGCGGGAAGGTGTGCGCGAACAGGTTGTAGGTGCCGCCGTACAGGGTCGAGGATGAAACGATGTTGTCGCCGGCTTCGGCAATGGTCTGGATTGCATAGCTGACCGCAGCCATGCCGGAGGCAAGCGCCAGGCCGGCGATACCGCCTTCGAGCGCCGCGACCCGCTTTTCCAGCACGTCGTTGGTTGGATTCATGATGCGGGTATAAATGTTGCCCGACACCTTGAGATCAAACAGGTCGGCGCCGTGCTGCGCATTGTCGAATGCATAGGAAACGGTCTGGTAAACCGGAACGGCGACGGATTTGGTGGTCGGGTCGGGCGAATAGCCCGCATGAATTGCAAGGGTTTCGAGTTTCATGACGGATATCGGATCTGCAAGATGAAAAAAGTGGAACCGCAACAAAACAAATATACCCGATTGCGCGCGCCCGATCTTGTGCCAGCGCATAATAAATCCAGCCAGCGTTGTCATTGCGTGGAGGCAACGGGGGCAGTATTTGATGCAAGTGGCGATGGTTGATGTCAATGATGTGGAAATGTATTGCCACTTTTAAGGTTAGCGTGGTGTGGATTTAAGCAGCAAAATTAAATTTCGTGTACATTTCCACTTTTACACCCGGTGGTCCGGTATTCCCGAAACGCAAATGGGAATAGCCATGCTGGCGGTGCGGTTTTGCAACCGGGCGGCTACAAAGCCGTCTAATAACCTGATGAAGATCCGTCAGGGTTTTCGCCGTCCGGTCTGGTCTGATGTGCCGGATCAGGGTTAACCCCACTTGAAACGCATGCATGCCGCTGCTCTGCGGTTGGCAGCCATGCAAGGAGCTGACACGATGACCACACATGTGCTGGTACAGGATCTGGGACTGAAAAAACATTCCGGTCATCATGGCCAATGGAAAATCAACGAGAATGCAGTTCTGGTCGAGATCACGATTGACGGCAAAGCCATCCGGGCAGAAGAAGGTGACAACGTGCTGATCGCGGCGCGCAAGGCCGGCATCGAAATCCCGTCGATGTGCTCCGATTCGCGCACCAATCCGAACGCCGACTGCGGCATGTGCGTGGTCGAGATTGATGGTGACCATGCACAGGTGAAAGCGTGTGAAACGGCTGTGCGCGCCGGCATGAGCGTGGTGGCGAATTCGCCCGCGCTGGCCGAAACCCGCAAGGGCATCCTGAACAATTACCTCAGCAATCACAATGCCTATTGTTTGCCGCCGTGTTCATACCGCTGTCCGGCGAACATCGACATCCCCGGTTATCTTGGGTTGATCGCGCAAAAGAAATATGTCGAAGCGACCTCGCTGATCAAGGAAAAGCTGCCGCTGCCGCGAATCATCGGTCGAGTCTGTCCGCGCCCGTGCGAGAGCGTATGCCGCCGTGCCCAGGTCGATAGCCAGCAGCCGGTGGCAATCTGCTCGCTCAAGCGCTTTGCTGCCGATCGTGCGCGCGAACTGAACGCGATTACTCAGCCACAACCGAAGGCGCCGAGCGGCAAGAAGGTGGCCGTGGTTGGCGCAGGGCCAGCCGGCCTGACCGCTGCTTATTACCTTGCGCTTGAGGGCCACAAGGTCACGATTTTTGAGGCGCAGGAAGCTGCTGGTGGCATGCTGCGTTATGGCATTCCGCCGTACCGCCTGCCGAATCAGGTGCTGGACGACGAAGTGAATGACATCCTCGCACTGGGAGTCGAGATCAAATACAACCAGAGTCTGGGGCGAGATTTCATGTTCCCAGACCTGAACTCGAATTTTGACGCCACTTTCCTGGCGATTGGTGCTTGCGTTGGCAAGATGGCGCGCATTCCGAACGAAACCGTTCCGGGCGTGATGGCGGCAGTGGATTTCCTGGCGAAAGTGAACCGCGGCGAACGGGTCGATCTCGGCCAGAACGTAGTCGTGATAGGTGGTGGCTTTACTGCGGCTGATGCGGTGCGCACCGCGCGCCGCATGGGGGCGCCGAACGTGACGCTGTCGTATCGTCGCACTCGTAAGGAAATGCCGGCCAGCCCGCATGAAATTCACGATTGCGAAGTCGAAGGGGTGGTACTCGATTTGCTGTCCGCGCCGGTCGAAGTCAAGGTCAATGAAGCTGGGCGCGCGGTTGGTCTGGTATGCCAGCGGATGCAATTGGGAGAGCCGGACGCCAGCGGCCGCCGCAGTCCGGTGCCGGTGCCGGGGTCGGAATACTTGATTCCGGCCGACACCGTGCTGCTGGCGATCAGCCAGGATGTCGATGTGAAGAGCATGAAGATCACCGACATCGAGACCACCAAGTGGGGCAGCATCAACATCGACGACAAGACGATGAAAACCAACCTGCCGGGTGTGTTCTCCGGCGGCGATGCTTCGCTCGGTGCTGCCACCGCGGTCGAAGGCATTGGCCAGGGACGGCGCGCGGCATTTGCGATCGACGCCTACCTGAAAGGTGCGGATGACGCGACGATTGCGAAGGTGATTGAAGTCGAGCGGCCAAAATTTTTCGATATCGGCGCGCACCCGAAACAGAAAGCCAAGCTGACCGAAATGCCGGTGCTGCCGCAGGAAGCGCGCCTATGCGAGTTCGGCAAGGACGTCGCGCCGGGCGATACCGGCGCGGAATCCGCCACCGGCGCGTTCCTCGAAGTCGAACTCGGCTTCAACGAGGAACAGGCGGTGACTGAAGCGGAACGCTGCCTGCAGTGCGTATGCCAAGCTGCAGGCACTTGCAATCTGCAGAAATATTCGCTTGAGTTCGGCGCCGGCACGAAGGAATACGTCGGTCCGATTGCTTTCATGCACAAGCCGAACAAGGGGCCGGCGCCGGCGAAAATCTCGCGCTAACGCCTGCGAAAGAAAGGACTTTGCCATGACGAACAACACCATTCCGTTTCAAGGTTGCGGCGTCGCCGAAACGCTGGAAGACAACTACATCCAGACCCACAAGGCGCCGACCTCGCTGCATGAGCCGGTAGTTCAGGGCAGTGATGAGCTTGAAGCGTTCTACACCCCGCTGCAATCGCTGCCGTTTTTCGAGTTGCACAAGGAAAAATGCATCCAGTGCCACAACTGCGTGCGCATCTGCAACGAAGTGCAGCATCGCAAGGTATATACCGTCGATCAGATCGGCTATCCGGCGCTGGTCAGCGGCACTTACGATTACCGCGACACCGAATGCAACAACTGTGGTCAGTGCGTCAGCGCCTGCCCGACCGGCGCGCTGAAGAACTTGTTAGACTCGGGCAAGCTGCTCTCCGCCAACCGCGAGAAGGTAACGACGGTGTGCAGCTATTGCGGCGTCGGGTGCGCGATCGACCTTGAAGTCGAAAACGGCAAGGTGGTCGCGGTCAGTGGTTCGTTCACCTCCGATGCAAACGAAGGCAACTTGTGCGTCAAGGGCCGATTTGGGCATGAATTTATCAACAGCCCGGATCGGTTGAAAACGCCGATGATTCGGCGCGGCGGCAAGAACAGCCCGCTGGAACCGGCCAGTTGGGAAGAAGCGCTGAAATTCGCGGCTGACGGGCTGAACAGGGTTAAGCAGAAATACGGTTCGGAAGGCATTGGCGGCTTTTGCTCGTCGCGCGCGACCAACGAAGACAACTACGTGTTCCACCGCTTCGTGCGTACCATATTGCACACCAACAACATCGACCACTGCGCGCGCCTGTGCCACATGGCTTCGGCCGTGGCGCTCGAAATGTCGGTCGGCAGCAGCGCGCCTTCCGCCTCGACCCCGGATATCCGCATGGCCGATGCATTCATCGTCGTCGGATCGAACACGACTGAAACGCACCCGGTGATTTCGAGCGCGGTGCTGAAGGCGAAATACGAGGATGGCGCCAAGCTGGTGGTGGTCGATCCGCGCCGGATCGAAATGGTCGATCATGCCGACATCTGGTTGCGGCCGAAGCTCGGCACCAACGTCGCGGTGCTGAACGGCATCGCCAACGTGATCATCGCCGAAGGGCTGGCGAACCCGGCCTTCATCGAAGCGCGCACCGAAGACTATGAAGCCTTCAAGGCGACGGTAGCGAAATACACGCCGGAATACGTGGAAGAAATCAGCGAAGTGCCGGCCGAGCGCATCCGCGAAGCGGCACGCGCCTATGGCAAGGCCAAGCGCGGCATGCTGCTGTGGGGCATGGGCATCACCCAGCACCTCACCGGCGTGCAGGGCGCGCTGGCGCTGTCGAACCTGATGCTGCTGACCGGCCATGTTGGCCGTCCGGGCTCGGGCTTCATCCCGATCCGCGGCCAGAATAACGTGCAGGGCACGAGCGACATGCAGGGCCAGCACAATGCGCTGCCTGGCTACCACGGCATCAAAAATCCGGAGCATCGCGCCAAATTCGAGCAAGCCTGGGGTGCGCCGCTGGCGACCAACGAAGGCCTGACCGTGGTCGAGATGGAAGAAGAAGCGGCCGATGGCAGGATCAAGGCGCTCTACATCATGGGCGAAAACCCGATGGGCAGCAGCCCGGACGTGAACCACGTCGAAAAAGGTCTGAAGCAGCTGGAATTCCTGGTGGTACAGGACATGTTCCTGAACGAAACCGCGCAACTGGCTGATGTCGTGTTCCCGGCGTGCAGCTTTGCCGAGAAGGATGGCACGTTCACCAATACCGAGCGTCGCGTGCAATTGCTGCAGCCGGCGATCCCGCGCGTGGGCGAAGCCCGGCCGGACTGGGAAATCATCTGCGCGGTGGCCGAAGCGATGGGCATGAAATTCGGCTATGAATCCAGCGCACAGGTGATGGAAGAAATTGCGTCGCTGGTGCCGTCTTACGGCGGCATTCGCCACGAACGGCTGAAGAACGGCGGCCTGCAATGGCCGTGCCTCGACACAGACCATCCGGGTACGCGCTTTCTGTATGCGGAAAGATTCCCGACCGCCAGCGGCAAAGGCAAGTTTTGCCCGGTCGAATATGAAAACCTGGGCGAACAGTCGGATGACAAATATCCACTGGTGCTGTCCACCGGCCGCCTGCTGGAGCACTACCACACCGGCACGATGTCGCGTCGCAACATTGGTCTGGATGCGATGAAACCGGAAGGGGAGATCGAACTGAACCCGATCGACGCCAAACGCTTTCACATCACGCATGGCGAAAAGGTTCGTCTGGTCACGCACCACGGCCACATCGAGGCCAAGGCCAAGGTGACCGAACGTTCACCGGAAGGTACGGCGTTCTATCCGTTCCACTTTGCCGAAGCGAACGCGAACCGCCTGACCGGCTCAAGCGTTGACAAGATGTCGAAAACGCCGGCCTACAAGCGCACGGCCGCGAGGGTAGAGAAGATCGGCGCGTAAGCGCGTAGCCACCCGTTTCGACCAGGCAAAATAAAACCCCGTCAGGCGCAAGTCTGACGGGGTTTTTTCATGCGGGAGTAGGGCGCCTCGACCGGGTAATGGCGATGTTGGGCATACCAGGCGGACAGGCAGTTTTTGCCATCATTTCACATTCATCATCCGCTCGACATAGCGTGCGATCAGATCGACTTCCAGATTGACCTTGCTGCCCGGTTGCAGGTGCTTCAGCGTGGTGACAGCGACCGTGTGCGGGATCAGGTTGATCGAGAACAGGCAGCCGGTGGCGGTGTCTTCGACACTATTGACCGTCAGTGACACGCCGTTGACCGTGACCGAGCCTTTGTAGGCAAAATATTTCGCCAGTTCGCGCGGCGCTTCCAGCACCAGTTCGTGCGATTCGGCCACCGGCTCGAACTTCTTCACGGTGCCAAGACCATCGACATGGCCGGATACCATGTGACCGCCGAGCCGGTCGGCCATCGTCATCGCCTTTTCCAGATTGACTTCATTCAAGCCGTCCAGCCCGGCGGTGCGGTTCAGGCTTTCGCGCGAGACGTCGATTTTGAAACCGCTGGCGGTCTTTTCGACCACGGTCATGCAGGCGCCATTGATGGCGATCGAGTCGCCGACGGCGACATCGTCCATCGGCAGGCTGCCGGAATCGATGGTCAGGCGCACGCCGGCGTCATTGCCAGTGCCCTGTGGTTGAACGGAAGTGATTTTGCCGGTGGCGGCGACGATGCCTGTAAACATGATGGTTCCTGTTTTCTCGGATTATGGTTGTTGATGTTGGATTCGGGCGATGATGCGCAGGTCGTCGCCGATCTGCGCTATGTCGCGGAAATGGAGCGAGTGCTTGCCGGCCAGGCTGGAGAGCGCGGGCAGTGCGAACATCGGCTGCGCCTCGCCGAGAATGCTGGGCGCGAGGTATAGCAGCAGTTCGTCCACGCAGCCTTGCGCCAGCAGCGCGCCATTCAGCCGCGCGCCGGCTTCGACATGCAATTCGTTGATGTGACGTTTTGCCAGTTCACGCATCAGCCCTTTCAGATCAACCTGGCCATCTTCGCCGGGCAGCAGGATGATTTCCGCGCCCTGTTCGCGTAGCGCCGCTTCCTTGGCCGGGTTCGATTGCGCGGCGACGATCCAGGTGCCGCCACCGTCGAGCACTTTTGCGTTCGGGTCGATCTCGAGCGCGCTGTCGAGCACAATGCGGCGCGGCTGGCGCGGCGTTTCAATGGCGCGCACCGTCAGTTGCGGATCGTCCGCCTGCACGGTGCCGATGCCGGTCAGAATCGCGCAGGCGCGTGCGCGCCACAGGTGGCCGTCGTTGCGCGCCGGCTGCGAGGTGATCCACTGGCTCTGACCGTTGTTGAGGGCCGTCTTGCCGTCGAGGCTGGCGGCGAGTTTCAGCCGCACCCACGGCAGGCCGCGTTCGAAGCGCGACAAAAAGCCGATGTTGATTTCGCGCGCTTCTTCCGGCCGCACGTCGGTCAGCACCAGAATGCCGGCTTCGCGCAGCTTTTCCAGCCCGCGCCCGGCCACTTCCGGGTACGGATCCTTGAGTGCGACCACGACCCGCTTCACCTTGGCTTCAATCAGCGCATCAACGCATGGCGGTGTGCGGCCAAAGTGGCTGCACGGCTCAAGGTTGACATACACGGTCGCGCCACTGACGTCGTGCCCGTTGGCGCGGGCGTCATTCAGCGCCTGAATTTCGGCATGTGCCTGTCCGACCGGCTGTGTGTGGCCGGCGCCGATGACGCGTCCTTGCTTGACGATGACGCAGCCGACGCGCGGGTTCGGCGACGTGGTGTTCATGCCTTTCGCGGCCCAGAGCAGCGCCTGCCCCATGCCTTGCTGATGATCACAAATTTTCACGGCTGGTCGATTGAGAATTCGGGAAAAAAAGACAGTTTACTGCAAACTGTTGCAATCGCTTTTTCGCCGGCGTGAATTTGGACTACCATAGCCGTTTGCATCACGATTTCGGAGACAGCATGAACCTGCTCGACTTTCCCGCCGGTTTTCTCGACGAACTGCAAACTATCCGCCGCGACATCCACGCGCATCCTGAGCTTGGTTATGAAGAGCACCGCACATCGGATCTGGTGGCCGCCAAGCTGACTGAATGGGGCATTCCGGTCAAGCGCGGGCTGGGCGGTACCGGCGTGGTCGGCGTGATTGCTGGCAGCGGAGAGGGCAGGACGATCGGCTTGCGCGCCGACATGGATGCGCTGCCGATGAAGGAGATGAACACATTTGAGCACGCTTCGAAGCATGAGGGGCGGATGCATGCCTGCGGCCATGACGGGCATACCGCGATGCTGCTGGGCGCGGCGCACTGGCTGTCGCGCCACCGCGATTTCGCCGGCAAGGTGGTGCTGATATTCCAGCCGGCGGAGGAAAGCGCCGGCGGCGCCAAGCGGATGATCGACGACGGCCTGCTGGAGCAATTTCCGCTGGATGCGATCTTCGGCATGCACAACTGGCCGGTGCACGATCATGGCACCTTCGGCGTGCGCGTCGGACCGATGATGGCCGCCAGCAATACCTTCCGCGTCACGATCAAGGGGCGCGGCAGCCACGCGGCGCATCCGCAACGCAGCGTCGATCCGGTGATGACGGCGGTGCAGATTGCGCAAAGCTGGCAGACCATCATCACCCGCAACAAGAATCCGCATAAGGCAGCGGTGCTGTCCCTGACGCAGATTCATGCCGGCAGTGCTTTCAACGTGATTCCGCCGGACGCGAGCCTGATCGGCACCGTGCGCAATTACGATCCGGAAGTGCTCGATCTGATCGAGCGAAGGATGCGCGAAATTGCCGAGCACACGGCGGCGGCGTTTGGCGCCACGGTCGATTTCCACTTCCGCCGCGGCTATCCGGCGCTGGTGAATCATGCGGCCGAAACCGCATTTGCGGTTGGCGTGCTGGAAAGCATCGTTGGTCAGGGCAACGTGAATGCGAACATGGAGCCGACGATGGGCGCCGAGGATTTTGCCTATTTCCTGCAGGAGCTGCCAGGCTGCTACGTCTTCATCGCCAGCGGGCGCGACGAACACCGCGACGACCTCGACGGTAATCCGTGCAACCTGCACCATCCGCGCTATGACTTCAACGATGGCCTGATCCCGCTGGGTGTGACTTACTGGGTGAAGCTGGCGCAGGAATTCCTGCTGGCACGCTGAGCCAGAGGCGGCGTTACGCCTCGTTACTATTTCCTGCGGCTGGCTGGAGTAGGTTTGATCGATTCGGTGGCAGAATGACCTGAGCTGATGCACGATTGTTTTTCATTCCATCTTGTCATTTGCCAAAGGAGCGTTATGAAGCGTCTGATAGCCCTGATGATGCTGGCCGCAACTGCGATTGCACCCGCCAGCGCCACCCCGCCGAAACGTCCGCAGCCGCAACTGGTGGATGTGAAAGTCGTCGATCGCACCACTGGCCATGTGCTGGAAACGTGGCAGCATGAAGGCAAGTTGTATGTTGCCGGCACGCCGGGCAACCGATATGCGGTACACATCCGCAACAAATCCGGCGGCCGCGTGCTGACAGTGCTGTCGGTCGATGGCGTGAACGCGATTAGCGGTGAAACCGCGGCCACATCACAGCGCGGCTACGTGCTGCAGCCGTGGCGCCGGACCGAAGTAGCTGGCTGGCGCAAGAGCCAGAACGAAGTGGCGGCGTTCTATTTCACCCGGTTGTCCGACAGCTACGCGGCGCGCACTGACCGGCCGGACAATGTTGGCGTGATTGGCGTGGCGGTGTTCCGCGAATATGTGCCGCCGCCACCGCCTCCGCCGCAACCGGCTGACTTGAGTGCGCAGGAAGTGCCGCGCAGTACGGTGAAAAAGGCAGCGAAAAAAGCCGCGCCTGCTCCGGCAGCAAGTCCGGCACCGACCACTGAAAGTCTCGGCACCGGTCACGGCGAACGGATTGGTGCGCCCAGCCGCACGGTCGATTTCCGCCGCGACAGCCATTTGCCGGCGCAAGTCGTGCGCATCTACTACGACAGCCGGGCGAATTTGGTCGCACGCGGCATCATTCCGTCGCACCCGCCCAAGCCGCGCGAACCGCAAGCATTTCCAGGCGGCTACGTGCCCGATCCTCGCTAACGACTTACTCTTGACGCCCTTGGCATGCATCGTAGGAGTTCAAACATGCCGGGGGTAGTCCGACCGTTACCTACCTTTTTGCGTCGCCAAAAAAGGTAGGCCCAAAAATGCGAGTGCAAGACGCTGCCCTTCGGCTTCACGCTGGCGGATAAAAATCGGCCTGGTGCATTGTGAGCAGCCAAGCCAGACCGGCGTAAGGTAGGCCGTACAGGTCAAAAATAATTGAACGAAAATGGATTTTTGTTCAATAAGGTAAAAAAATATACTCACCCCAGTATCTAAAAACAGCCAGCAAATCTGTGGCCAAGAGTGGTATTTTTGTTATATACCCCCAATCAATCCATCATTTATGCCGGCATGATGCGGCGGACCTTCGCCGCTGGCCTTATTTAAAATAACGATTTTGATATAAGCAAATGATTAATCAATCGTTCTGCATATAAGTGGGGTTGCCTACAATTCAATCCAACCAACGAATCTGGAGGATTGAAATGAAACGGTTACCCAAAATTCTGGCACTGGCGCTGGCGGCAACATTGTCAGCCAGCGCGTTTGCGCAAACCACGCTGCTAAACGTGTCGTACGATGTGGCGCGCGAACTCTATAAGGACATCAACCCGGCGTTCGCCGCCTCGTGGAAGGCGAAAACCGGCGAAACGCTGAACATCAAGCAATCGCACGGCGGCTCAAGCAAACAGGCAGGGGCGATCATCGCCGGCTTGCAGGCGGACGTGATCACGATGAACCAGGCGCCGGATATCGACATCCTGTTCACTCGCGGCGGACTGGTGAACAAGAATTGGCGCAAGGCATTCCCGCATGATGCGGCGCCGTATTCCAGCGTCAGCGTGTTCTTGGTGCGCAAGGGCAACCCGAAAGGTATCAAGGACTGGAGCGATCTGACCCAAAGCGGCTTGAAGGTCATCGTGCCGAATCCGAAGCTGACCGGCAACGGTCGCTACACCTATCTGGCCGCCTGGGGCTATGCGCTGCAGAAAACCAGGAGCGAAGTCGGAGCGAAGGATTTTGTGGCGAAACTGTTTGCCAACGTGCCGGTGCTCGATGGCGGTGGCCGCGGCGCGACCACCACTTTCACCCAGCGCGGGATTGGCGATGTGCTGGTCACGTTCGAGAACGAGGCGCACCTGATCGAGCAGGAAGTTGGCGCGGGCAAGTTTGATATCGTCTATCCGTCGTTGACGATCGAAGCGCCGGCGCCGGTGGCGGTGGTCGATGGCGTGGTGGCGAAACGCGGCACGACGAAGCAGGCCAAGGCGTACCTGAACTTCCTGTTCTCGAACCAGGGGCAGGAGATCATCGCCAAGCATCACTTGCGGCCCAAGAACCCGGCCGTTTTCAAGAAGTACGCCAAGCGCTTCCCGGCAGTGAAAACCTTCACGGTGGAAAGCCTGC
Organism: Burkholderiaceae bacterium; assembly: GCA_018262475.1. Lineage (GTDB taxonomy): Bacteria > Pseudomonadota > Gammaproteobacteria > Burkholderiales > Burkholderiaceae_D > QZKY01. The sequence goes on along the minus strand of JAGSYW010000005.1, from coordinate 20,571 downwards.
TCGGCGGCTGGGCCGCGGCGCATGAAAAGCACTTCGCCGATGGCGGCGTGTATGACCAGATCGCACGGAGGCGCTAATGTTTGCCGCATCGCGTCGCGTGTTCCCCGGTTTTAACCTGTCGGTTGGCTACACGCTGGTTTATCTGTCGCTGATTGTGCTGATTCCGCTGGCAGCAGTCATCATCAAATCCGGCAACCTCGGCCTGGCCGGCTTCTGGGAAGTGGTTTCAGCGCCGAACGTGGTCGCGTCGTACAAGCTGAGTTTCGGCGCGGCTCTGCTGGCCGGCCTGATCAATGCTTTGTTTGGCCTGACGCTGGCCTGGGTGCTGGTGCGCTACACCTTCCCCGGCAAGCGTCTGGTCGATGCGTTAGTCGATCTGCCATTCGCGCTGCCGACCGCCGTGACCGGCATCGCACTGACCGCGCTGTATTCGCAAAATGGCTGGGTCGGACAGTATCTGGAATCGCTGGGGATCAAGGTGGCGTTCACGCCGCTGGGCATCCTGATTGCGCTGGTGTTCATTGGGCTGCCGTTCGTGGTGCGTACCGTGCAACCGGTGCTGGAAGATCTGGAAACCGAACTGGAAGAAGCAGCGGCCAGCCTCGGTGCCAGCCGCTGGCAAACCTTCCGCCATGTGGTGCTGCCGATTCTGTTCCCCGCGATTCTGACTGGTTTCGCGCTGGCATTTGCCCGCGCGGTGGGCGAATACGGTTCGGTGATTTTCATTGCCGGCAACATCCCGATGGTGTCGGAAATTACGCCGCTGCTGATTATCACCAAGCTGGAACAGTATGACTATGAAGGCGCGACTGCGATTGCGGTGTCGATGCTGGTGATTTCTCTGCTGTTGCTGCTGGCGATTAACGGCCTGCAGGCATGGACCGCCAAACGCACCGGAAGGAGGGCTTGAGATGGCAACGAACACACTTTCCCGCTTTGAGAAGAACGCCGCCAGCCGCGAACCGGGCTGGTTCAAATGGGCGCTGATTGGCATCTCGCTGGTGTTCTTTGCCTTCTTCCTGCTGCTGCCCCTGTTCTCGGTGTTTGCCGAAGCGTTGCGCAAGGGCTGGGAAGCGTACTGGCAGGCGATTGTCGAACCGGATGCGCTGGCGTCGATCAAATTGACGCTGATCGCGGCCGCGATTTCGGTGCCGCTGAATCTGATTTTTGGCGTGGCTGCCGCCTGGGCGATCACCAAGTTCGATTTTCGCGGCAAGCACATTCTGCTGACCTTGATCGACTTGCCGTTTTCGGTTTCGCCGGTGATTGCCGGCCTGATTTATGTGCTGGTGTTTGGCGCGCAGGGCTGGTTCGGCCCGTGGCTGGATGCGCACGACATCAAGATTGTTTTTGCCGTGCCGGGCATCGTGCTGGCCACGATTTTCGTCACCTTCCCGTTCGTGGCGCGTGAATTGATTCCGTTGATGGAGGCGCAGGGGTGCGAGGAAGAGGAAGCGGCGACCGTGCTCGGCGCCAGCGGCTGGCAAACGTTCTGGAAGGTGACATTGCCGAACATCAAGTGGGGCCTGCTGTATGGCGTGATTTTGTGCAATGCGCGCGCGATGGGCGAGTTCGGCGCGGTGTCGGTCGTGTCCGGCCACATCCGCGGCTTCACCAACACGATTCCGCTGCATGTCGAGATTTTGTACAACGAATACAACTTTGCTGCTGCATTTGCGGTGGCCTCGATCCTGGCATTGCTGGCGCTGTTGACGCTGGCGGTGAAAACCTGGGTCGAATGGCGGATGCATGCCGAGATTCACGCATCGCCGATTATCGAACTACAACAACAGAGGTAAGCCATGAGCATCGAAGTCAGAAACATCCACAAAACCTTCGGCGGATTCACCGCGCTAAATGACGTCTCGCTCGAATTCCCGGACGGCGAACTGGTCGCGCTCCTGGGGCCGTCCGGCTGCGGCAAAACGACGCTGTTGCGCATCATCGCCGGACTGGAAAACCCGACCAGCGGTCAGGTGCTGCTGGGGGGGGAGGATGCGTCGCACACCCATGTGCGCGAGCGGCAGGTCGGCTTCGTGTTCCAGCATTACGCGCTGTTCCGTCACATGACCGTGTTCGACAACGTGGCGTTCGGCCTGCGGGTGAAGCCGCGCAAGCAGCGCCCGAGCGAAGCGGCGATCAAGAAGAAAGTGCACGAACTGCTGGAACTGGTGCAGCTCGATTGGGTGCATGATCGCTTCCCGGCGCAGCTCTCCGGCGGCCAGCGGCAGCGGATCGCGCTGGCGCGGGCGCTGGCGGTCGAGCCGCGCGTGCTGCTGCTGGATGAACCGTTCGGTGCGCTGGATGCGAAAGTGCGCAAGGAATTGCGCCGCTGGCTGCGCAGCCTGCACGACGAGCTGCACATCACGTCGATTTTCGTCACCCACGATCAGGAAGAGGCGCTGGAAGTAGCGGACAAGATCGTGCTGATGAATCATGGCCAGGTGGAGCAGGTCGGCAGCCCGAACGAGGTGTACGACAAGCCGGCCACGCCGTTTGTTTATGGCTTCCTCGGCAACGTCAACTTGTTCCAGGGCAGGGTCGATGGCAACGACATCCGGGTCGGCCAGCACAGCCTGGCCAATGGCGGTTCCGGCCATTTGGCGCAGGGCGCGCAGGTGCTGGCATTCGCGCGACCGCACGAACTCGATATCGTGCCCTACACCGAACAGGGCGAAGGCGTGGCGGCGGTGGTCGACCGTGTGCTGAGCTTCGGCGTGACCTCACGCATCGAGCTGACATCGTTCAATGAAGCCAGCAATGATGCCCCGGCGCAGCATTTCGAAGTCGAGCTGCCGCGCCTGCAGGCGAACGGCTGCCAGTGGACCGCCGGCACCAAGGTGCGGCTTGTGCCGTCGCAACTGAAAGTGTTTGAACACAGCGGACAGGATTGGGTGATATGAACTTCCAGCAACTGCGCATCATTCGCGAAACGATTCGCTGCAACTACAACCTGACCGATGTCGGCAATGCGCTGTTCACATCGCAGTCAGGGGTCAGCAAGCACATCAAGGATCTGGAAGACGAGCTTGGGGTTGAACTGTTCGTGCGTAAGGGAAAGCGGCTGCTCGGGCTGACCGAGCCGGGCAAGGAATTGCTTGAAATCGTCGAGCGGATGCTGCTGGATGCGAAAAACATCAAGCAGCTGGCGCAGCAGTTCGTAAATTGCGATCAGGGGCAGCTGACCATTGCCACGACCCATTCTCAGGCGCGCTACGCACTGCCGCCCGTGGTGGCGCAGTTCAAGCAGGCCTATCCGGACGTGCATCTGGCGCTGCACCAGTGCAGCCCGGGCGAAATCGTCAAGATGCTGCAGGAAGGGCGGGCCGATTTCGGTATCGCCACCGAATCGCTGGCCAACGTGCCGGGGCTGGTTGCATTCCCGTACTATAGCTGGCGGCACGCGGCGATTGTGCCGAAGGGGCATCCGCTGGAAAGCAAGCAGGATCTGTCGCTGGCCGACCTGGCCGCCTACCCGATCATCACCTATCACGAAGGCTTCACCGGGCGGCAGAATATCGACAGCGTGTTCGAGCAGGCTGGCATCAAGCCTAACATCGTCATCTCGGCACTCGATGCTGATGTGATCAAGACCTATGTCGAGCTTGGCTTGGGCATCGGCATCGTCGCGTCGATGGCCTATGACGCGGAGCGCGATGGCAGGCTCAGCCTGATCGGCGCGCATTTGTTCGACAGCAACACCACCCGGATTGCCGTGCGCCAAGGACATTACCTGCGCGGTTTCGCCTACCGCTTCATCCAGCTGTGCTCGGCGGAACTGGACGAGGCAACGGTGCGCCACCAGCTCTCGCCCGCGCGCGAACTGGAAGCGGCGTGAGGTGGCGGATGACGCGGTGCGGCGGATGTGATCGCCGTATCCAGCTATCTCGCCGACATCGTGCCGGCGGGAATGGGGTATATGGCGCACTAGGCGTTGTGCTGTTGTCCCGCTAGTAAAGAAGGAGGGCTCATCTCAGATGTTGCCCTCCTCGTTTGCTTGATCTGACTCGGTGTCACGCACAGACGTGTGATTCGGGGGAGATTCGTATACAATCATTCGGTTATGCAGTCCGAATGTTCAAAAGATCCGCTTTCCCCGCTGATGCTGACCATGCCCGTTGCCATGGGGTATATCCCCTTGGGGATGGTGTTCGGGTTCCTGTTCGTCAGTGCCGGAGGGCAGTGGTGGGCGGCTATCGCCTTGAGTGTCCTTGTTTTCGCTGGTGCGGCGCAGTATGCCGCGATACCCATGATGGCGGCCGGAATGTCGATGGGCGCCATCGCGTTGGCTACGGCAGTCATCAATCTCCGGCATGTCTTTTACGGCCTTTCATTGATTGACAGGTTTCCCCGGAATGGCTGGTACCGGTGGTATATGGTGTTCGGTCTGACAGACGAAACCTATTCGGTTCTGACCACGCTGCCCAAAGATACAGTGCCGATAAAGATGCTGTCGGTCACGGCATTGAATCATCTCTGGTGGATCGCAGGAACGGCCTTGGGGGCGTTAATGGGGTCGCAAGTGAAGATCCCACTGGTGGGGCTGGATTTTGTGTTGTCCTGTCTCTTTGCCGTATTGATGGTGGAGCAATGGAGAAACCGTCTTTTTTCCTCACCACTGTGGTCAGCCATGCTGGCATATGTTGCGGCCTCACTCTTGAGTGCGAGCCATGCGCTTGATATTGCCATTGGGCTGTGCGTGCTGGCTTCATTTTTTGTCAAACACCGACAGGAGCACCGGGTTAATGTCTGATCTCGGCTATATCTTCGGCGTTGCGATAGTCATGGCTGTGGTGACTTTTGGACTAAGAGCCTTGCCCTTTGTCGCTTCCCGATGGTTGCAGTCATCTTCGCTGGTGAAGCGAGCCGGTAAATTCCTGCCTTTGGCCATCATGACCTTGCTCGTCATCCATTCGGTAGCAGGGGCCGCAGCAGGCCATTCCAATGGGCCATGGTTCGAAATCACAGCGATTGCGCTGGTGATTCTCATCCAGTGGTTTACCAAGCATACGCTGTTTAGCATGCTGGCGGGAACATTGGCCTACGTTGTGTTGAGAAACTGGATCGCCTAATCCGGGCTGTCTGGTGTAGCCTTGGCGGTTGACGTAACGATTGATGGCCTCTGGTACAGGGCTTCCTCTGCTGCCAGCCGGCTAAGCATCAGCGCATTCTGGCTGGAAAATAACGGGTGGCAGAAATGGCACAATGTAATATAGTGCTCTTTATTCACACCGACCAGCAACGAGGCACGCGGACGAAGACTGCCCATGGAACAAAGCGACGTTTCTTTCGAGGACTTGTTCGTGCTTGATGAGATCCAGCGCATTCAGGATGAGTTTGCGTCCGCTACGCAGGTCGCATCCATCATCACGCGCCCGGACGGCACGCCCATAACAGCGCCCAGCAACTTCACTCGTTTTTGCAGAGATGTCGTTCGCAAAACGGAAAAGGGACTCGCCAATTGTCAGGCTTCAGACGCTGAACTTGGTTGTGGCGGTTTGAGTGGTCCGATCGTCAAGCCCTGTTGGAGTGCCGGGCTTTGGGATGCTGGCGTACCCATCATCGTAGCTGGCCACCATGTTGGCAACTGGCTGATCGGCCAGGTGCGCGATGAAACGCAAACCGAAGAAAGCGCATTGGCCTATGCCGAACAAATCGGTGCGGACAAGGTGGCGTGTATAAACGCATACCGTGATATTCCGATCATGCCCGTGGCACAATTTGAAAAGGTCGCACAGGCGCTCTTTACCCTAGCCAGCCAGCTGTCAAGAGCCGCTTTTCAAAACGTGTTGCTGGCGCGCAGCGAGGCCAAGTTGCGTCAACTGGCTGCAGAGCAGCAGGCAATTCTCGACGGGGCGGATTACAGCATCATTTCCACCGATACCAACGGCACCATTCTCAGCTTCAACAAGGCCGCCCAGCGCATGTTGGGTTATCTGCCGGAAGAAGTGATAGGCAAGAAAACACCGGAGTTGATTCATGACCGCCGCGAGATGGCTGAGCGCGCACGTGAACTTTCCTCCGAATCGGGTACGCAGGTTCAGCCTAATTTCGAAGTGCTGGTGGCATTGCCAAAACGAGGGCTGGTCGATGAGCGGGAGTGGAGCTTTATCGATAAGGCAGGCAGGCGTTTTCCCGTCCGTCTGTCAATTTCGCCGCTGCGCGGACCGGAGGGGCAGATTACTGGCTACATGGGGATTGCAGCCGATCTTGGCGAGCGCAAGCAGGCTGAGGCCGAGCTGCGAGACAGCGAGATGCGCTACCGTGCACTTTTCGAGGGCGTGGGAGAGGGCATTTTCCTGATGCTCAAGGATCGCTTCGTCGATTGCAATCCCGCTATTCTCCGTATCTTTGGCTGCCAACGAGAGGACATTATAGGAGCTACGCCCTTTCAGTACTCGCCGCGGGTCCAGCCGGATGGTCGTGCATCCGTCGATGTGGCGCATGAAAAGATAGCCGGCGCGCTTGGCGGCGACCCCCAGTTCTTCGAATGGCAGCATTTGCGGCAGGATGGTGCGCCATTCGATGCCGCGGTAACCTTGAGTGCCGTGGAAATCGGCGGGGTGCCCCATCTGCTGGCTACCGTACGTGACATCACCGAACGCAAGCGGAGCGCTGCGAAAATCCGGCATCTCGCTTACTACGACCAGCTTACCAGGATTCCCAACCGCTCCCTGCTGCTGGATAGGCTCGGGCAGGAAATCCGTGAATGTCGCACCATCGGCATGCGTGCCGCGTTGCTTCTCATTGATGTTTTGAGCTTCAATCTCATCAACAATTCTCTCGGGCATATAAACGGCGACCAACTGTTGCAGCAGATCGCCCATCGGCTGGGGAAATGCAGTGGCGAGGCGGGGATGGTGGCGCGTCTGAGCGCGGATACTTTTGCTCTGCTCCTTCCTAAAGTCGGGGATACCGAGTCGGCAACGATGGCAGGGGTAGAGCTTGTCGCTCAGCAGGTTTTTAGGCAGTTTGAGAAGCCATTCAATCTTGACGGCATCGCCCAGCACTGCAATGTGGCGGTCGGCGCTACGATTTTCGGTTCGGAGGTGGAAACGCCGGAAGCGCTGCTGAGAGAGGTGGAACTGGCGGTGCAGGAGGGCAAGCGCCAGAAAGATAATGCGGTCAAATTTTATGTTCCGGCGCTTCAGAGCCTGGCCTCTAAGCGTGCGCAGATAGAGGAGTCCTTGCGTCAGGCGATTGAGCAAAAAGAGTTTGTGTTGCATTATCAACCGCAGCTGTCAGGCGGCAGGCTGGTGGGGCTTGAAGCGCTGATCCGCTGGCAACACCCGGAAAAGGGTATGGTGCCGCCCGGCGATTTCATCCCCGTGGCGGAAGAAACCAGGCTCATCATCCCGATTGGTGAATGGGTAATCCGCGAAGCTTGCGAGCAGATAAAGCAATGGGCGACGCATCCTGTCCTAGCGGGCGTGAGCATCGCTGTCAATATCGCCACCGCCCAGATCGCCTTGCCGAATTTTGTGGAGCGCGTGCTCAACATTATTGCGCAAACAAATGCGCCCCCTCAGCTGCTCAAGCTGGAACTGACAGAAAGTGCGCTTGCGCTTGATTCAGACAGCGTGGTGGAGAAGATGCGTGCGTTACGCATGGCGGGTATCCAGTTTTCGCTGGACGATTTCGGCACAGGCTATTCGTCATTGAGCTACCTGAAGCGTTTGCCTATCAATCAGATTAAGATTGACCAATCGTTCGTGCGCGATTTGCTGACCGACAAGGATGATGCCATGATCGCCAAGACCATCGTCAATCTCGCCATCGACTTTGGCATGGAGGTGATTGCAGAAGGGGTGGAAACGGAAGCGCAACAGGCGTTTCTCGAACAGCTTGGCTGTCACGCGTTTCAGGGTTACTTGTATGCGCGGCCAATGCCTGCCAGCGATCTTGAAGCATTTTCAGTCAAATTTGCCTAGTCGGTGGCCAGTATTGCTGATGGTCAGTGCGATCGTTGAGCAGATGGGGCTATGGCTGTTTTCTCAGCCACGCCTGTAGTGAAGGCCGTTGCCACTGGTTGCGTGCGTACTTGTTGACGGTTTCCGGCACTGGATCGTTATTCGCGAGCAATCGGTTCAGCATCAGTGCCAGTTCGGTGTCGGCGATGCTCCAATCGCCAAACAGGTAGCCGAGACCATCGCCGACCAAGGCTTGAGCTACTTCAATCAGTTTGTCTGCATCCTTCTGGGCGGCTTCGGACAGCGGTGCCTCCACCTGCGTTTTCTGGTCGAAGAAAATCGTAGTCGGGCGCTCTTCACGCAATGCCAGCAAAGAACTGCGCAGCCAGGCCTGCAATTGCCGCGCGCGGGCGCGATGGCGCAGATCGCGCGGCAGTAGCGCGGGGTGTTGTGGCGGCGGAAAAGCGTCTTCCAGATATTCGATGATGGCGGACGATTCCGCCAGCGCGAAATCGCCCTGTACCAGCGTCGGCACTTTGCCTGTGAGCGAGAGCGACTGATACTGAGGTAGCTTATGATGCTTTTCACGGATGTTGATTAGCACTTTGTCGAACGGCAATCCCTTCTCCTTCAGCGCCATGTAGGTGAACAACGCGTATGGGCTGGTGTGGTTGCTGTCGATGTAGAGCGTGAAGTTGTCAGCCATTTCTTGTTCCTTTTTTATTTCGGATGTTAAATCCAGGGGCGATGCACGGGCATCAAACCGGCAAGCCTGAAGCATCAAACACGCCTTCGAACAGGACTGAGCTCAGGTAGCGCTCGCCTGAATCCGGCAGAATGGCGACGATGGTCTTGCCGGCGTTTTCCGGCCGCTGCGCCAGTCGCACGGCCACGGCCGTGGCTGCGCCGCTGGAAATGCCGGCAATGATGCCTTCTTCACGCGTCAGGCGTCGGGAAAATTCGATCGCTTCTTCGTTCGTCACCGTTTCGACGCCATCGATCAGCGACAGATCGAGCACGTCGGGCACGAAGCCGGCGCCGATGCCTTGAATCTTGTGCGGCCCCGGTTTGATTGGCTCGCCGGCCTTGGCTTGCGTCAGTACCGGGCTGGTGGCCGGTTCGACAGCGATCGATTGCAGCGGATGCTGGCGGCTGTTCTTGAAGTAGCGGGAAATGCCGGTGATGGTGCCGCCTGTGCCAACGCCGGCAACGACGATATCGGTCTTGCCGTCAGTTGCATTCCAGATTTCCGGGCCGGTGGTCGCCTCGTGGATGCCAGGATTGGCCGGATTCTTGAACTGTTGCAGCAGCACGTATTTGCCCGGATCGGAAGCCGCGATTTCTTCCGCCTTCGCAATCGCGCCCGCCATGCCGCGCGCACCTTCGGTCAGCACCAGTTTGGCGCCATATGCCAGCAGCAGCTTGCGGCGTTCGATGCTCATCGTTTCGGGCATCGTCAGCGTTAGCGGAATGCCGCGCGCGGCGGCGACGAAAGCCAGTGCAATGCCGGTATTGCCGCTGGTCGGTTCAATCAATTCCTTCCCCGGGCCGAGCAGGCCGCGTTTTTCCGCATCCCAGATCAGCGCGGCGCCGATGCGATCCTTGACCGAGTAGGACGGGTTGCGGCCTTCAATTTTGACCAGCACGGTCGCCTTGGCGTCACCGACGACGCGATTCAGCTTGATCAGAGGCGTGTTGCCGATGGAGCGCGAATTATCTTCAAACCAGTTTGACATGATGTGTTCTCCTTGATTCCAATTCCGTAAAAATTAAGCCTGAATCCACGGCAAGCCCCAATGGCGCCAGCCGTCGTGTCCGCCGCGATGCTGCTGTGCATCCAGTTCACCCTCGAACCCTTCCAGCACGTTGAAAGCATTGGTGTAGCCGGCTTTTGCCAGCGCCTCGGCCGCATCGGATGAACGTTTGCCGCTGCGGCACAGCAGCATGACGACGGCGTCTTTGGGGGCGAGCTTTTCGAATTCGCGCAGGAAGCGCGGGTTCTGGGTCATGCCGGTGCCGAATTTCCACGCCACATGCAGCGATTGCGGCACATGGCCGACGAAAGTGCGTTCTTCGATCGTGCGTACATCAACCAGCAATGCTTTTCCGGACTGGAACAGCGCCCAGGCTTCCGGCGGATAGACTGCGCCGACGAAAGACAGGTTCAGCGATTCGGCGCGAGCACGTCCGCGTGCCAGCAAGTCTTCAGGCGGGATGCTCAGAACGGCCTGAAGTTCATGGCCCAGCGTTTCGTTTGTAGCGAGTGCGAAACCGACAGCGACTTTTGGCATGATGTTTCCTTTGCGGATGAATCCCCGGGCTGAAATCGGATGTGTTTGCCCGTTTCGATGGATTCATTATTCCTCATGGAAATCATCCCTCAAAATAATAAGATTTCCTATTCAAATTACCTAAATGAATAAGCGATAATGGAGGCGCTGGCTGCGTTTAGAAATCCAAAAGGGTGCAACAGCTTGCTGTTGTGCCATTTTTTTGCACCGGATTGTTGCAATTTGGGGCGTTGTGGTGCTGATGGCGATGGCGGTTCTTCTTGCTTCCGCAGTCGCCGCAGTTGCGCACGGGATGGTACGCGTTTTGCTATAATTTCCGCAGGGCAATTATTTTGTAAGGAATAAATGGATACGCATACGGACAAGCCTGCGCAAACTCCCCCTGATAATGAAGAACAATCTCGGCGTTTGGATAAAAAGACGGCTCAGGTGGTCGAAAACGGCCTGTTGTTGCAGCAAAGCAGCGGGACTGATCGTGCTGCTGAATATATGAAAAGTTACGGCGTGAGTTTCGAAGTGGCAATGCGCGTATTGTCGCGGCCAAGTTCACGTCGCAAGCCCTCTGAAAATAAGTAAGTGCGCACTTGTGGATATCGCAAGCGCAAACGCAACTCTTGTTTCAGGCGCAGGTTCAAAGGCCGGCGCGATTCACTCATGAATGACAGCGAAGCGGCAGGCAGCATTTCCCTCAATTCCTCCTTTGGCAGTCGTGGTGGCTGCGGCAGTTGCAGCGCATCCGCTACCAGATCGAAATAGTCCCCCATCTTCAGTTCGGAATCGTCGCAGGCGTGATACACGCGGTTCGGCCTTGCGCGGAACAGCGCCAGTATGATCGCTTTCACCAGATCGTCAGCATGGATGTGGCTGGTGTAAACGTCCTCATGCGGCAAGAGCGCGGGCAAGCCGCGCAGCAGCCGTTCGCGCGGCAGACGGTTGGCGGCATAAATACCCGGCACACGCAATATGGCGAGCCGGCCGCCATTGGCGCTTGCCCAGCGGCGCAGCGCCTGTTCGGCGTCGGCTCGCCGCTGTGCGCGGCCGGTTTGCGGCCTGATTGAGCGCGTTTCGTCGAACGCTGCGCCACCGCAATCGCCATACACGCCAGTGGTGCTGATGTAAACCACGTTCGCGTCTGGCGGTAGCAATGGAATCAGGTGACGCGTGCGGCTGTCCGTTTGTCCGTTGCGTGGCGGCGGCGCCAGATGCACCACGCAGGGCGCCAGCCCGCGCAGCCGCGCCAGTTGCCGCGGCTGATCGAGGTCTGCAATGATTGGCACTGCGCCGGCTGCGCGCAACGCTGCGCGTTGGCTTGCATCCTGCGTGAGCGCGAAGATGCGGAAGCGCTCTCGCAATAGCGGCAGCAGGCGCAGGCCGATATCGCCGCAGCCGACGATCAGCAGGCGTGGGGTGCCGAATTGTTTGCGTGCTGGTTTCATGAGGGAGATTGTAAGCGCTTGCGCCGATCTGGCTGTGGACAAAAAAATGCCGCCACGCCTGGGTGGGGCGGGCGGATAAAGGCGTTGGGAGGCAGCGCCGAAGAGAGAACTTGGGTAAATAATGGGTTAACGGGCGATGATCTGGTCAAACACGCCTTTGTCGGCAAAGTGGGTTTTCTGCGCTTTTTGCCAGCCGCCAAACACTTGGTCGATAGTGAACAGCTTGATTGGTGCAAATTGTTTTGCATAGCGCGCCGCCACTTTTTTGTCTCGTGGGCGGTAATAGTTTCTGCCGGCAATGTCTTGCCCTTCCGGGGTGTACAGATACTTCAGATAGGCTTCCGCCTGCTTGCGCGTACCGTTACGATCGACGTTTTTATCGACAATGCTGACCGGCGGTTCAGTCAGAATCGAAATCGATGGAGTGACGATGTCAAATTTGTTCGGCCCCAGTTCCTTGACTGCCAGATAAGCTTCGTTTTCCCACGCGATTAGCACATCGCCCAGGCCGCGCTCGACGAAGGTCGTGGTCGCGCCGCGTGCGCCGGAATCCAGCACTTTGATGTTGCGGTATAGCTTCTTCACGAATTCACGCGCGGTCGCATCGTTGCCGCCCGGCTGTTTCAGTGCATAGCCCCATGCGGCCAGATAGTTCCAGCGCGCGCCGCCGGAAGTTTTCGGGTTAGGCGAAATCACATCGATGCCCGGACGAACCAGATCGTTCCAGTCCTTGATGTGTTTCGGGTTGCCCTTGCGCACCAGGAACACGATGGTCGAGGTGTATGGCGAGGCGTTGTGCGGCAGGCGCTTTTGCCAGTTGGCCGGAATCAGTCCCTTTTCGTGCAATGCATCGATGTCATACGCCAGTGCCAGCGTCACCACGTCGGCTTTCAGGCCGTCAATGACCGTGCGAGCCTGTTTGCCAGAACCGCCGTGTGAATTCTTGATGTTGACCGTTTCGCCAGTCTTTTGCTGCCAGTGCTTGGCGAAGGCCTTGTTGAAATCCTGATACAGTTCGCGCGTTGGGTCGTACGAAACATTCAGCAGCGTCGTCTGCGCGATGGCGACGCCGGACAGGGCAAGGGTGAGCAGGAACGCAGCCAGTTTGCTTATTCGTTTCATGATGGTTACCTTATCGTGGAGAGAGTGGAATTGATTCTAGGCCTGGCTCTTTATAATTGAAACGAAGCATTTTTCATTTGCTTATGCTCTTGTGGCATACTGCATCAGCCTGTGATAAACACGGCAGGCTCAAGGCGCAAGCGAGCGCAAAAGAGGAGTTCCGGCATGGGAGTGACAGCAAAATGCGGCATGATTCTGCTCGCGCATGGCGCGCGCCATCCGGGCTGGGCGGAACCGTTCGAGCGTGTCCGGCAGCAACTGGCGCAGCGTCTGCCGCAGACCGATGTGGCGCTGGCCTTTCTCGAATTCATGCGGCCGGATCTGGTGACGGCGGTCGAGCAACTGGTGCGGCAGCAGTGCGCTGAAATCGTGGTCGTGCCGATGTTTCTCGGCCAGTCCGGTCATGTGCTGCGTGATTTGCCGCCGATGCTGGCACAGTTGCAGCAGGCGCACCCGGCAACGCGCTTGCGGCTGGTGCGTGCGGCGGGCGACGATGCTGGCGTGCAGGCGGCGCTGGCGGCATATTGCCTCCAGGCGCTTGCGGCTGGGTGAGTTTGTGTAGGTGTTGGTGGGAGTATGTGGCCATAATGCGATTGTGGGCCATGTTTTTACTGTCCCTGGATTCACAAACGAAGTGCAATTTTAGTAAACGAGGTTGTGGGTAAGAATGCATTAGCATTTGAAGCCCTTTCAATCGCCAAACTGGAATTGCCTCATGAGCTATACGCACCTTACCAGTGAGGCTGGGAATGGGGTAAGCCGCCATGGGCGGCTCCCGGTTTCATGGGCGCCTTTGAGGCGCTCACAATCTCAAGCCACCGGCTTTGCCGGTGGTATTTGACTCCACATCCACATAATCGTTGAATATCCAGCGAACGTTTGCCAACTAGGAACATATGTCGAAGTTCATTTCTTTATTCATTTTGGTTTGCTTGCTAGCAATTAATGGCGCGGCAGCCACAGCAGGAACGCGCTACACATGTGTTGAGCAATGGTTTCAAGGTGATAAATCAAAGTCAGACAGTACAACGTCGTGCAAGGCTCGTACCCTCGATGAACGTGGCCCCTATTTTGCAGTACTCGATGACAAAGCCTACTTTCACGTGATAGTGCGCGAATCGTTTACCAGTTCCAGCGGACGAGGAAGACGCAACACAGAGAACATCTTTGAGCACCGAAATTTCTGGCCCCTGCCTGGTGCCATTCAATTGGATAAATTACGCACATGGAGCCGATCTGGGCGTATTGCCCCGAGGTATGCCACTGATGGCTTGCGCATCTTCTACAAATGGCGTCCCATCGAACGGGCTGATCTGGCTTCGTTTGAAGTACTTAACGCGCGGCTAACCACCGACCAAGGTGACACCGATGAGACATCTGATGATTCGGCTTGGGCTCGCGACAAGAATTATCTGTATTTCCATGGAAAGTCTGTGGCTAATATGTTGCAAAATGACGTGCGTCGTGTTGGCGAAAAGCTAATTGTCAGCGGCGGTCACGTCTTTGAGATCGAGTTCGATGAAATTAAGGAACGCCCAGACATTGATGCAACATTACATCAGCTGAATTGGGCTTACAGTGCGGACAAAAAACACGTTTATTTTCGTGGTCAAGTGGTCAAAGGGGCCGATCCGCGTAGCTTTGAAATCATGAAGCCGGAGTGCCCTCTAAAAGGTCATCCGAACCTGCGCTGCGATCCTGCTGAAAAGTTTGAAGAAGACCGACACAAGGCTGGTTTTACCTATACTAGAGCCCCGCAAGCGGCAGGCACCTACTATTGGTGGGGGAAGGACAAAAACTACGTGTACCAGAATCAAGGCCGCTACGAACCCTGGCAAGAGGGCAATAAAAAGGCCTTGAGCGCCAAAGACATCCGATTCTTTTTGTTGCCCGGTAAGACTGCCTCTTACTTTAATCCCATTACCCAAAAATACGAAATCTATTCGGTCAGTGAAGTGTACATCATCAATCTAACGCACCTCTATTACAAGAACTTCGCCATCGTATCGACTCGTTCCAGCTTGCGCTATCACGGAACATTGAGCGGTCCTTATGGTAACGGTACTTTGCAAGACGCGCAGGGATACTTCTCCGCTTCGATGCTTGAACGTTATGGGGAAGTGAAATAGCTGCAGACTTATATCTAAGTGAATCGCCCCTGGCGCCCAAGCACATCAGTTCCTCGAGTGTTGACGTTCACCGAAGATTTATAGTTTGCAGACAATTTTGCCCCACAGTGATTGAATTCCTGCTTGAATTTTGAGCGTGGGAGATAGGAGTGATCACACCTTAATATATGGGGAGGATTATCTGCAAACAAAAATTTGTCTATTGTCAAGAGAACTGTGCGCACCTTTTACGTCAATACAATGAATATAGTAAGTTGTTAACCCGAAGGATATTGTTCACAACTGGCACCCCATGATGCCTCAAGCCCGCCCCATTCTCGCTCGCATTTTCATGTTTGCCATGGGGCGAAGGTTTAGAAGCCTTAGCTCTGGCATCGTGATGGCCATGTGCGCTGGGCTTCTGTTTCCTGCAATCATTGGCGGAGTGGTATTGACTAGCCTACGCCAGGAACTGATGAGCAAGGAAGTGAGCGCCAATATCGATGACAAGATGACTCTTCTCACCAAGAGCCTTGTCGATCCGGTATGGAATTTTGATAAGGAAATGCTCCGAACGATTTCCGATGCAACGCTAATCGATCCGCAAGTGGTCCGTATAGCGATCCTAGATCAAGATCAGACTTCTCTTCTCGGCATTGAGCGCCCGGAACGGCGGATCGGGATGTCACGAGTGGCGCGAAGTGAGTTGGTACGGGGTGGCGTCTTGCTGGGTTTTGTTGAACTGGAGATGGACGACGGGCTGAGACGGCGGGAACTTGAACAGGATCATCGCGCTTATGTTCAGGTATTGCTCGGCCAGTTCGTCCTTGCTCTCGTGCTGCTCCTAATTGCCATACGCCTTCGCGTTCTAAATCCACTCACACGCCTGACCGCTTTTTCTGACCAGATCGCCAATGGAAACCTAGAGCAGTCCATCAACTGGACTCAGCCAGACGAGATTGGCCAATTGGCTCGTCAACTGGATCAGATGCGTGGCAATCTGCTGGCATCATTTTCAGAACAACAGGCTATTCTGAATAATATTCGGGTCGGTGTTCTTTTCGTACGTGAAAGAAGGATCCTAGTGGCCAATCGACATGCCGAGCTAATTTTTGGCTATTCCACAGGGGAAATGCAAGGGCTTCCGATAAGCGTTCTCTTTTTTGCAGATGCCAATTATGTTGAAGTGAGCCGTTTGGGGGATGAAGCGATTACAACAGGTGTGGCCTGGTTTGAAAAAGAGCTTCAAATGAAGCGCCAGGACGGCAGTACTTTTTCAGCATTGTTGCATGCAAGCTCACTTGATCGAACATCTCCACAGGCGGGTAATATTTGGGTTATAGATGATATTACCGAGCGCAAGCAGGCCGAAGAAAAGATCAACCATTTAGCTTTCTTTGACCAGTTGACCGGCCTGCCGAATCGGGTTCTACTGCAAGATCGCCTCAAGCAAGCCATGGCCAGCAGCCAGCGGAGCGGTAGTTACGGTGCCTTGCTACTTATCGATCTGGACTACTTCAAGACCCTCAACGATACTCTCGGCCACGACAAGGGAGATCTCCTGCTGATTCAGGTCGCCCTGCGTTTGACCCAATGCGTGCGTAAAGAAGATACGGTGGCCCGACTCGGGGGCGATGAGTTTGTTGTGGTGCTGGCAAGCTTGAGTGAAAGCCAGAGCGAGGCTGCCTCCAGAATTGAATTGGTCTGTGAGAAAATCATCGCTGCGCTTAACACCCCCTATGACCTTAAGGAGACTTCATACAGCATCACTTCGAGCATAGGTGCAAGCCTTTTTCTGGGGCAGCAGACCGAGATTGATACCCTTCTTAAACAAGCGGATCTGGCCATGTATAAGGCCAAGGATGTGGGACGCAACAGCCTACTATTCTTTGATCCGGATATGGCTCGTGAGGTGTTAAAACGAGTTTCTCTGCAAAACGAACTGCGTGAGGCTGTCCAGAAGCAACAATTCGTGCTTCACTATCAGGTGCAATTGGCCGGTAGCCAAATGACAGGAGTTGAGGTTCTGCTGCGCTGGCAACACCCTGAGCGCGGACTGGTATCCCCCGGTGAGTTCATTCCTGTGATGGAGGAGACCGGACTTATTTTTTCGGTCGGTCAATGGGTATTGAAGACAGCCTGCCAGCAATTGGCCGAGTGGGCTAGACAACCGGATATGTCGCATTTCACGGTGGCGGTGAATATCAGCGCCCATCAATTAAACCATGAGAATTTTGTCGACCAGGTGCTAAAAGCACTTGAACTCAGTGGAGCCCCACCCCAGCGTCTCAAGTTGGAATTGACCGAAAGTTCGTTGGTGAATAATGTTGAAGACACCATCGGCAAGATGACCGCCTTGAAAGCAAAGGGCGTGGGGTTCTTGCTGGATGACTTTGGTACTGGCTATTCGTCACTTTCGTATCTGAAACGCTTGCCGCTTGATCAACTAAAAATCGACCAGAGTTTTATCAGAGACATCCTGATTGATCCGAATGATGCGGCTATTGCAAAAATGATCGTTATCCTAGCCGAAAGTTTGGGGCTTGGGGTTATCGCTGAGGGGGTGGAAACCGAGGCGCAAAGAAACTATCTCACACAGCTTGGTTGCCATGCTTATCAGGGTTATTTGTTCAGCCGACCTTTGCCACTCCATGAATTCGAAACATTTGTAAAGCAGGTATCTGCATCAATTGGGACAGAACCGGGGAGAGGGTAATGGCAGCAGCGCTAAGGATACTGTATCGCTGGTCTGTCGTGGTTGTTGCAGCGATGGTTGGGCCGACAGCCTTCGCTTTCGGGACTGTAGACGTCGCCATGTTCGATTATCCACCGATCTATCAGGCGGGCAGCGACAAGGGTGTTGCCGGAGATATTGTCGTCGCGGCATTTCGCGCGATGGGTACCGAGGTCGATGTGCGTTTTCTCCCCCCAGCACGGATGATCAAATATGTCGCCGAAGGAAAGGTATCGTGTGCCGTTGGCGGTCGGGTCTTGTTCGATGACCCCGCTGTGGCCAGTGAAGTCTCTGTGGGCAGCCTGATCCTATTTGTCAGTCAGACCTTTCTCTACGATAAGCGTCGCTTTCCCAACGGACTCAAATATTCTCACCTCTCGGACCTACGAGAACTGCACATCGGAGCGCTGAGTTCGAGCGGGATCATGGGTTATCTGCAACGAACAGGGAATCTTCGCTTGCATGGAAACACGACTCACGAGGGCCTCTCTAGGCAACTGCAAGCCGGGCGGATAGATTTGTGGGCGACCGTCGATCTTACTGGCTATCACTACATGCGCAGCGTGTTTGGTGGTGAGGCGGAGAATTTTGATCACACGGCCAGCTTCAATCGTGGCGACGTGTCCTTCGTATGTTCACGTACGCGTGATCCGAATGGAGTCTACATCCGGCAGTTTGCCGATGGTTTGGCCCGGATCAAGCGCGACGGGACCTTCATCCAGATCATGGCCAAATACTATGGCGGGAGATCGCGCATCAATCCGGATTCTCTTCCTGACGACATACGTCGTCGGATCACAGGCAAGCGGTAGAGGATTTACGTGGTGGACTGCTGCCAGTTCGAAGACACGAATCTAAGCACGTTTCGCGTCCTCGAACCTTATTGGGCTGACGTACCCCAGCGTTGAATGTCTGCTTTTGGGATTATAGAAGCCCCCGATGTAGTAAAAGACGTCAACCCAAGTTGCGCCCGCGTACGATACACCTTTCTGGCGATACGTTCTACTGGGGGCGATGTTGCTACGCAATCATAAAGAAATACAAGGCCTAGTCTTTCGACTAGGCCTTGTATTTCTTGGTTCCATGAACATCACAAATCCGGTAAGTGGGAAATCGCATTGGACGTTTAACCCTTACATCAACAGTCGGACCAGATAGTCGGTAAAGGTACCGTCAACGTAGGGTTAAATTAAATGCTATTTTGAGGCGCTACAGTTGCCAGTCTTGGCCATTTCAAGCCGCGACACATCGATTTTCCCTTGTTCCTCGGTAACTTGTTCCAAGTCCGCACCGCCAACAAATACGCCCATCTTAATAAATTGACGAATGAAGTAATTTTTTCCAGTTTCAAACATTAATTCGAGCGAATTTGGGGAGAATTCAGATTCTGTGTCAATTTTATGTTTTTTCCCTCCATCAACTTCTGCGTAGAAAAATACATCTGGCGCACTTTCACCAACACACTTCCCGTCAATAAAAATATCTTTTTTGAGTGCTTTTCCGACGAAACTGTTTCTGTAAATGTAAACCCCCGCCTTGCTAGGGCTAGGTTGTTTAAATTCTTTTGCTTTGGCTGAATCTTCTTTTGACGCCATGCTTACAGATGCACACCCAGAGACGAACAGAGATATTGATAATACAAGGAGGGAAACGATTTTCATGATTTTATGCATCGATTAGTAGAAGTTTAAGCTGAACAAGTGTCTGCTCAGGTTGATGGCGGCCTAAAACCAACATCGATTCCCCGTTCATGTAACACAGGGGCTATGAATAAATACCTAAATATCACAAACCACAATAATTTTATGCTGACTCAGTAATGAATCCGGCACAATTTGCCAGATTTTTGTGAAATTGCTGCATTTTCGGCACAAAACATGGTTATCCACCGCGCAAGAGTCCTTGATGCGGCAGTTACCTGCAGGTGAAGGACATTGGCGTTACGGGGATCGGATACGGATGGGCGAGAAAAGCTGCTTTGCTGCAAGATGTAGCAGAAAATGAAGGGTTTCCCGACCTGGGCTCGCCCCAAGGCTCTGCGGATGATGTTGATCACTACATTGCGAAAATATTTTCTGTAATATGGCGTATACGCCAATTGAGAATTGAATGGTTAATCAATGAAATATAAAAACCAAACTGAAGTTGTCGAAGCTGTCCAGTGGTTCAAGGAAGGCGATCATCCCGAAGTGATCAGAATTCTGATCACTCCCGAAGGCACGGTCGGGCAAGATTCCATTATCTACGACGCTTGGGAGGCCAGCATTGGCGGCCCTCTGGTCACGCTGGTTCATGCGGTTGAAACCGCTGACGGCCTGATGCCGGTCACTGCTGGCGACTACATCATTACCCATGCCAGCGGGGAAATGGTCCCTTGCAAGCCTGAAATTTTCGAGCAGATGTGGCAGCCCGCGTAGCCGGGCTTGTGCGCCACGAATGCCGCTGATTGGTCACGCCGCAACGCGAGGTTGAACGGGTTGCGGCCACAGTCGCCGCTCTAGCGCAGGCCAGAATGAAGGCCGCGCCAACGGCACTGGATTCCAGCTTGCGCCGGGAGAACGCTATCCTTCGGCGGCGAGCAAACGTTCTACATTGAAGTTAGTCGCGGATTGCCGCGCCGCCAGCGCTTCACCAACCATCACCAGCACCGGGCCATCCGCATCGGGCAAGCCGTGCAGCAGCGCCGCCAGCGTGGTGTGCCACAGGCGCTGTCCGGGCAGGCTGGCGTTTTCGACCACTACCACCGGCGTGCCTGGCTTGCGTCCTTGCGCCAGCAGCCGCTTCGCGGTCAGTGCCGCTTCGCGCCCGCCCATGTACTGTACCAGCGTGTCGCAATCAGGAACGCTGGCCTGCTCCGGCTGATCCGGCGCAGTGCTGGAAGTGAAAAATGCCACGCTGCGCGCCACGCCGCGCTTGGTCAGCGGGCGGGCAATGGCCGAAGCGGCCGCCAGCGCGGCGGTGATGCCGGGC
>JAGSYW010000062.1 GCA_018262475.1 Burkholderiaceae bacterium | reverse complement strand
ACTTCGTTGTCTTTCACCATCTTCAAGACGTCTGCGGCAGTTTTTGCCATGCGAATCTCCTCAAGAATAATGTCAAATGAATGTTGAACCGACGTATGCCTAGTCGTTTATGCCAACTCGCCACACAGCATGGGCAAACCCGAGCGCAGTCGTAACTCGTCTATTTGAAGCAGTTTCCATGCCAGTCCCGAACAGGCGCAACCGCTAACGATCTCGCTACGGAACTGACTGATTTTGTTCGAAAAACCAGCCAGCCGCCACATTTGCGATGAAGCCCCCCACCAGCACAAAATCACCAAAACGGTGCTTAACACACAATACGCACCAAAAGTGCGCAAAATAAATACCCGCACACAAATATCGCACCAATTTCGTGCGCGTATAAATTGTCGCACATCATACATTTCACACAAGACAGCATTATCATTTTGAAAACAAAATATCCGGTGCGACTTGATCTAAAACAACGCAGCTTTGCCAATACGGGTCAGCATAACACCTTAAGCGTCCGCGTCCGACGGACACCAGCTATCTGGATGTGGTACCTCACCTCCAGCAAGAAATACTTCGTCCAGCAGCAACAACACCAAACGACGAACAGGCCATGAATGCACTGAACAACGAACGCAGATCCAAGTCATTTACCAATGACAAGACCATGCCGACCGTTCGGCAACAGCAATTGGCACTTGAACTGGATTTTGATATCTGCCAGCAAACGGCCAACGCGCACACCCAATCCAGCGACCAGTTGCGCCGTCTCTCCAATTACCTGATGTACGTCTGCGATGAAGAACGCCAGCGGCTAGCCAATGAGATACATGACTCACTGGGGCAGAATCTGGTTGCACTGAAAATTGACGTCTCGATGCTCCATGCACGCACCAGAAAAAACCATCCGCGCATTAACCATCGGGCTGCAGTCATGATGGAACATCTGGACGTTGCCGTAGCCAACGTGCGTGAAATCATCAACGACCTGTATCCACCGGTACTGAAACTGGGCTTGCTGGCATCGGTTGAATGGAAGGTGGGAGAATTTGAAAAGCGCCACCAGATCGCCTGTACGCTGCAGGTTGATGGCCACGACAACGATTACGCGCCTTACGACGGCTATTCGATGCCAATGATCCGCATCCTGCATGAGTCGCTGAAAAATGTTGCCCACCACGCCCGCGCCAACCATGTAAATGTGGCTCTATCCGGCGTTCCGCGCCGTTTAACAATGCAAATAGCCGATGACGGCATCGGCATCCTCCCGGAGCATTTATGCAAGGATGGCGCCTACGGCCTGGTCTGGATAAGAGAGCGCATCAACGCAATGGGAGGCGAATTCGCCATTGGCGCGAATAGCCAGAAACGCGGCACAATGCTAACCATTTCTCTCCCCAGGCGAGCCTCCGCGTAAATCAGCGTGCACGCTCCAGCGCATCGCACAAAGCCTTCACGCCATCTGCCATGCGTGGCCCTGGCCGGTCAAGCAGATCCGGGTTCAACCGGAACAGCTTGCCGCGGCGCACAGCGCCCACCGCCGGATAACTGCGCCAGAAGGCAATCCCCCTGTCTTCATGAGCGACATTCGTTGAAATGATCACCTGCGGATTGGCCGCCAGCACTGCCTCGACGCTCACCTGCGGCGCAATCGACGGCAAAGCGCCAAAAATGTTAGTGCCGCCGCACAACCTGATCGCTTCGCCAATCAGATGCCGGTCGTTCAAGGTATACAGCGGACGTTCGGATACCTGATAAAACACACGCAGCAGCGGCCGCTGGCTGAAACGCGCCGACAACGCTGCCAGCTTGCGGCGGAATTCGCCTGCCTGCTGCTGCGCGCGCGGTTCGTGGCCAAGCAGCTTGCCCAACCGCACGATGCTGTCGGCAATGTCGTCCAGCTTCTTCGGATCGCTGATGAATACCGCGATACCGTGCCGGCGCAATTGATCAATCTGGCGTTGCGGCACGCCATAGCGCCACGCGACCACCAGATCGGGCTTCAATACCAGCACTCGCTCAATATCGATCTGCTTGTGGTCGCCT
The DNA here is from genome assembly GCA_018262475.1 of Burkholderiaceae bacterium. Taxonomy (GTDB): domain Bacteria; phylum Pseudomonadota; class Gammaproteobacteria; order Burkholderiales; family Burkholderiaceae_D; genus QZKY01. The sequence goes on along the minus strand of JAGSYW010000062.1, from coordinate 10,548 downwards.
ACAACCGGAATGGCACGCGCAACCGGCGGATAATTGCTGTAACTGCCGCTGCCAACGATGTTGCCGAGGCCTCCGGCGGCATGCACCAGTTCCATCGTATGCGGCGCCAGCGTGATGATGCGCCTTGCCGGTTGTGCCATTGTTACCGCATGGCCGAGATCGTCGTTGACGCTAATTGCGGCAAACGCATTGGCCGCAACATTCAGCGCCAGCAGCACAAACAGAAAAACCGTTCGCATCATCGCCCCCCCTTTCACGCGCAAGGCGTGGCCACATACAACACACGGCCATGATGCTGCACCAATTCAACCGGATGTCCAAGACAGCGGCCAAGCAATTCCGCTGTCATCACCCCTGCAACCGGTCCGGCATGCCATTGACCATCGCCCATTAGCAGCAACGCATGGGTTGCAATGCCATGCACCAGATTCAAATCATGCACTGCCATCAGCACCGTTTTCTGCCGTTCACGACACAGGCGTGATAACAGCGCCATTGTACTCACCTGATGCGCCAGATCGAGCGCATTCGCCGGCTCGTCCAGCAACATCAACGCGGAATCCTGCGCCAGCATTGCGGCAATCGCCACCCGCTGGCGTTCGCCACCGGACAACGTACGCACGTCGCGCTGCGCCAAGCCGTCCACCCCCATTGCCAGCAACGCCGCCAGCGCGGCGTCATGATCGCTATCCGATTCCCAGCGATTGCCGGCATGGAAAGAATAGCGCGCCGCCAGCACAGTATCGATCACGCGATAACCGAACGCATCGCTTTTCGCCTGCGGTAGAAACGCGCGCTGCCGCGCCAGTGCCAGCTGCGACCACTCCGGCAACTGACGGCCATCGATCCTGATCCGGCCACCATCCGGCTGGTGCAATCCTGCCAGCGTACGCAACAGCGTGGTCTTGCCTGCACCATTTCTGCCGATCACGCACCAGCATTCACCCGGCCTTGCCTGCCATTCGAGCCGGTCAACCAGCGTTCGCCCGGCAATGCTTAATTTCAGCGACTGCGTGTCAATCACCGGGTAGCCAAACAGCGGACGGTCATAATTGGCATTCATGTCATTTCCGATGCAATTGGTGCAACTGGAGCAGAAACACCGGCACGCCGATCAGCGCGGTCACCGCCCCGACCGGCAATTGCTGCGGCGCCAGCAGCGTGCGCGCCAGGGTATCAGCCAGCACCAGAAAGATGCCTCCCGCCAGCATCGCCACCGGCAGCAGCACGCGATGATCCGCCCCAAAGGCGAAACGGCAGCCGTGCGGCACGATCAGGCCGACAAAACCAATACTGCCGGCGCTGGTGACCGCACTGGCCGTCAACAGCGTTGCGCACACGAACAAGCTCTTGCGCAACGCACCGACTCGCACGCCCAGGGTTGCCGCCGCATCATCATGCAATGCCAGCAGGTTGATCGGTCGCCCTTGGCGCAATGAGATAGCCAGCACCACCAACAGCACCAGCCAAGGCAGCCAGGCCGTCTGCGCTCCAGACAGGTCGCCCATCAGCCAAAACACCATCCCGCGCAAGCTGGTGTCCGGCGCGAGCGACAGCATCAGCGTCACCAGCGCGCCGCAACCAGCAGCAAGGATCACACCTGTCAGCAAGATCAGCGGCGCGCGCCCTTCTGCCTGGCCGTTGCGCAAGTCGCGCCGCGCCAGCAGATACAGCAACAGAGAAATTGCTGCCGCGCCGCAAAACGCGCCGGCATCGACCATCCAGGTCGCGCCTGCCAGCAGCATCGCCGCCAGCGCGCCGACCGACGCACCACTTGACACACCAAGCACGTACGGGTCGGCCAGCGGATTGCGCAACAACGTCTGCATCATCACGCCGGCCAACGCCAGCGATGCTCCGGTGGCAAATGCCGCCAGCGCTCGCGCCAGCCGCAACTCCAGCAGCACCGCTGGCAGCGACTCGGGTTGGCCGCGCAGGATTTCCGCCAGCCCTGACGCCAATTCAGCCACCGGCACTCCGACCGAACCAGCGACACAGGCTAGCAGCACCGACGCGAGTGCCGCCACCAGCAGCACACCAACGATCAGCGCAGCCCGCCCGCGGCCGGAGTTGTTTCCGGAACCACCATTCTTGCCGTCCATTTTTGCCGATTTATCGGGGGTATCCATCAAAACATATCGGTTCCGCCACTTATTCCGCGGCCGTTTAAATATACTGCACCCAGTATTTTTTGACCGCCAAATTGGCTTAATTGAACGATTTTGTTATTTCGGTCAGTTACTTACACCAAGCTGCAGCCTTCCAAAAAAACATCCTGTGCGGCACCCTGTTCGCAAACAGAATGCCGCTGCGTTATCGACCGTTCATCAAAAGTCGTAACGCGCCGTCACCTTCAGTTGCCGGCCGGCGTCCGGGTAAATGCCGGACGCGCAGCCGTACGCATTGCTGAAGTAATGCCTGTTGGTCAGGTTCGCGCCCACCAAGGCGAATTCCCACTGGCCGATTTTCTGCGCATAGCGCGCATCAAACGTCAGATGCGACGGAATGCGCGCGCTGCAAGTATTGCTGAAATCGCCGCCATAACGCTGTTCGCTCGCCCATTGCGCGCCAACCGACGCGCTCTGGCCGGAACCGGGCAGCCACGACAGCCGCGCCGACGCGGTGTTCTTCGGCACCATCACCATCTCGCGCCCGGCATACGGCCCATCGGTAAAAGTCGCCTGCACATGCTGCAGATTCGCATTTACCATCCACGCCGGCGCCAACCGCAGGCTGCCTTCGATTTCGATGCCGCGACGTCGGGTCGGGTCAAGGTTCACGTTCGCGCCGTAGTAGCCTACGGTCGGGTCGTAAAAGATTTCATCATGCAGGCGATGCTGGAACAGTCGCACCGTCAGCTTCTTCGCCTTGTCACCGAAGGTCGCACCCAGTTCGAGATCATTCGAGGTTTGCGGCTTCAGCGGCTCGTTCGCCAGCGCGGTCAGCGCGTTTTCATCCACGTTCGCCACGCGGTAGCTGCGGCCCGCCTTGGCGAACACGGTCGCCTGCGGCGCAAGCGCATAGCTGCCCTGCAATTCCCATGCGTTCAGCGATTGCTTCTTGCTGTAAGTGGCTTTGGTGTACGGCACCGGATCGACTGAATCCTTGTCAAAATTTTCGTGCCGCACGCCAGCAGCGATGCGCGCATTGCCCCATTTCACTTCGTCGCGCAGGTAAACCGCACGCGAATTCTGCGTCGCGTCCGCCTTCGAAGAGGCACTATCAGTCACGCGGTTCCAGTGCGTGAAATCCAGCCCGGCAACGAATTCGTTGGTCACCCCGCCACTGGTGCTGAGCTTGCGCAGGCGAGGTGAAAATTGGGTCTGTTTCGTATCATATTTCACCATCGAGGTGCCATAGCTTCCCATGTCGTAAAACGCACTCGCCTTGCGTTCGCGGTGCGACAATTCTGCCGCTGCATCCCACTCACCAAGGCGGCGTTCTACAAAAGCCGTGAAGCGATTGGTATCGAGCGATGCATAGTCGTTCGGCGTATTGGCCTGACGCGGATTGGCATTGAACTGCGCCAGCGTCAGCGCGCCGGGTAAGCGCGAATCCTGCCGCGACACGTCCACCCGCACACCGGCGCGACCTTCCTTCGATGTCCATTGCGCGCCACCGCTGAAGTTCTCCAGTGTGACCGCATTGTTGTCGCGGTAGTTATCCGATTTCATCTTGCTGGCACTCGCGTCCAGCGCAACGCCTTCCCAGCCGGTCATCACCGATGCGCGTGCCTCGCGATGATTGAACGATCCGATCTCCAGTGAGGCAGAACCGCGCGTACCGGTCGTTGTGCCTCGCTTGGTGATGATATGAATCACGCCGCCAGTGGCACCATCGCCATACAACACGCTGCTGCCGCCACGGATGATCTCGATCCGTTCAACCGTATCGATCGGGATCGACGACAAAAGCGGCGCTGTCAGTTCGTTTTCTGACAGGCGAATACCATCGACCAGCACCACCATGTTCTGGCTGCTGTTGGTCCCGAAGCCGCGCAGGTCGAGTTCGTAATCCTGCGTGCCGTAACTGCTCTGTCGGCCATACACACCGCCAAGCTTGCGCACCGCCTCGTTGACGTTGTCGATGCCGGCACCTCTGATTTCACCGGCGGAGATTACGGCCGCACCGATCGGCGCCAGCGCCGGATCATTGGCAAAGCGCGAAGCTGTCACGACTACCGGCGTCAGCGCCTTGTCGGCTTCGTCTTGTGCAAAAACGGAAGAATTGAATACAGTGGAAAGCGCGGCAACCAGCGCCAGCGGAGCAAATGCCGGAGCACGCGAACAAGAAACGGAAAAAATCATGATGTTGTTTTCGAAACATGAGCGCCAGACCGGCTTCCCCGCTGGCCCGGCTCAACGAAAGCGGCAACGGGGATTCGAAAACGATGATAAATCGCCTCTCCGGAGTTCCCCGTCCGCAGCACTTCCTCTTATCTGGCCGGTATCCGGGCTAGCAAGTTGCTTCTAACCGAAGCTGGCGGCCTCACCTTCCCATGCAAATCTTGCACAGTGGTATTGAAAGGCAGCCCGTCGCTTGCGCGACACTTGCTTACCGTTGCGGGGGCAGCACACGTTGGCTCAAGGGAGATATCCTCCGCTTTAACTTCCGTGCCGATGGCGGCGAAACAACTAAGCCATCGGCGACCCGAAATATAAAAAGCGCCGTGTTTCCCGTTTAACCGCGGACAGAAACCTGTCCGCGAGCACCAGAACGAGGGGGATTGTAATGCCTGTCGAGGAAAAGCAGCAAGAACCTCAATGAATCGCCGGCGTTTTCGGCGGGTTCATCGGCAGTGATATCGTCAGCACGGTGCCATCGCGATTTTCAACCTTTGCGATACCTCCCAGCATCGCAATGCGCTCACGGATGCCGAACAGCCCAAACCCGTCGCCTGCCGCCAGGTCTTCGTCGCTGATGCCAACGCCATTGTCGGCTACCGTCATCACCAGATAGTCGCCATAGCACCGCAGTTCGACCGATACCCTGGTCGCACTCGCGTGTCGCTGAACATTCATCAGCGCCTCCTGCATCACGCGGAACAAAATCGTTGCAATGTGCTCGCCAGCAGGCAATTCATCCTCGTTGCCATGCAATTCGCACGCAATGCCGCTAATTCGCTGAAACACCTTCGCCTGCCACTCAAGCGCGGCAAACAGCCCCAGGTCGAGTACCGAGGGACGCAAATAATTGATGATCGCCCGGACATTGTTTACCGTGACATCAATCTGCTGCAATACTTCCTTGAGGCGTTCGGCAAACAGTGAAGGATCGGATGCAATCTGGGACAGCATGGAAACATCGATCTTCAGCGCCAGCAAATGCTGCCCAAGTTCGTCATGGATCTCGCGTGCAATCCTTTTGCGTTCATCTTCGCGAATTTTGTCCTGATGTGCAACCAGTTGCCGCAACTGCTCGCGTGACTGGTGCAACTCTGCCTCAATGCGCTTTATATTCGTAATATCGGTAATGAAACCATGAGAAATCGTGCCACCATCCTCCTGCCGTTCCGGCATTGCCATGCCAAGCAGCCAGCGCATGCCGTATTTAGGCAGAATGCAACGATACTCATGCTGCCATGGACGCAAAGTTTGTATGGATTCAAGAATAGACGCATGCAGCGCCTTAACATCGTCAGGGTGCGTAAACGAAAAAGCCAAAGCCGGATCTGCGTAAATCGATTCTTGCGACAAGCCGCTTAATTTCTCGACCGTGCGGCCGACAAACGGAAAGGAAGCACTGCCGTCAGGTGCCTGGCGGTATTGATAGACAATACCAGGAACATTCGAAGTCAGATCGATGAGCTGCTGATGGCTCTTGCGCAATGCTTCTTCAGCCCGCTTCCGTTCGCTGATGTCGCGGAAATAACCAGCGAAAAATGCTTTACCTTCATGCCAAAGCCGGTTGACGGACACCTCCACAGGAACCTGTTTGCCCATCGCCACCCGATGCACGGTTTCGATCACCACTCCCTCTCCCTGCGTCACCCGTTTGTCGATTTTCGCCAATTCGGACTGGGTGATGGAAGGATCCCAATCGGTTACGCACCATTGCAGGATTTCCTCCTGAGTTGCACCAAAGTGCTGGCACGCCGCCTGATTGACAAACACCATCCGATGTCCATCTGCCGGGTCGAGAACGTAAACCGGGACATTGGAATATTCCACCAGACGCCGGAACATCAACGCCTCTTTCTCGGCTTCATGCCGGCTGGTAATGTCGCGCGCAATGCCAAGCACGCCAATAATCTGCCCGGTATCGGTTCTGACGGGAATCTTGATCGTTTCCATCAACGCCCGCCTGCCATCGTCTGCAAAGGTTATCCACTCCTCGTTGACTCTTGCTTCCGCCGAAACCAGCACGGCACGATCGTTCTCCCGGAATGCCTCGGCTTGTTCAGCGCTGACAAAATCGTAGTCAGTCCGCCCGATGATTTCATGCTCTTTCTTGCCCAAAAAACGCTCAAATGCCGGATTGCAATTCAGATAACAGCCATTAACATCCTTCAGCCATATCAAATCCGGAATAGTCTGAAACAGGCTCTTCAGCCGTGCTTCGCTCTGCGCCAGACTGGATTGCAACCCCCGCTCCGACGCCTTCGCCTGCGCAAATCGCCCAATGCCAATAAACAGCAAAACCAGCAACAGCAAAATGCTAATTGCAAGAAACGCAAGCTCATACTCGCGGCCGGCTGTATCTACCTGCGTGCGTACAATGTCCGCCCTGAACAGCAAAAATACAACCACGCACAACATGAATAACACTGGTAAAAAAATTCGCAAGACACCGCTCAGGCGACAGACTGGCGAATTTTTATCAATTTCCGGTAAAGACACGATACAACCACCTCAAAAGCAAATCACACGACGATAGAATAACTGTTCCAGCCGCCTTGCGTTTGTCATAGCTTAAAATTCGCTGACAAACACAACCGGCAGCCCGTCACACTTGTACTTATCAAACACGCCACTATCCAGCTCCAGCCACAAATCCACAGTTGAGCCTTTCCTTGGAACAAACCATGTACGAACAACTCGCGCTTTACATTGACGGCGAATTCCTCACTGGCAACGGCCGCACCGAACAGCAAATCATCAACCCGGCCACGCTTGAGCCGCTTGGCCTCCTGCCGCACGCCAGCCGCGCCGATCTGGATCAGGCGCTGCTGTCCGCGCATCGCGCATTTTCCCTATGGCGCGACACTCCGGCCGTCGAGCGCTCGCGCATCCTGCGGCGCGCGGCCGAACTGCTGCGCGAACGCCGCCGCGACATCGCCACCAGCATCACGCTGGACGAAGGCAAGCCGCTGCGCGAAGCAATTAGCGAAGTGCAGACCTCAGTCGAACACCTCGAATGGCACGCAGAAGAAGGCAGGCGGATTTACGGCCGCATCATCCCGCCGCGTTCCCTCAATGTGAGGCAGATGGTGCTGCGCGAACCGGTCGGCGTCTGCGCCGCCTTCACCCCTTGGAACTTCCCTCTGGGGCAAGCTATCCGCAAGGTAGGCGCGGCGCTGGGCGCGGGCTGCACCATCATCGTCAAGGGCGCAGAGGAATGTCCGAGCGGCATCGTCGCGATGGCGCGCGCGTTTCACGATGCCGGCCTGCCGCATGGCGTGCTAAACGTGGTCTGGGGCGTGCCGTCCGAAATTTCCGAATACCTGCTCGCCTCGCCCATTGTACGTCAGGTGTCGTTCACCGGATCGGTGCCGGTCGGAAAGCATCTGGCCTCGCTGGCTGGCGCGCAAATGAAGCGGATGACGATGGAACTCGGCGGACATGCACCGGCGATCGTGTTCGACGATGCCGACATCGACCACACCGCCGCAATGCTGGCGCGCTACAAGCTGCGCAACAGCGGCCAAATCTGCATTTCGCCATCGCGCTTTTTCATCCACGAAAAGGTGTATGACCAGTTCGTCAGCCGCTTCGTCGAAACGATGCGCACGGTCAAGATCGGCAACGGTCTGGAGGATGGGGTCGAAATGGGGCCGCTGGTGCATCAACGGCGGGTCGAATGGATGCAGCAACTGGTCGATGATGCACGCTCTCGCGGCGCGACCGTGCTACTCGGCGGCAAGCGACTCGACTTGCCAGGCCATTTCTTTGCGCCGACAGTGCTGACCGAAGTGCCGCAGCAAGCGCGCATCCTGCATGAAGAGCCGTTCGGCCCAATCGCGCCACTGATCCGCTTTAATGATACCGACGACGTGCTGCGCGAAGCGAACAGCCTGCCCTACGGCCTGGCGTCGTATGTGTTCACCAACTCGATCGCAACCGCAACCAAAGCGTCGAATGCGCTCGAAGCGGGGCTGGTGTATGTGAACCAGATCGCGGTGGTGGCAGAAACGCCGTTCGGCGGCATCAAGGACAGCGGCATCGGCAGCGAAGGTGGCGCCGAAACGTTCGACTGCTACCTGAACACGAAATACGTCATGCAGGGATAGCACCGATGGCGATGGAAGCGTAGCAACCATCGCCTCTCATATCACGCCAAAAGCTGCTCGGCACCATCGAAAATTACTGGGTGCAGTATTTTGAAAATACCTGAAGATATATAGCGTAATCGGCTGTTTTTTGCACATACCCTATCATTTTTTACGATTTGGCAGCAAAAAACCGCTTGCGCAACTCATCCAGCAACAGCATCACGCAGGCGAACGGCAGCACGGACAGCCACGCCGACACCGCAATCGGCGCGGTGTCGAACAGCGCATGCCCCCACGGCGCATAAACGATGAACAGAATCAGCGCGACCTCGAACGCGACCCCGGCCAGCACCGCCGGATTCCTGAACCAGCCAAGCGAGAACACCGAACGGCGGTCGCTACGGCAGATGAACACATTCATCACCTGCATCACCACCACCGCCGCGAGGCAGGCGGTGGTCGCCTGCAAATACAGCGGATCGTTCGGCGCGAGTTCCTGCCCGTATTCCCATCCACCACCAATCAGCACAAAGAAAAACGCGGCCATCGCCGCCAGCGCTTCCATCAGCCCGAGCAACAAGAAGGCGCGTAGCGCCAGCTTCAGGTTGAACAGCCGCTCGTCCTTCGGCCGCGGCGGCCGCTGCATGATTTGCGGATCGGGTTTCTCCGCCCCCAGCCCGACCGCCGGCAACGAATCGGTGCCAAGATCAATCAGCAGCACCTGAATCAGGCTTAAGCCCAGCGGCACCTTGAACAGCGTGAACGCCAGATACGGGATCAGCTCCGGCACGTTCGAGGTCAGGATGTAGGTCAGGAACTTGCGGATGTTGTCGAACACCGCACGCCCTTCTTCGATTGCGCTGACGATGCTGGCGAAATTGTCGTCCAGCAGCACCATGTCGGCCGCTTCCTTTGCCACGTCGGTGCCGGTGATACCCATCGCGATGCCGATGTGCGCACTTTTCAGCGCCGGCGCATCGTTCACGCCATCGCCGGTGACCGCGACCACCTGGCCCTTGGCTTTTAGCATGTCGACGATGCGCTTTTTCTGGTCGGCCGCAATGCGCGCGAACAGGATTTCCGGCGCATCCAGCGCCAGCCTTAACTGGATGTCGGAAATCGTGCGCAATTGTTCGCCGGTCAGCACCACCGCATCGTCGGTCTGCGTCATGCCAATCTCGCGCGCAATCGCCGCCGCAGTGCGCGGGTGATCACCAGTCACCATGATCACGCGGATGCCGGCAGCATGGCACAGCCTGATCGCTTCCGGCACTTCGGGCCGAGGCGGGTCTTCCAGCCCGATCAGCCCGGCAAACACCATTTGCTGCTCAGGATCGATGTCCTGCCAGCCATCCTCCAGCTGCCGGTGCGCAATCGCCAGCACACGCAAGCCGCGCCCGGCCATTTCCTCCTGCATCCGCCGCGCTTTCTGCCGTTCGATATCGGTGAATTCGCGCAATTCACCATCGTTCCTTATCCAGCGGCACAGCGGCAGCACCGCTTCCGGCGCGCCCTTGCAATACAGGTGCGCGCCATCCGGCAGCGCCTGCACGGTCGAGAGCCGCAAGCGGTCGGTATCGAACGGGATTTCATGCAATTTCGGATAGGCAGGCACCACCGGCAACGCTTTTTGCGCCATCTCGACCAGCGCGATTTCCATCGGATCGCCCAGCAAAGCGGCACCGCCAGTGCCATTGACACCATTATTGCCATTGCGCAAGTCGTGACAGAACAGCGCCGTCAACAGGAAATGGCGGTGCATTTCTGCTTCTGCCGGCGTGATGCGCTGCGGCGCCGTGATCTGCGCTTCGCCCGCCAGGTACACCTGCACCACCGTCATCCGGTTTTGCGTCAGCGTACCGGTCTTGTCGGTGCAAATCACAGTGGTCGAACCAAGCGTTTCGACTGACGGCAGGTAGCGGATCAGCACATTGCGCTTCGCCATCCGCTGCGTTCCCAGCACCAGCGACAAGGTCAGCGTCGCCAACATCCCCTCTGGCACCAGCGCGACGATGATGCCGACCGCGAACAGGAACGCCTTCCAGATTGAAATGCCGGTAATCAACCAGCCGGCGATGAAGAACACGATGCCGATGGCAATCGCCATGAACACGATG
>JAGSYW010000145.1 GCA_018262475.1 Burkholderiaceae bacterium | reverse complement strand
TTTAAAAATAACTGCTCGCTCGAAACTTCAAAAACCCGTTTTTTTCGCCAAAACAAATTTACTTCAACAAAAATCACGAGGGGGAGGACTATAGCAAACTTATCAATTCACCGCAACATAGACTCCCAAACCTTTTCCAGCCGCTTCACTGACACGGGCATCGGCGTGCGCAATTCCTGCGCAAACAATGACACCCGCAGTTCTTCCAGCAACCATCGGAATTCCTTCATTTTTGGGTCAGCACTGCGGCCACGCTCTTTCAACGCCCGCTGGTATTTGCTGGCAATCTGCTGCCACTCAGCCATCAGCCGCGCATCGCGCGCCGGTTCGGCCCGCAGTCGGTCAAGCCGCACGTTGACCGCTTTCAGGTAGCGCGGGAAATGCGCCAGCTGCGCATAGTCATTCTCAATAAGAAAGCGCTTGCCAATCAGCGCCTGCACCTGTGCCTGGATGTCGGCCACCGCCTGCGCATGTGCCTTCATCCCCTGCAACTTGCGCGGCAGCGCATGGTATTCGGCCAGAATCTGCGCCGCCAGTTGCGCCACCTGATTCGCCAGCAAGCCGAGCCGCGTCCGCGCCTGTTCTCGCCGCGCACCGAACTTATCGGCATCCGCCGGCAACGGTTGCTGCATGCACGCCAGTTCCAACGCCGCGTCGATGATCTGGTCGCGCAATTCTTCCTGCGTGCCCAGCGCCATGTACTGCATCCCCATCTGCTGCAGCCCGGGAATGTTCTTGGTCAGGTATTTCACCTGCTCCTTCAGCTGCAGCGCGAACATCCGGCGCAGTCCAAGGTGGTGCGTGCGCGCGGCCACGACCGGATCGTCGAACACTTCCAGCTCGCAATGGTCGCCCTTGTCGATCAGCGCCGGAAAACCAATCAGCGTCTGCTTGCCTTTCGTGATTTCCAGCAGTTCCGGCAGTTCGCCGAAAGTCCATGCGGTGATGTTGTCGTGCTCGGCTGGCGCGGCCGGCACAGCGGCTGACGGCTGTGCCGGCTCGCTTTGCCTGCCGCCCGAAGCGCCTTCCGGCACCGGTTCGCCAAATGCCGATTGCAGGGTCGATTTATCTGCCAGCCGCTGGAAACTCTGGCGCGCTCCCACCCCCAGTTCCGCCCGCAATGCCACCAGGTTGCGCCCCATGTCGAGCTGGCGCCCGTGCTCGTCGATCACCTTGAAATTCATGAAATGGTGCGCCGGCAAGGTTTCCAGCTTGAAATCGCTGTGCTTGGCCGCCACGTTTGCCTGCTCGCGCAGGTCGGCGATCAAGGCATCAAGCAATTCGCCTTCGCCGTAGCGGCCTTCGTTCTGCACCCGCTCGCAAAAACCGGCGGCGTAATTCGGCAACGGCACGCAATGGCGACGCAGCTTCTGCGGCAGCGATTTCAGCAGCAGATGCACCTTTTCCTTCAGCATACCCGGCACCAGCCATTCAGCGCGCTCGCTTGAGAGCTGATTGAGCGCATACAACGGCACCGCCAGCGTCACACCATCGCGCAAGCTACCCGGCTCAAAATGGTAGTTCAGCGCCATATCGATCCCGGCCGCCGGCATTTTTTTCGGGAACAGGTCGGACGTAACACCGGCCGCTTCGTGCCGCATCAGATCTTCCTTGTTCAAAAACAGCAGCTTCGGCGTTTTGACTGTTAAATCCTTGTGCCATTTCTCGAACGAAATACCATTGCAGATGTCGGGCGGCAAAATCTTGTCATAGAACGCGATGATCAGTTCGTCATCGACCAGCACATCGACCCGGCGCGACTTGTGTTCCAACTTCTCGATCTCGTGCACCAGCCTCTGGTTATGTGCAAAAAACGGCGCGCGCGTATCGAAATCGCCGCCGACTAGCGCATCACGGATGAAAATCTCGCGCGCATGCTCCGGGTTGATGCGGGCATAATCGACCCGCCGCTGGCTATATACCACCAGCCCATACAGCGTCGCCCGCTCGTAGGCCGACACTTGCGCGCCGCGTTTTTCCCAGCGTGGCTCTCCATACGTTTTTTTCAGCAGATGGCCGCCGACCTTTTCCAGCCATTCCGGCTGAATTTGCGCCAGACAGCGCGCATACAGCCGCGCGGTATCGACCAGTTCGGCCGCCATCACCCAGCGCCCGGCTTTCTTGCCTAAGGTCGAACCCGGCCAGAGGAAGAACTTGATGCTGCGCGCACCTAGGTAATGCGGCTCATCCTCGGCCTTGAAGCCGATGTTGCCCAGCAGACCGGACAGCAATGCCATATGCAGCTGATCATAGGTGGCCGGCGATTCATTCAGCCGCCAGCCTTGCTCGCGCACGATGGTCAGCAATTGCGAGTGCACATCGCGCCATTCACGCAGCCGCAGTTGCGACAGAAAATTCGCGCGGCAGTTGTCCTGCAACTGGCGGTTGGATTTCTTGTGCTCGACCGCCTCCTCGAACCATTTCCAAATTTTCAGATACGACTGAAATTCGGAGCGCGGGTCGGCAAATTTCTTGTGCGCGTTATCAGCCGCATCCTGCGCTTCCATCGGCCGCTCGCGCGGGTCCTGCACCGACAAGGCCGAGGCGATAATCAGCATTTCACTCAGGCAGGCATTTTCCTTCGCCGCCAGAATCATCCGGCCAACACGCGGATCCAGCGGCAGTTTGGCCAGCTGACGGCCGGTAGCGGTCAGTTCATTGCTGTCGTCGAGCGCACCCAGTTCCTGCAGCAGCTGATAACCATCGGCAATTGCCCGCCCCAGCGGCGGTTCGACGAACGGGAAGGTTTCGACATCAGTCAGTCGCAACGATTTCATCCGCAAAATGACCGAGGCCAGCGACGAGCGCAAAATCTCAGGATCGGTGAATTTCTGCCGCAATGCAAAATCCTGCTCGTCGTACAGCCGGATGCATACGCCTGCGGCCACGCGGCCGCAACGGCCTGCGCGCTGGTTAGCCGATGCCTGCGATATCGGTTCGATCTGCAGCTGTTCGACTTTGTTGCGGTAGCTGTAACGCTTGACCCGCGCCAGCCCGGTATCGACCACGAAGCGGATGCCGGGCACGGTAAGCGAGGTCTCGGCCACGTTGGTCGCCAGCACGATGCGGCGCGCATTGGTCGGATGGAAAATGCGTTCCTGCTCCTGCGCCGACAAGCGCGCAAACAGCGGCAAAATCTCGACGTGCGGCGGATGGCGTTTGCGCAAGGCTTCGGCCGCCTCGCGGATTTCTCGTTCGCCCGGCAGGAATACCAGCACGTCGCCCTGCCCCGCATGCGCGAGTTCGTCCACCGCATCGGTCACCGCATCGATCAGGCCGAGCTGTTCTTTCTGTTTTTGCGCCGTGCTGAGCACGCCATCGACCGCTTTCGGCTGTTCGACCGGTCGGTAACGCACTTCGACCGGATGCAGCCGGCCGGACACTTCGATCACCGGCGCCGGTTTGTCTTCCGTGCCGAAATGGCGTGCAAAGCGTTCGGCATCAATCGTGGCCGAAGTAATGATCAGCTTCAGATCGGGACGACGCGGCAGCAACTGCTTCAGATAGCCGAGCAGGAAATCGATGTTCAGGCTGCGCTCGTGCGCCTCGTCGATGATGATGGTGTCGTATTGTTTCAGCAGCGGGTCCGTCTGCGACTCCGCCAGCAAGATGCCGTCGGTCATCAGCTTGACCGACGCGCCTTTCGCCAATGTGTCGGTAAAACGCACCTTGAAGCCGACATGCTCGCCCAACGGCGTGCCCATTTCTTGCGCAATACGCTTGGCGGTCGAAGACGCGGCAATGCGTCGCGGCTGTGTATGACCAATCAGGCCAGCCTGACCACGCCCGAGTTCGAGACAGATTTTTGGCAACTGGGTCGTCTTGCCGGAACCGGTTTCTCCGCTGACGATAATCACCTGGTTTTGCTTCAGCGCCTGCGCAATTTCATCGCGCCGAGCTGATACCGGCAATTCCTCCGGGTAAATAATCGGCGGCAACGGGTTGCGAAATACCGGCGCGGGCGGCCTTTGCCGACGCCGGTTGGCGTTCGACGTTGTTTTTTTGGAAGTTTCAGTGTCTGACATGGCGGGCCGAATTATAATCCGCTGATGGAAAATCCCACTCAATTCGTCAGCTGGTTCCGCTCGGT
>JAGSYW010000004.1 GCA_018262475.1 Burkholderiaceae bacterium | reverse complement strand
TTCATCTGGGATGTTGTGTTTCTTGGTAATCATGTGCACTCCGGACAACGCGACAGTTTCCTGCCAAATGTCCGTTTACACAAAATTCTGGACAGGCCCAATTCTGGCTTGCGACGTTGCCATTCCTTGAGGGCCTGGATCGGCGTCGTCGAGCCGATGGCGCGCTGCGGAATGTGGTGGTTATAAAGCTTCAAATAATTGAGCAAGGTCGCCTCCAGATCAGCTCGGCTGTCGAAGCGGGTCTGCTGCAGCAGCTCGCTGATGCGTCCGTTAAAGCGCTCCACCATGCCGTTGGTCTGCGGATGACGCGGTGGCGCCAGGCGGTGTTCGATGCCCCTGCTAGCGCAGCCCTTATCGAAGGCGTGCTGGCCGCTGGGTTTCTTATCCTTCGCCGTGAAGCGGTCGGTGAACTGCGAACCGTTGTCGGTGAGGATCTTGGCGATCTTGATCGGCGAAGCCAGCTTGAGTCGGCGCAGGAAATCCACGCTGCTGCGCTCCGTCATGTCGCCGTAGACGTGCAGGAATACCCAGCGCGTGGCGCGATCGATGGCTACGAACAGGTAGCGGCGCGAGGTCTCGTCAGGCATCTGCGGCAGATATTTAATGTCGACGTGCAGGAAGCCCGGCTCGTAGTCCTTGAAAGTCTTCCTGGCCGGGATCGTTTCGCCCTCGGCCTTGGGAATGACGTCCTCCAGGCGTGCCATGCCTTCGCGCTTGAGCAGGCGGGCTATGCCGGAGCGCGATACGTCCGGATTAATGTACTGACGTGTGATGAAGAGAAGGTCGTCGAGCGGCAGATACAGCGACTGGCGTAGCGACAGCACGATGACCTCCTGCACCGCGCTCAAGGTCGTGTGCAGGGTGTGCGCGCAGTGTGAGCGATCCTGCACATCGTCGCGCTTGAGCCACTTGGCGGCGGTGGCGCGGGTAATGTTGAAGACCTTGGCCGCCTGGCGGTCGGACAGCCCGGAGTCTTTGATCTCCTGCCTGATCTTTGGGGTCGTCCGGGCCTGCGGATGGATGCGTGTACTCATGCTGTCGAACGTTCCGGTGACGTCTTGCGGTGGATGGGCGAGCGCGGCGGAAAGCCGGCGATCAGCTCGTCAAGCATGGCCTTGGCGCGGAACAGGACCATGCTGCGATGAGGAATATGATCGCACGAAACTAAACAGCCTTTCTGCATCCGACATGGATACCAACCGTTGGCGGACGTGGCCGCTTCCTCCGCAAGGCAAGCAGACCTAAGCCTTGGCCATATTTTTATAAGGAATTATTGGATTTCACTAATTAGTGGAATCCAATAAAACTCAATAAAATTCTATTTTGATAACAACCACTCGCTGCAGAAATTGATAAACCCAAGTTTCAGTTGCACTAACCTTTTGATTAAAAAGGAGTTTGGTCGCCAGCTTAGTAACACCCCATAAAAATCAAAAAAGCCCTGACTAGCAGGGCTTCTAAATAGAAAACTTTACGTTTACAGTCCAAGGTAAATCCTAGAACGGTATATCGTCATCGATATCCGACAGGTTCGACGACGGACGCTGCGCCGGACGGCCGCCAGACCCGCCTGCACCACTAGCCGCTCCCGTATTCTGGCGTACCGGCGGACGGCTATAGCCTTCATCCATCGGCTCACCAGCACCCTGCCGGCCGCCAAGCATCTGCATCGTATCCGCGATGATTTCAGTCGCATAACGCTCAATGCCATCTTTGTCGGTGTACTTGCGCGTACGCAACCTGCCTTCGACGTACACCTGCGAGCCCTTTTTCAGGTACTGGCCGGCAATTTCCGCCAGCTTGCCAAAGAAGGTCACGCGGTGCCATTCGGTCGCCTCCTTCTGCTCGCCTGTCGCCTTGTCCTTCCAGCGATCCGACGTTGCGATCGCGATGTTGGCAATCGCGTCGCCGCCGGTGGTATAGCGGGTTTCCGGATCGCGCCCGAGGTTGCCGACGATGATGACCTTGTTGATCGATGCCATATGCTCTCCTGTTAACCGGCCGTGGCGCAAACAGCCACTGCGCATCAAATTTTCGTGTAATGAGCGATTATATGTTATCGCCGCAACGGCAGATACCGCCAAACCACTTTTGTCTGCAATGCCGCCACAATCTCTGAATAAATGACCCCGATGCCAATTTCGCGTAATAAGGCCAAAAATAACTGACCGAAATTAATATTTAGTCATTAAGGCCAAAAAATATACTCCACCTAGTATCTAAAAACAGCCAGCAAAATGTGGAGCAGAAGCATGTTTTAGCCATATACCCCACCACTTTTACTTTCAACTCACAAACCGTGGCGCAGCAAGCCAGCTGCGGGACGCCTGAGCGTGTGAGCCATGCGGGCGGTTGTCTGATGATTCACAAAGCTTTGCCCCTCCACATGCCTTTAAAATCCGTTCATTCATGCCGATATATGGCCTTGACCAACCACCTGGGACGACGCGTGCATAACATCCGCCCACCCGCAGTTGCCGGAACCTTTTATCCAGCGCAGCCCGCCGCGCTGGCCAGCGACGTGCGCGCGATGCTGGCTGCTACCCGTCCGACTGTGGCCCCCGCCCCGAAAGCGCTGATTGTGCCTCACGCCGGCTACATTTATTCCGGTACAACGGCCGCCGCCGCTTATGCCGGGTTGGCGAAATACGCGACGACGATTACCCGCGTCATCCTGCTCGGCCCTGCGCACCGGGTTGCGGTTCGCGGACTTGCGCTGCCGGACGCAAACGCCTTCGCCACGCCGCTGGGCACGATTGAACTCGACCGCGATGCCATCGCCAGCCTGGCCGACATGCCGCAGATCGGCATCAGCGCGGCCGCCCATGCGGCCGAACATTCGCTCGAAGTGCAATTGCCGTTTCTGCAAAGCCTGCTGGGTGAATTCAAACTGCTGCCACTGGCGGTTGGCAACGCCAGCGCCGACGAAGTAGCCGAAGTGCTCGACCGGTTGTGGGGCGGTGATGAAACGCTGATTGTCATCAGTTCCGATCTGTCGCATTTCCTGGCTTACGACCAGGCGACCGCCATCGACCGCGCAACGATGGAAAACATCCTGTCTCTGCAGCCGTTGCAGGATTACCAGCAAGCCTGCGGCGCGGTTCCCATCAACGGGCTGCTGCTGGCGGCAAAACGCCATCATCTTCGCCCGCAACTGATTGCGCAGTGCAATTCGGGCGATACTGCTGGCGACAAACACCGCGTGGTCGGCTATGCATCGTTCGCCTTTTTCGAGGAACCCGGCAATGGATGATGACACCGAAGATCGCGGCCGGGTGCTGCTGCCGATAGCACGCTCGTCGATTTCGACCGCGCTGGGTCAACCAGCGGATGCCGACGAATCCGCCCCGTGGCTGGCAGAACCGGGCGCGTGTTTCGTCACGCTCAGGCAAAACCGGCAACTGCGCGGTTGCATCGGCACGCTTGAAGCCTACCGTCCGCTACTGCAGGACGTGAAAGCCAACGCGCAGGCAGCCGCATTGCGCGACCCGCGATTTTCACCATTGAAGCGGGCCGAATTCAGCCAAATCCAGATCGAAGTGTCACTGCTGACGCCGAAAGAAACGCTGCAATTCACCAGCGAAGCGCATGCGCTGGAACAACTGCAGCCCGACGTCGACGGCGTGATCATCGAATATGGCCGCCATCGCAGCACCTTCCTGCCGCAAGTGTGGGAACAACTGCCGTCCGTCGCCGAATTCATGCTGCACCTGAAACAGAAAGCCGGTTTGCCGGGCGATTTCTGGTCGGAAGAGCTTGCCATCTACCGCTACCGGGTCAGCAAATGGGCAGAGAAATATGATGAAAAAGGGAAGGAATAGCCGATGAAAAACGCACCTTACCCGGCAAGATACTGGCACTGGGCCGACGATGGCCGGATGCAGTGCGACCTGTGTCCGCGCGACTGCAAGCTCAATGATAACCAGCGCGGCGCCTGCTTCGTGCGGATGCGCGACGGCGAGCAGATGATCCTGACCACCTATGGCCGCTCATCCGGCTTTTGCATCGACCCGATTGAAAAAAAACCGCTGAACCAGTTCTACCCCGGCTCCAGCATCCTGTCGTTTGGCACCACCGGCTGCAATCTGGCCTGCAAGTTCTGCCAGAACTGGGATATCAGCAAATCGAAAGACATAGATCGGCTGCTGGATGAAGCATCGCCCGAAGCCGTGGCGCAGGCGGCCAGACGGCACCACTGCAAAAGCGTGGCTTTCACTTACAACGATCCGGTAATCTTCGCCGAATACGCGATGGACGTGGCCGATGCCTGCCATGCGCTCGGCATCCAGACGGTCGCCGTCACCGCCGGTTACATGCACGAGCAATCGCGGCGCGATTTCTACGCCAAAATGGATGCCGCCAACATCGATCTGAAGGCCTTCACCGAAGATTTCTATTTCAAGCTCACTGGCGCACACCTGCAACCGGTACTCGATACGCTGAAATATGTCCGGCACGAAACGAACGTATGGCTGGAAATCACCACGCTGCTGATTCCCGGCAAAAACGATTCAGACGAGGAACTGACCGCGCTGTCCGAATGGATTCGCACTGAACTGGGGCCGGATGTGCCGCTGCATTTCTCGGCCTTCCGTCCGGATTACCGGATGGCCGACGTGCCGCCGACGCCGACGGCAACGCTGGTTCGCGCCAGAAACATCGCGCAGCAGGCAGGGCTGCATTACGTTTATACCGGCAATGTGCGCCATCAGGATGGCGACACCACCTTTTGCCCGCAATGCCATGCGCCGCTGATCGTTCGCGACTGGTTCCAGATCAACCGTTATCGTCTTGCGCCAGAAGGCAAATGCCCGGACTGCGGCGCTCAACTCGCCGGCCGCTATGATGACAAGCCGGATGAATTTGGCCGCAAACGCATCCCAATTGCCATCAACACCGGCATCGACTGGGTGCGCTGAAAGATATCATCAGGGAAACAGCCGCGATATTTTCCACGTGCTGTCGGGCTGCCGTGTGTATGCGATGCGATCGTGCAGCCTTGATGGCCTACCCTGCCAGAATTCGACCAGATCAGGGATGACTACATACCCGCCCCAATGCGGTGGTCGTGGCGGATTCAGCGCGAATTTCGCCGCGAACTTCGCCGCCCGCGCGACCAGGGTGGTGCGGCCTGGCAGTTCCTTGCTCTGCTCGGATGCCCAGGCACCAATGCGCGATTCCAGCGGACGCGAGGCGAAATACTCATCGCTTTCCGCATCCGGCAGTTTCTCGACTCGCCCTTCGATGCGGATCTGTCGTTCAAGTTCAATCCAGTAAAAAACCAGCGCCGCGCGCGGATTGTCCTCAAGGTCGTGCCCCTTGTGGCTATCATAATTGGTGAAAAACACGAACCCGCGCTCATCCACCCCCTTGATCAGCACTACGCGCGCCGATGGCTTGCCCTCGGCGTCAACCGTAGCCAGCGTCATCGCATTCGGTTCCGGCAATTCGGCATCGAGTGCTTCGTTCATCCAGGTTTTGAACTGGACAATCGGGTCAGGGTCAACTGCTGACTGGCTCAGTGATTCCCTGGCGTAGTTCTTGCGCAAATCCGCGAGCGACTTCATGGCATCAAGTATGGAAGTTCAGGTGTGAAGCAAGAGTATATCGGAAGCGTAACGACATATGAAACCAGGAGCAAACTATTGCACCGAAGGCGGCAATTAGCGCTGCGCTATTGCCAGCCATTTCACCCAGTGCTAAAGTGCCGGCATTCCTTTCTCAGGTTTCAACAATATGGACAGTTCCGGCAGTCGATCTTGTATCGAAAATACTCCGGCAAGGTAGTCCGCGTCTTTCGCAGCGCCTTGCCATTTGGCGGGGTGCGGCATCTCCGGGCGGTTTGTGCCCGCTGTTTCTGCGTCCTCATTTGAATCTCATCGCGTCATCCGGCTGACATATTCGGCCGCTAGACTGCATGACGGCTGTTTATCAGCCGGAAAATGTTGACATGAATTGCAAGCAAGAAACCACACAACTCTTCGGCTTTTGCGCCGTAAAAACAGCATTTGCGTCGAACAAGCTGGCACCGGAATATAGCGTGCCATTTCTGCGTATCTCAACGGCCAACATTCCCCCCAGCAAAGGAAGCAACCATGCTCGGAATCTTTGATTCGCAGCGGGTCAGCCGCTCGCTCATCAGCCACTCGCCCAATCGCTGGGACTGGTTCCTGATGCCGTTGATTTTGGCGGTCATTCTTGGCATTGCTTTCGGTGCCATGCAAATGAGCCGTCCGTTCATCGTGGGCGAACCGACGCCGATCAGCCTCGACCCGGTCAACCTGCCGTATTACCTGCTGCGCACGATGTTGCGGATGTTCACCGCACTGTTCTTCTCGCTGCTGTTCAGCTTTGTTTTCGCCGCTATTGCCGCCAAATACCGTGCGGCTGAGAAAATCATGGTTCCGATGCTCGACATCCTGCAATCGGTGCCGATTCTCGGCTTTCAGGCAATCGCCATCGCACCATTCATCGCGCTGTTCCCTGGAAATCTGCTCGGCGTCGAATGCGCGGCCATTTTTGCGATTTTCACTTCGCAGGCGTGGAACATGGCATTCAGCCTGTACCAGTCGTTCCGCACCGTGCCGCCGGAACTGAACGAAGCGTCGCGCATCTTCCGCCTGTCTGCCTGGCAGCGATTCTGGCGGCTGGAACTGCCATTCGCGATGCCAGGCCTGCTGTGGAACATGATGATGTCGATGTCCGGCGGCTGGTTCTTCCTGGTCGCGGCAGAAGCCATTTCAGTCGCGAACCAGGACATCAAGTTACCCGGCATTGGCGCCTACATCGCGGTCGCGATTGAAACCGAAAACGGCAGCGCGATTGCATGGGCCATCGGCGCGATGCTAGGCGGCATTTTGCTGTATGACCAGTTGTTCTTCCGCCCGCTGCTGGCCTGGGCCGACAAATTCCGTTTCGAGGAAACTCAGGGTGAAACGGCGCAACATTCATGGCTGCTCGACTGGGGCCGCCGGAGCCGCTGGGTGCGCGCATTGACCGACAGTTTCTGGAACAAGTTGAGCTCCGCACTCGGCTGGTTCGCGCTCGACAGAAACAACGTGACCGAACCCACAAAAGCACGGTTTTCCAGTCCGATCTGGGCGCGCCTGTGGGATGCAATATTGATCGTCGCTGTGTTATTCGCGTGCTACGAACTAATGACCTTTGTCTTTGCCAAAGCAGGCTGGCGCGAAGTGCTGCATGTCGTATCGCTTGGCATGATCACGCTGTTGCGCGTGCTATTACTGATCGGCCTGGCATCGCTGATCTGGGTGCCAATTGCGGTCTGGATTGGGTTTCGGCCGCAATATTCACAGAAGGTCCAGGCGGTTGCGCAATTCCTGGCAGCATTCCCAGTCAACCTGATGTTTCCGCTGGTCGTGTTCGTGCTGGTCACCTACCAGCTGGAGCCAAACATCTGGCTCAGCCCACTGATGGTGTTCGGCACGCAATGGTACATCCTGTTCAACGTGGTCGCCGGCGCCTCCGCCATCCCGAACGAATTGCGGCTGGCGACAGACAATCTCGGCCTGAAAGGCTGGCTGAAATGGAAACGCGTTTATCTGCCAGCCATCTTCCCGAGCTATATCACCGGCGCCATCACCGCCAGTGGCGGTTCCTGGAACGCTAGCATCGTGGCTGAATACGTTACCTGGGGCAGCACGTCGCTGATGGCTGACGGTCTTGGCAGCTACATCAAGCAAATGACCGACGCAGGCGATTTCCACCGCATCGCGCTCGGCATCGGCGTAATGTGCATCTACGTCACGTTATTGAACCGCTATTTCTGGCGAAAACTCTACCTGCTGGCCGAAAGCCGCCGCTGATGAAAGGATAATACGATGGAACAAAACGTATTGATCGAACTGCACGACGTAGCAAAAACCTTCCAGACGGCCGACGGCACCTCGCGCATGGTGCTTGAAGATGTCGATTTCGAACTGGCAGAAGGCGAGATTGTCGCCCTTCTCGGCCGTTCCGGTTCCGGCAAATCAACACTGTTGCGGATTCTGGCCGGGCTGATTCCGGCTGACAAGGGTTCTGTCCGCTATCGCGGGCAGGAAATTTACGAACCTGTCACCAATGTGGCGATGGTTTTCCAGTCGTTTGCACTGTTTCCGTGGCTTACGGTGCAGCAAAACGTAGAACTGGGCCTAGAAGCGCAAGGCGTTCCACCGGAAGAACGCGAGAAACGCGCCAACGAAGTGCTGGAACTGATCGGCCTGGCCGGTTTCGGCGGTGCGCTGCCGCGCGAATTGTCTGGCGGCATGCGCCAGCGCGTTGGCATCGCACGCGCACTGGTGACCGGCCCGGACGTGCTGCTGATGGATGAAGCGTTCTCCGCACTTGACGTGCTGACGGGAGAAACACTGCGCGACGACATCCTCGAACTATGGGAAGAGGATCGCATCCCGACAAAAGGCATTCTGATCGTGTCGCACAACATTGAAGAAGCGGTGATGATGGCCGACCGCATCATCATCCTGTCGAGCGATCCTGGGCGCATCCGCAACGAAGTTAAGATCACGCTGCCGCGCCCGCGCGATATTGAATCACCGGAAGTACGCAAGCTGATCGATGAAATTTACGGGCTGATGACGATGCGCGCCATACAACATGCAGCCGCTGGCGTACCCGCTGCTGCCGCATTCAGCTACCGCCTGCCTGATACCGATATCGTTCAGATGGAAGGCGTGCTCGACTGGGTGGCGGATGCGCCATTCCACGGCCGCGCCGACCTGCCAAAACTATCCGAAGAAACCGAGCTACCGGACGAAAAGCTGTTCCCAGCGTTCGATGCGCTTGGCCTGCTTGGTCTGGCGCAAGTCGAAAAGGGGGATCTGCTGCTGACGCCGCTGGGTTTCCGCTATGCTCAGGCAGAACAGTCGGAACGGCAGGAAATCTTCGGCAAGCAACTGCTGGCCAACGTACCGCTAGCGGCGCATATCCGGCGCACGCTGGAAGCGGAAATGACTGGTGCAATTTCCGAAACGGCCTTCCTGAACCTGCTGGAAGAAAATCTCAAGGCAGACGAAGCAGAGCGCGTGCTCAAGGTCGCGATCGAATGGGGCCGCTATGGCGAGGTTTACGAATACGACTACCACACCGGTCGCCTGACCCTGCCAGCGAATGAAGAAGAGTAAGGTCGTGCGTCAAATTACACAAAAAAAGCCGGGGCTTTCCCGGCTTTTTTATTCAGCAGAACACCGTCAGACGGCAACAAAGCGCGCAACACCGTCGTCCGCGCCAACTGCACGCTTGAGCCTGCCCTGCACTTCCAGATAGTTCAGGTGCGCAATGGTTTCGCTCATCGCGAACATCGACTGGTGCGTATCGGTTACGTCGCGGTCGAACAGGGACGGCAGCAATTCGCACGCGGTCTTCGGCGTTGGCGCCGCCGCCAACAGCACATTGCAGCGGTTTTCGTGGTGCTTCTCCAGCTGGTCGACACGCGCATTGATGCCACGGAACGGCCGTCCGTGCGACGGCAGTACCAGCGTGTCTTCCGGCAAATCGCGGTAACGCTGAATCGAATCAAGGAAATACTGCAACGGATTGCCAAGCGGATTAGCTGCAATCACTGGGATGTTGGTCGAAATGCTCGGCAGCAGCATGTCACCCGAAATCAGCACCTTCAGCGAAGCGGAATACAGAGAGATGTGTTCCATCGCGTGGCCATAGCCAACAATCACGCGCCAGTCGTGATCACCAACCTTGAATGTCTGGTTGTCGAACAGGCGATGGTAGGTTGGCGGAATGATCGGAAAACCCTGGCGGTAAACATTCGCGCGCATCTTCAGCGCATCCAGCCGCTTGCGATCCAAGCCATGGTGACGAAACAGTTCAATCATGCCATCAACGCAATAACTGCCGGCTTCCTCGGCAAAGCACAGTGCACCAGTGTATTCACCCTGCGTGGTCCACATCTGCGCACCAGTCTTTTGCTCCAACCAGCCGGACAGGCCAATGTGATCGGGATGATAATGGGTAACAATCTGGCGCAAGAGCGGATACTGTGGCAGCAACTTTTCCCAAGCGGCCTTGATGGCATCCGTCGTCAAGCCAGTATCGACCGCGCACCATCCGTCGCCATCCTTGAGCAGCCACAGATTCACATGATTCAGCGCAAAGGGCAGCGGCATGCGCAGCCACAGTACGCCGGGAGCGACTTCCATCGTCGCCGCAACTTCCGGCATCTGCCGGTCAAAGGGATAGCTGAGTTCCGACATTGTTTCCTGTTCTCCAAGGGCTAGAAATCAATCCGCAGATTCTAACTGTAAATTTCGCATAATTTGGCAAATCGTCCAGAGAATCACGCTTTCTACGGCAGTTTTCCGCCATTTAATTTGTATGCTAATATTTTGCTTGCGTAATATTTATATGCATAGCATGAACAAGCATGACCAAACCTTGATGCGCGTCACCATGGCTCTGATGCAGGTATCTCGCGCCTACAAATCGGCAGCCGACAAGCTGGCTTCGGAATTCGACCTCTCGCAGGCAACCGCCTGGCCGGCGGCAATGATTGGCCGTCTCGGAGAAAGCGGCGTCAGGCCTGGCACCGTGGCCGACATGCTCGGACTGGAACCGTCTTCGGTCGTCCGTGTTATCGACCAGTTGATCGATGGGGGACTGGTAGAACGCCACGAAGACCCGTTAGACCGGCGTGCAAAACTGCTGCGCCTGACTGCCGAAGGGAAAAACAGGGTGGCAAAAATCGAAGATGCGCTTGTTCCATTCCGCCGCAAAATGCTCAAAGGGGTCAGCCAAGCCGACCTCGACGCCTGCCTGCGTGTATTTGAAGCATTAAACACCTCTGTCAAACGTTTCGACGAAACCAGCAAATCCTGAGCAGCAACATGAAGTCGCCCACTGCAGCGGAAGCTTTGTTTTCCGTAAAAAGCTTTGCCGCCGGCATGCTGGCGCTCTATCTGGCGATGCGCATCGGATTGCCGCGCCCGTTCTGGTCGCTTTTGACCGCGTATGTCGTTGCGCAACCATTGTCCGGTGCGGTGAGGTCGAAAGCAATGTACCGATTCCTGGGAACGCTGATCGGAGCGACGTTTGCTGTCGTTGCCATACCGCGCCTGGTGAATTATTCCGTCCTGCTGACGCTCGCGCTGGCCGTCTGGCTGGGGACCTGCCTGTATATCTCGCTGCTGGATCGCACCCCTCGTTCCTATACCTTCATGCTGGCCGGCTACACCCCGATCCTGATCGGCATTCCATCCCTTGTCGACACCTCGGCGTTCAATGCGCTCACGATGTTCGACACCGCACTGGCGCGCGTCGAAGAAATATCCCTCGGCGTAGGCTGTGCTGCGCTGGTGCATGGCCTGATTCTGCCGCAAAGCATAGGCCCGGTCATCCTCAAACGGATGGATCAGGCGCTTGAAGATGCGCAATCGTGGATGCAGCAGGCGCTGCTGCAAACCAATGCGTCGCAAAATGCGGCCAACCATCGCAAGCTGGCGCAGGACATTACCGACTTGCGCCTGATGTCCACCCATCTGCCATTTGACACCTCGAACCTCAAGTGGACCGCCAACACGATTCGCGTACTGCAGGATCGTTTATCATCGATCGTGCTGTTCATGACCTCGATCGAAGACCGGCTGGACATGCTGCGCAAGGCCTACGATGGCCAACTGACACCATCATGGCAACTGCTGCTTGAAGACATCGCAGCATGGTGTCGCGCCGGCACCGAGAGCGCTGCCGAAAGCGCCATTCAACTGCGCAGACGGATAGCCGACATGACTCCGGCAATGAATGGCGAGTCGTCATGGATTCAAATTCTTGAGGTCAACCTGCTGGCGCATCTTGGCAAGCTGATTGACACCTGCGAAAACTGCTTTCACCAACGGCAGCAAATCAGGCTTGGCTTCGACGGCATCGTTCCCACCGAACAGCAGCGGCTTGACCGCATCCCTACACGAGAACTCCATGCCGATCGCGGACTGGCGCTGATGTCTGGCTTCTCGGCCGCGATGGCGATGTGTGCATCCTCGGCCTTCTGGATTCTTTCCGGCTGGCCGCTGGGCTTTGCGGCACCGATGATGGCTGGCATGTTCTGCGCATTTTTTTCGACGCTGGACAACCCGGTGCCTGCGCTAAAAGTCCAACTGATCTGCACCGCACTGTCCAGCATCTTTACCGGCATCTACCTGCTGTGGCTGCTGCCGAGTGCTCACAGCTTTGAAATGCTAATGCTGGTGATGGCGCCTTTCCTCCTGACCGGCGGCATCTTTCTGGCGCGGCCGAACACCATTCTGTACGCGGTACCACTATGCTTCACGCCGTTGGCCAGCCTGATGATGTTCGACATGGGCACTTCCGACATGACATCTTTCATCAACAGCCAGATCAGCCAGGTCATCGGCATCGGCATTGCCGTGCTATGTACCAACCTGTTCCGCTCGGTCAACGCGGAGTGGGTGGCGCAGCGTTTGCTGCGGGCCGCCTGGAATGAAATCGTGCAACTGGCTGAAGCAGTTAAAGTGCCATCGATCATGGCGATCACTGTACGGATGGTCGATCGCGTCAGCCTGCTACTCCCTCGCCTGGCGGCCTCTCGACCGGGCGACGACATTGCTGCCATACGCGCGCTACAGGATTTACGCGTCGGCATGAACATGAGCTATCTGCTGCGCGTGCGCTCGCGTCTGGAACGTCGAGCCGTATCAATCCAGCCGTTGTTGAGTCGGCTGTCCGCTCACTTCCGCCACCGTTCCGGCGACATTGGTGCACACAAGCAGGAACTGCTGGTCACCCTCGACCGGACGCTGCACGCAATCTGCGATGCCGGCTCGTTCCCGATGCGAAACGAAGCCGTGGCAGCACTCGCCGGCATCCGGCGCGACCTGTTTCCGCAAGCACTTCCGTATCAACCCGTCACATCCCCGCACGAGCAACTTTCATGATTGGCGAATTCAATTTTCTGGGCATGTCCTTTCCGTGGCTGTTTCTGACCTCATTACTGTCGTTCGGCGCCACAGGCATCGTTCGCCTCTGGCTGGCGCGCCAGGGACTTTACCGCCACATCTGGCATCCGGCGCTGTTTGACCTGGCGCTGTTCGTCATCGTGCTTGGCCTGTCAATCTCCGTATTTTCTTTCAGCAGATTCTGAACATGTTTTCAAATTTTTCCCTGCGTGAACTGCGCCGCTATGCCATCACTGGCGCGACCGTTGCCATTGCCGTCGTGATCGGCTGGCTGCTGTGGCACCACTATGAAAACGATCCTTGGACGCGCGATGGGCGCATCAAGGCGAACGTCGTCCAGATCGCTCCCGACGTGACCGGCCAGGTCACGCAAATCAACGTGCACGACAACCAGCATGTAAAAGCCGGACAGATCATGTTTGAAATCGACCGTGCACGTTTCGAACTGGCGCTCAGACAGGCGGAAGCAGCCGAACTGGCGGCGAAGGCATCGCTAACGCAAGCCGTGCGCGAAGCCAAGCGCAATAATGAACTGAAGGAACTGGTTTCGGCGGAGATTCGCGAACAGGGCGACTCCAAAGTCGAACAGTTGCGCGCCGCGCTCGCGCAAGCCATCGTCAACCGCGACAAGGCCAAGCTCGACCTGCAGCGCACGCGTGTCATCGCCGGAGTCAATGGAACGGTCACCAACCTCGACCTTCAGGCCGGGTCCTATGTCACCAGCGGCAAACCCGTGATGGCGCTGGTGGATAGCGATTCGTACTTCATCGAAGGCTATTTCGAAGAAACCAAGCTGTCCGGTATCCACGATGGTGCCCCGGTTTCGATCAGGCTGATGAGCGACGATGCCGTGCTGGAAGGACATGTTGAAAGCGTTTCCCGTGGCATTGCCGACCGCGAACGCACCACCAGCAGCAACCTGCTGCAAAACATCAATCCCGCCTTCAACTGGGTACGCCTGGTGCAGCGCATTCCCGTGCGCATCAAGCTCGACCACGTGCCGGACGACGTTCGGCTCATTGCCGGCCAAACCGTCACGGTCGTGGTCAAGTCCGCGAAGAAGGAACGCACTGCCCAAAGCCATAATGGCAAACAGCCGGGGTAAGCCATGTTTCGTCACATACTTCGCCATCCATTGGGCAAAACAGTTGTCGCCACCATCGTTGTGACCAACATCGCCGCTTGCACCACAGTCGGGCCGGATTATGTCTTGCCGCAGGATGCAGCATTCAACCGCACCGAAGCCCACGCACCTTTTGCCGCCGCGCGCGAAACCACTTTTCGGAACGCCCCCCTGCCGCCACAATGGTGGCGCCTGTATGAATCCCCTGCCCTCGACCGACTGATTGAAAAAGCGCTGGCCGCCAATACCGATTTACGGCTGGCTTCCGCCAATCTGGCGCGCGCACGCGCAATGCTCGATGAAGCACGGATGGGAGAAACGCCGGCAGTCAGCCTAAGCGCCGCACCGTCTTACGGCCGCGCATCGGGCGCAGCCAAGGGCATTGAGCACCGTCTGGCCGATGGCTGGTCGCACGATGGTGGCGTCGGCGTGTCATACCAGCTCGACCTGTTCGGCAAAATCGCTCGCGGCATCGAAGCTGCCAGCGCCGATGCCGACGCAGCGCAAGCTGCCTACGATCTCGCCCGGGTGACGGTGGCCGCCGACACGGCGAAAGCCTACGCTGAAGCCTGCTCATCGGCGCAGCAAATAGATATTGCACAGCGCTCGATCGACTTGCAGCGGCAGTTCGTACAAACGACCGAGCGGTTGACCAAGCTTGGGCGCGGCACCACGCTGGACATCGCCCGCGCCAAAGCGCAATTCGAAAAACTGCGCGCCGCGCTGCCACCATTACATGCCCAACAAAAAGGAGCACTGTACCGCCTGGCTGTCCTGACCGGCGAAGTACCGAACGCACTGATCGCAACCACCGGACAATGCAAGCGGCCACCACAACTCGCGCAGCCGATTCCTGTTGGCGACGGCGCCGGGCTGCTGCGCCGCCGACCTGACATTCGCCAGGCGGAACGCTCACTGGCTAGCGCCACCGCCCGCATCGGCGTTGCCACAGCCGACCTTTACCCCGGCATCAACATCGGCTTGTCCGCCGGCAGCACCGGATCCATGTCAACTCTGGGAGAATCGCACGCATTCCGCTGGAGCCTGGGGCCGCTGATCTCGTGGACCCTGCCCAACACCAGCACCACGCGCAGCCGCATTGCGCAAGCCGAAGCAGGAACTCAGGCCGCGCTGGCAAAGTTTGATGCCACCGTGCTGAACGCATTGCGCGAGACTGAAAATGCGCTCACAGTTTACGCTCGTGAACTGGATCGGAATGCGATGCTAAAAGCTGCCCGAAACCAGAGCGCCAACGCAGCACAACAGGCAAACCGCCTGTATCGCGCCGGCCGCACGGACTTCCTGACGGCACTGGACGCGGAAAGGACTTTGGCCAGTGATGAAAGCGCGCTGGCCGCCTCAACTGCCAAACTGGCGAGCGATCAGATTGCCGTATTCCTTGCGCTCGGCGGCGGATGGGAGCAAAAGCCTAAAACCGCAGCCCCATGACCCACGCTCACTGCCATTATGATGACTGATATACCAGATGCCGGCCATCGCGCAACAGCTTCGTTCCCATTTCAGCGCACAACAGTTCCATGCGCTGGACGATCGATGTCCATTGATTCCCGTGAGCAAGTTCGACTTTCGCCAAACTCAGCTTGACCGGAAACAGCTCAAGACGCTTCAGTTTCCTGCCATCCATCGTCACTCGAAACAGAAATGACCAATCGTTGCGCATGAATGGGTCTACCGCATAGTCGTCGATGAAATTGCCAGTGTCGTAAAGGATCGGCTTTCCCCGGAAAATTTCAACGCCCTGAAAAACATGCGCGCTGTGACCGTAGTAAATGTCAGCGCCCAGCGCAATCACAGCGCGCGCAAATTCCCGAAACTCGACTATCGGGCGCTGCACCATGTTTGGCCCGCAATGGTTGGAAAACACGACAATTTCCGCGCCTTGTTTGCGCGCCGCCTGAATAGCGGTTTCTATGCGATTGAATGTCTCTACGTCCAGCCCCACCGGCATGTAATTGGTGCCCGGCTGCACTCTCCCTGACGCAAAAGCTGGTTCATTGTCGGTAAACGCAATCATGGCGACCTTGACTCCCTTCTTGCCAGCCGTAACGATTGCCGGACGCGCCGCTTCTTCATCATTGCAGCCAGCACCAGCATAAGCAATGCCGTTCGCATCGAGGATGGACATCGTATCCAGCAGCCCCTGTTCCTCAAAATCGAGCGTGTGGTTGTTCGCCAAGGAGCAAATATCGATATGCCCTGCCCTCAACACCCGAACTGCGGCAGGGTCGGCACGAAAATGGAATGCCTTGCGCGTGCGCTCCCACTCCTGCTTGTGATTGGTAATTGCACACTCCAGATTAACCATGCGCAAGTCGGCTGATTTCAGCAACGGTAGCGTGTCACCCCACGGCTCTTCCGGCATCATGCCGGCCAGAATTTGGTTCACACCTCTTCCCAGCATGACATCACCTGCAAATGCAATTGTCAGCATTCCGGTACAGACTGTTTCATGCCTGCCTCCATCAGAAATCGTCAAGAAAAGCGGCGAGAAAACCACCCGGCCGCCAATTTCGCAACCTGCTCCAGCGTTCCAGGTTCTTCGAACAGATGTGTTGCTCCCGGCACGATCACCAGCTCATTCTCGCCGCGCATCAACGCCAATGCCCGCCGATTCAGCTCGATGACAACATCATCGTTCCCTCCGACGATAAGCAGCGTCGGCGCAGTCACCGCCTCGAGATGCTTTTTCCCCGCAAGATCTGGCCGGCCACCACGCGAAACAATGGCTGCGATTCGGTGGCTGCTGATGGCCGCTGCCATCAGTGCCGCGGCGGCGCCTGTGCTGGCGCCGAAATAGCCTAGCGGAAGGTTCGCGAAATCCGGGCGCGATGCAACCCACTCCGTTGCCGCAAGCAAACGATCGGCCAGCAAAGGAATATCGAAGCGTGCGTGTGCATCGGCATCTTCATCTTCGGTCAGCAAATCGAACAACAGGGTCGCAATCCCTTCTTGATGCAGGATGCCGGAAACAAAATTGTTTCTCGGCGAAAACCTGCTGCTGCCGCTGCCATGGACAAACAGAACCATACCGTGCGCAACGACCGGTGCCGTCAATGTGCCCGGCAGCTCTATGTTTCCTGCCGGGATTTCAACATTCGAACGAACAATGTCCACCGCTTCACCCTTTGATGCAAACCATCGGTTCCAGCCGGGCCACAATTTTCGCCAAACCGGCACGTTGCGATGCCTCGACCACTGCGCTGACATCCTTGTACGCCAGTGGCGCCTCCTCGGCCACGCCGCGCAGGCTGGGGCTGCGGATCAAAATGCCGCGTGCAGCCAGTTCATCGATCACGCTTCGCCCCTTCCATCGCTTCATCGCCTGACTGCGACTCATTGCCCGGCCGGCACCGTGGCAAGCAGAACCGAATGCCCGCTCCTCACCAGCGCTGGCTCCGGCCAGAATGTATGACGACGTCCCCATGCTGCCGCCAATCAGCACCGGCTGTCCGGTACGATTGAACTCGGCCGGAAGTTCAGAATGGCCAGGACCGAACGCGCGCGTCGCGCCCTTGCGATGAACGAACAGCCTGCGCCGCTTGCCATCGACCATGTGCATTTCTTCCTTGCAGGTATTGTGCGATACGTCGTACAGCAGCGGCAGCGTCGTGCCTGGCAGCACATTGGCAAAGGTTTCCCGAGTCAGGTGCGTAATGATCTGGCGGTTCGCCAGCGCGCAATTGATTGCCGCGCGCATTGCACCTAGGTAGCGCTGTCCGAGATCAGATTTAACCGGCGCGCACGCCAGTTCACGATCGGGCAGATGAATGCCTGCCTGCGCTGCGCCGACCGCCATGTCCTTCAGGAATTCGGTACCGATTTGATGCCCAAGCCCGCGCGAACCGCAGTGGATGCTAACCACCACATCGCCCTCGCTGAGGCCAAATACCTTGGCAATACCATTGTTGAACACTTGCGCCACATACTGCACCTCAAGGTAATGGTTGCCCGAACCGAGCGTGCCCATTTCCTCTTGCTGCCTTGCCTTTGCCCGCTCCGACACCGCATCTGGATTGGCACCGGCAATGCAGCCATGCTCCTCAATCCGCGCCAGATCGGCTGCATGACCATAACCTCGTTCGACCGCCCAATGCGCGCCACCCAACAGCATCGCGCGCATTTCTGTCGGCGACAGTTTCATCGAACCGGTACTGCCGACACCAGCAGGAATATGGCGAAACAAGCTGTCCGCCAGCCGTTCCTTCACTTTTTCGATGTCATCCTTTTTCAGCCCGGACAGCATCGTGCGTACGCCGCACGAAATATCAAAACCAACCCCACCGGCCGACACCACACCGCCCTGTTCCGGGTCGAACGCAGCCACCCCGCCGATCGGAAAGCCGTAGCCCCAGTGTGCATCCGGCATCGCATACGCCTCACCGACAATGCCCGGCAAGGTCGCGACATTGCGCAGCTGCTCGAACACTTTCGCATCCATTGCATCGACCAGTTCGCGCGATGCATACAGCACCGCCGGCACGCGCATCCCGGCGTGCGGTTCGATCACCCATTCGCATTCATCGCGCTGCTTCAGGCCTGCATCCATGAATCAAGCTCCGAAAACTTTTGAAAAACAGTTGCATATGTTTGCTGGGCAAAGTGCAAGGTGCGTCCAAGGCCGCAAGTGCCTGATATCCATCGTTATTTCGCACAGCGCGCCATCGGCCGCAGCGGGTTATTGGCAGGCGCCTCAGACATCGACCACACACTGTGCAAACCACATACCACCAGAATCCTGGCCAACCTTTAGTTCGGTGAATGTTGCTCCCTTCACCTCGACCGCCGGCTGGTGCCGCGTTTCGTTCACTGGCTCGCCCCACGCCGCAGCGTCGAGTATGTGGTTGTCAATGTGTACTTCGAAACGAGAGAACAGCATCCGCCGCGTCGCCATCTCGAAAATCAGCGCGTTGAGCCAATCGGCCAGCAGGATTTCATCGTCCGGCGCCTGACAATGCAAATCGATCCGTCCTCGCGCCTCGACTAGCGCTGGATCGGTAATGACGGCGGTCATCGCCATCGCAGCCTGTTCGAACGCCCCCGTCATCGAAGCCGCGAGACCGCGCACGCCGATGTCGGCGCGATGCTCGAAATGCTCCCACCGCCCCGGCGCACCTGCCTCGCCACCACCAGCCGGATTATCCTGCGCACAATTTTCCCGCATGTTTATCCTGCAGCGCGCTATTGGTCTGTTATTTCCGTGTTGCGCGTTCCCGTTCCTGCTCGCGCGCTATCAACTTGGCCAGTTCCTGCATTTCTTCGGTCAGCAGCGCAATCAAATCGTCGACCGACACGATTCCCTGCAATCCCCCCTGCCAGTCAACCACCAGAATGCGCCGGACGCCATGGCTGCGCATGATGCGCATCGTTTCGCTGACACTTTCCTCGTCGCGCACCGTATAGAGCGAATCAGGCATGATGTCCGAAACCAGAATCGTGTCCGGCTTGAGATCCGCCGCCATCACGCCCAGCACCAAATCGCGGTCGGTCACGATGCCTTTCGGACGCACAATCCCGTCCACCTTCTCCGCAACCACCAGCGTTCCCACATGATACTGGCGCATCAGTTGCGCTGCCTCCAGCACATTCGTGCCAGGTTCGGTAATCACCACCTCACGGTTGCAGTAAAAACCTATTGCCATGATTTCCTCCGTTGTGGGCAAACTTCACCGTTGCCACCATTGTGCGCATGTAGCACCGGCAAGCCATGATGTTTATCAACGGCTAGCGGCAATCAGGCAACTGCCTGGCGTGTACGGCAGCCGATGCTGACAGCACAGGCCGCAACTGCAATAATCCCGGCAGGACAACACGCAACGGGATACGCGATGAAAATTCTGCTGTTCGGCGGCAACGGTCAAATCGGGCATGAACTGCAACGCACGCTGGCGCCGTTCGGCAACATCGTTGCGCCCGCTCGCAGCGAGGCGGATTTCACCAATGCCGACGGCTTGCGCGCAGTCTTGCAACAGCACGCGCCGGACGTCATCGTCAACGCGGCTGCATACACCGCAGTCGATCCGGCGGAACGCGACGAGAGCACGGCGCTGGCGGTGAATGCCGCCGCGGTCGAGGCACTGGCGCGTTATGCGCGCTACAACGGCTCGCTCCTGGTGCACTATTCGAGCGATTACGTGTTCAATGGCATGCAATCAGGCGCTTATACCGAACTCGATGTGCCGCATCCGCAAAACGCCTATGGCCGAAGCAAACTGGCGGGCGAACTGGCGATACAGCAGGGCGGCTGCCATGCGCTGACCTTCCGCACCAGCTGGGTGTTTTCATCGCATGGCCGGAATTTCATCCGCACCATCCTGAAACTGGCGCGGGAACGGAAAACCATCGACGTGGTTTCAGACCAGATCGGCGCGCCAACCTCAGCCGAACTGGTGGCAGATGTGACCGCGCTGGCGCTGGCCGCGTTCCATGCGGACGCGCTGCCGGAAGGCCTGTACCACCTGACCGCCTCCGGCTCGACCAGCTGGTACGGCCTGGCCTGCTACGTGGTGCAGCAAGCGCAGGCACACGGCGCGCCATTGAAACTCGACGTCAGCGGCATTCGCGCGGTACGTTCGGCCGACTATCAGCGTGCTCATCCGGGCACGGCCATCCGGCCGCGCAACTCGCGCCTGGATTGCCGCAAGCTGACGGAAAAACTCGGCCTCGCGCTGCCGCACTGGAAAGTGCATGTTGACCGGATGCTAATGCAAATCGATTACGGCAAAGCGTGCTAAAAGGACTGCTGGGCACATTTCACATTGTCCTGTGCCCCGGATGCTGCATAGCAGCGCCTCAATCCACCCTAATGGTGCGTCCCCTTGGCTGGCCCGGCTCGACCTTCGGCAATTCGACTCGCAGCACGCCGTTGCGGTATGCGGCGCTGGCCTTATCGGCCATCACCGGCACATGCAACGGCACAACGCGGCTGAAGCTGCCGTAGGCACACTGCAAAACCCGCCATCGGCCTTCGGTTGCCTCGCGCTCGAAACGCTTTTCGCCATGGATTACCAGTGCATTATCCTTGACCTCGACCACGAAATTTTCCTTTTCCATCCCCGGCGCCTCGATGCGCACCACGAGACGCCGCTCATCTTCAAACACATCACCGCCGAGCATTGCCCAACCTTGAGACGCCAGATAAAAATCATCGTCCACCTGGCTTTTCTCCGGCAGATTCGCGTTTTCGCCCGGCTGGAAACGAATCAGCGCCCCTGCCGCGGACTGGCGCAACCGCTGCCAGCCATCAGTCACCGAATCCAGAAATGAATTAAATCCCTGCTTGATTTCATCCAGTTTCATTGCGACCTCCTGTCTTCAGGCAACCTTGATCTCGACCCGACGCGGCTGTGCGTGCTCCGCCTTCGGAATGCGCAGCTTCAGCACGCCCTGCTTGAATTCGGCCGAAATCTTGTCTGCATCCAGTTCTTTCGACAGCGAAAACAAGCGCCGATAGCGCGGCAGGCTGATTTCGGCGTGCGTCGCCTCCATTCCCGACGGCAGATCGAGACTGACTTCGCCTTCAATCGTCAGCGTATCGGCTTCGATATTCAGCAGCAATTTATCCTTCGGTACACCGGGCAGATCGGCCATCAACGTAATGCCCGCACTGTCTTCGGTCACGTTCACCGGCGGCAGCATCACACGCTCTTCGCTGGCTTGACGGGACGGTTGCGCAACGGCGTTTTTCTGTTCGCTCATGATTTCCTCCTGCGATTACTGAACAGTGATACGGCGCGGCTGTGCGGCGGCGCGACGCTTGAGACTGACGTGCAGCACGCCATCGCGGTAATGCGCATCGGCGCTGGTGCCGTCGACGTCATCCGGCAGCGACACCACGCGGCGGAAGCGGCCGGCAA
Source organism: Burkholderiaceae bacterium (assembly GCA_018262475.1). Taxonomy (GTDB): domain Bacteria; phylum Pseudomonadota; class Gammaproteobacteria; order Burkholderiales; family Burkholderiaceae_D; genus QZKY01. The sequence continues at coordinate 18,146 of JAGSYW010000004.1, read as the reverse complement.
AGCGTTCATCGATATGCACATTGGCTTTCTCTTCCTTGCCCGGCAAATCGCTCTTGCGCTCGCCGGCGATCGTCAGCACGCCACGCTCGACGTTAACTTCGATGCTGGCCGGGTCAATGCCGGGCGCGAACGCAAGAATCTCGACCGACTGCGGCGTGCTGCCGACATTCAGCGCCGGATAACCGCCGCGCGCGCCCCCGCGAATGCTGGGGGAAAGGTCGAACGCCCGCTGCATTTCGCGCTGCAGGCGCTCCAGTTCCGCGAACATGTCGCGGGAAAACAGGGACCGGTACATGAGATGCTCCTCCATTCTGGTTGATTGACGAAGGAACGCTGAATAACCGTCACGATCGGCTTATTCAGAGTTTCCTTAACTGCCGATGGAACCAGAGGTAAGGATAGGAACGGCGAATTTCAAGGCCTTGATTTTCCCCAATCCTGCATCATCTTCATCGCACAAAATGATGAGATGATGCTGTTTTAACGGGGTATATAGCCAAAACAGGCATCCAGGCCACATTTTTACTGGCCAATTTTAAATACTGGAGGGAGTATATTTTTTGAGCTTATTGACCCAAAAGTCATTTTCGTTCAATTATTTTGGCGCCAGCGCCCCCACCCCTCGCGCAGCGTATGCAAAGCAGGCGCGGCGCGAGTTGACATGAGCGCAGCGAATCTCAGGCACGGCAGCCGCCCACAAACGAAAACGGCCGCTGCACCGCTACCGGCAGGCGTGAGCAGCGATCACTTCCACCGGCACACATCGGAATAGGCGGATTGTTCCGACACCAGCGCGCCCACCGCCACGCGTTCGCCGGTATCTTCGCGCTTGAGCACCGCCAGCCGCATGCCCTTGTCTTCGTCAAGGCGGTAGATCACGCCAGCCTTCATCTCCGCCTCGATCGCATAGCAGCGCATCGCTTCGGTCGGAATCACGTGCCCGGACTGCACGTTCATCGCCAACAGTGAATGCGTGCCGGGCGTGACGGCAAACACGAAATTGCCGATCGGGTTGCGGATTTCCTTCAACTCCAGCCGGCGCTGGTCGAAGCCGCGCACGAACATCGACCCTTCGCGTATCCGCGCCACTGATTGCGCATTGTCGGTCGGCGCACCGCCAAGCGACACCATCACCGGATCGGAACAGGCTGTCAGCGCCGATGCGGCCACCAACAGCAGCAGCTTGGTTTTGCCCCAGAATTTCATGCCCGGATTTTCCTGAAAAGTTTCCACATTCCGCCCAGAATCAGCGGCACGGTGGCACCAGCAATGCCAATCAGCACGATGGTGTTCAGATGGTCGCGGACGATCGGGATATTGCCGAAGAAATAACCAGCCACCACCAGACCGACCACCCACAGCAGCGCACCGACAATGTTATATAGAAGAAAGCGACCGTAGTTCATTTCAGACACGCCGGCGACGAACGGCGCGAATGTGCGCACGATTGGCACGAAGCGCGCAATCACGATGGTCTTGCCACCATGCTTTTCGAAAAATTCATGCGTAATCAGCAGCGATTTCTTGTCCAGCCAGCGGTAATTGCGCGTAAACACTTTTTTGCCGATCGCCTTGCCAATCGAATAATTCAGCGAATCACCGACAATCGCGCACACAGTAAGCAAGGCCATCAGCAGCCAGATGTCCATCGCGCCGGTGGCGCAGAACGCCCCTGCGATGAACAACAGCGAATCGCCCGGCAAGAACGGCATCACCACCAGCCCGGTTTCGCAAAAGATGATCGCCGCCAGCACCACGTACACCCAGGTGCCGTACTGCGCGATCACCACGCCCAAAGTCTTGTCGACATGCAGGATCATGTCGAAAAATTGCATAAGATCCATTTCTTCATCCAGTCGCCACCAGCGGCAGGCCTTCGAGCCTGTTCTCATACTGGGGTCAGTATTTAAAAACTGCTGCGGAAGTTCTGGCCAAAAGCATGATTTTTTCCACATACCCATGCCAGAACAGCAAAAATCCGCACGGCGGCAAACTTGCCAGCCGCGCATTTGCCGTAACCGTCCACTTTACCCTATTGCCGCGCCCGAAGCGACTGTTTCCACGCAGACGAAGCGCACGCCGGGTTGATATAATCCGGCATGGTCAACGCAAGTCTTTCCCCGCGCCCGATACAGGCACTCCCGGATCAACTGATTTCGCAAATCGCCGCCGGCGAGGTGATTGAACGCCCGTCCGCCGTGGTCAAGGAATTACTGGAAAACGCGCTCGACGCGGGCGCAACCCAAATCGCTATCCGACTGGAAAACGGCGGTGTAAAGCGCATCGCCATCAGCGACAATGGCCGCGGCATCCCGCACGAACAGCTGCCACTGGCGCTGCAGCGGCATGCAACTTCGAAAATCGCGTCACTGGCCGAACTGGAAAACGTGGCCACGCTCGGCTTTCGCGGCGAAGCGCTGGCGTCGATTGCCTCGGTGGCCAACCTCACGCTCACCACGCGCACCGCTGATGCGCCGCACGCGTGGGAAATCCGCCATGCCGGCGACCAGACCGCGGTCAGCCCGTCGTCCGGCGCCATCGGCACCACGGTTGACGTGCAGGATCTGTATGCGCACACGCCGGCGCGGCGCAAGTTCCTGAAATCCGAACAGACCGAATACGGCCACTGCGCCGAAGTCGTGCGCCGGATCGCGCTGGCTCGGCCGGATGTCAGCTTCACGCTGTCGCATAACGGCAAAGCCACTGCGCAATGGAACGCAAGCGAAACGGCCAAGCGCAGCGCACAAATCCTTGGCGACGAGTTCGCCGAGGCGCGCCTGCCGCTGGAACACGCTGCCGGCAATGAGCAAGACGGCCTGCGGCTCTCCGGCTTCGTCGGCCTGCCGACCGCCGCCCGCAACCGCGCCGATGCGCAATATTTCTACGTCAATGGCCGCTTCGTTCGCGACAAGCTGTTGACGCACGCGGTACGCGCCGCCTATCAGGACGTGCTGCACGGAGACCGCTATCCGGCCTATCTGCTGCAGCTTGAGCTGAACCCGGCGCTGGTCGATGTCAACGTCCACCCATCGAAAATCGAAGTGCGCTTCCGCGACAGCCGCGCGGTGCACCAGTTCGTGTTCCACGCCATCAGCCGCACGCTGGCGCAAACAGCCGCGTCTTCGGCTGACACGCCACCAGCTTCGCTACCGTCGCCCGCAGGCGCGAATTCGACTTCGACCAGATGGATTCCCGAGCCGCGGCAAGCATCCTTCGGCGCGACATTCAGCTCCTCGTTCGGCGTGGCACAGAAAACCGAAGATTACGGCGCGCTTTTCTCGCCACAGGCCGCAGCGCCGAACTGGACGGCTGACATCACCCCGACAGAACAGGCCCCCCAGGAAGAACACCCGCTCGGCTTCGCGCTGGCGCAACTGCACAACATCTACATCCTGGCGCAGAATGCGAAAGGACTGGTGCTGGTGGACATGCACGCCGCGCATGAGCGCATCGTGTACGAACAGATGAAAACCGCACTCGATCAGCAGGCAATGCCGGTGCAGGAACTGCTAATTCCGGTCACGTTTTTTGCCGATCCGATCGAGGTCGGCACGGCAGAAGAACACCGCAGCACGCTGGCGGATTTCGGTTTCGACATCGCCGCGCTGTCGCCGGAAACGCTGGCGGTGCGCGCCCTGCCAGCGCCATTGAAACATGCCGATGCACAGGCACTTGCACGCGAACTGCTGCGCGAACTGCGCGAGCTGAATCACTCACGTATCCTGACTGAAAAACGCAATGCGCTCCTGGCCACCGCCGCCTGCCACGGTTCGGTGCGCGCCGGCCGCAGTCTCACCATTCCAGAGATGAACGCGCTGTTGCGGCAAATGGAAGCAACCGAACGCGCCGGCCAGTGCAACCACGGCCGTCCAACCTGGGTGCAACTGTCCGCCGTCGATCTCGACAATCTGTTCCTGCGCGGCCAATGAGTACCAGACTGCGCCCATTGCTGCCTTATCGAAAGGCGCCGCTCTTGACGCTGATTTCGATTTTCCTGATGATGCAGTCGCTGTCGACTGACATGTACGTTGCATCAATGCCGAGCCTGGCCAGCTATTTCGCTGTGCCCGCTTCGGCGGTACAACTAACGCTGTCGATTTTTGTCATCGGTTTCGGCTCCGCACAGCTCGCGGTCGGCCCCCTGTCCGATCGTTTCGGTCGCCGTCCTGTGCTGCTGGCCGGCCTGTCGCTGTATCTCGCCGCCAGCCTGCTGTGCGCACTGGCGCCGTCAATTTGGCTGCTGATCGCCGCGCGCCTGCTGCAATCACTCGGCTGCTGCTCAACCTTCATCATCGGTCGTGCCATCATCCGCGATGCCTATGCGCCAGAAGACGGCATGCGCGTGATGGTGAAAGCCAGCTCGTGGCTGTCGCTGACGCCCCTTCTGGGGCCGATCGTCGGCTCGTATTTCGAAGTCTGGTTCGGCTGGCGTGCCACCTTTGCGTTCCATGCGATCGTGGCAAGCTGCCTGCTAACCGCAGTATTTTTGCGCCTGCCGGAAACCAACAGCAACAAGAACCCGGACGCAACCAACCTTCGCGGCCTGCTGGCCAGCTACCGCGAAGTGCTGGGCGCACGCGTGTTCTGGGCCTATGCACTGCCCGGCGCGCTGTCTTACGGCTCGATCTTCACCTTCATTTCCGGCGCTTCGATGGTCTTGATCCGCATCCTGCACCTGCCCGTCACCTGGTTCGGCTACTGCTTCTCGTTCGGCACGCTTGGCTACATGCTGGCGACGATGCTGTGCCAGCGGCTGCTGCGCAAAATGAACGCCGGCGCGGCTTTCCGCATCGGCACTGCCGCCTCGCTCTGCGCCGGACTGCTGTTTTTCGGCTGCGTGCTCACTGGCCTGCACCACTGGGCCATCGTCGTCGTCGCAATGTTCCTGACCTTTGCCGCGCACGGCATCAACTCGCCGCTGTCGCAGGCAGGAGCAGTGACACCATTTCCGACGCAGGCAGGCACTGCGGCCGGGCTGTCCGGCGGGATGTACATGGTGATGGCGTTCATCATCGGCTCGATCGTCGGCTCGACCTTCAACGGCACGCTGTATCCGCTAGCGATCATTTCGCTGTTCAACGGCATCGTGCTGTTCATTTGCGTGCGCGCATTTCCCGAGCTGCGACAAAAAAAGGAAGCCTGATGGAAACCACTCGCAAACCACTCGCGGTCGCCATCATGGGCCCAACGGCCTCCGGCAAAACCGCCGCCGCGCTGTTCATCGCGCAACATATTCCGAGCGAAATCATCTCGGTCGATTCGGCGCTGGTCTATCGCGGTATGGACATCGGCACAGCAAAACCAAGTGCCGAAGAACTGGCAGCCGTGCCGCATCACCTGATCGATATCATCGACCCGGCGCAAGCCTACTCGGCGGCGCAATTCCGCGATGACGCACAACGCCTGGCGATGGAAATCATCAGTCGCGGCAAGCTGCCGCTGCTGGTCGGCGGCACGATGCTGTATTTCAAGACGCTGATGCAAGGAATGGACGATCTGCCATCCGCTGATCCCGCCATCCGCGTCAGGCTGGACGAGGAAGCGGCGCAAATCGGCTGGCCGGGCATGCACGCCAGGCTGGCGCAACTCGATCCGCCAACAGCAGAACGGCTGAAACCGAATGATGCACAACGGATTCAGCGCGCACTGGAAATCATCGAACTCACCGGGCAGCCGATGTCGCAACTGCTGGCCAAACGGGAACAAACCGAATTGCCGTTTGAACTGCTGCCGCTTGCGCTGGAACCGTCCGATCGCAGCGTGCTGCATCAGCGCATCGCCGATCGTTTCGACGCGATGCTGGCCGGCGGCGCGCTGCTGGACGAAGTCAAACGCCTGCGCGCGCGCACCGACCTGCACCTCGGCCTGCCGTCGATGCGCTGTGTCGGTTACCGACAGGCGTGGGAATATCTCGACGCCCAGTTCGACCAGAAAACGCTGCGCGACAAGGGCACCGCCGCCACCCGCCAACTGGCGAAACGCCAGCTCACTTGGCTGCGTGCAATGCCAGATCGCATTGCGATCGACTGCCTTGCGCCCGATGCCGCACAAATCGCGTTGCAGCACATTCAGGCAGCGCTCAGGGCAAATGCAGAAAAATCATCCGCCGCTTGACAAGCCTATTCAAACCAAAGATAATTTAGGGCTTCGGTGATATAGCTCAGCTGGTTAGAGCACAGCACTCATAATGCTGGGGTCGGTGGTTCAAGTCCACCTATCACCACCAATAAATTCAAGGACTTACGTCGAAAGATGTAAGTCCTTTTTGCTTTTTATGGCTTTTTTGCTGCATTTTTGCTGCAATTTTCAGTCATGCAGCAAATTTGAGATATACCTTGTTCCAAGGGGAATTGTCCGCTTGGGTTTTCTTCAAAAGGAACAAGTATGGCAAGTATCATCTACCGCGGCCCCTTCCAGTACCAAGCTACCGTAGTTCCCCAGTAGTTGGGCAACGAGTTCATCTGGGATGTTGTGTTTCTTGGTTATCATGTGGACTCCGGACAAAGCGACAGTTTCCTGCCAATTGTCCGTTTACACAAAATTCTGGACAGGCCCTAATTGCCGGGTGAAAAGATCAGAGAATGTCTTTTGCATGGATGCTCCAGCTGCCTTGGATAACACATCATTGTCGCCAATTTGGGCGCAAGATCGGTGCAGGAACGCAATTTCAGAGATTAAATCAGTGGTTCCCTTGATTTCTTGACACCCCGTCAGGTATTCTTCAAATCATGCGTTGCACTTCAAATTTGAACCCTCGCATAAATATGTGAAAAGAGGGGGCCGCCGTTTGCTTTTCCACCTACCTGCCAATATAGACAACCATGTCAAACTTACTCACCACACAACAGTGGGCATCCTTTCACGCTAACTTTCGTCTCGCACCTCTCGTCGCACTGATCGCCGTGCTCTTTTCGCCGACTGCTTACGCAGACAGCTTCACGATTGAAAATGGCGAAATCGTCACGATCCGACAAACGCTCAACGACAATGAAACTGGAAGTGTTGAGACTGGCGGTGCGTTGAACACTTCCAAAACTGCCATCAGGGCATTGGGCCTCAATAACACCGTCACCAACAACGGCTCCATTTCAACCTCTGGAGATGTTGCGGCGGGAATAGCATCAACTATGCGCAATGCCACCCTCATCAACAACGGCAGCATTTCGACTGCGGGAGAAGATGCGTACGGCATATACTCGCGCGGCGAAAATGCCACAATTACCAACAGTGGCACGATTTTAACAACGGGAGCGAGGGCTCCCGGAATTTTTTCCAGCGCTCCCAGTGCCATCATCACTAACAGCGGCAAAATTATCACGACAGCAACCTCTGCATATGGCATTGAATCCGCCTTCACTGCTGCTTATACAGTTATCACCAACAGCGGATCCATCGCCACATTGGGGGGGCAAGCCCACGGTATCCACGCGTCAGGCGCGAATGCTACCATTACCAATAGTGGCAGCATTTCTACCACTGGAAATTCTGCGGTAGGCATTTGGTCGCAAGGCACCAACACCATCCTAACCAACAATGGAACCATCACCACAGCGGGTACGCAATCACACGGCATTTTTTCAGACGCCGCCACGCTCACCAATAACGGCACCATCTCGACAATAGGTGATGGCTCGCACGCCATCTACACGACCAGCAACACCCTCAACAACAGCGGCAATCTCTCAACCACAGGCGCAAACGCGCATGGCATTGAGGCCACCGGCATCAGCGTGACGCTCGCGCACAGCGGCAGCATCACCGTAGGTGGTTCTGGTGCCATTGGTATCGACGTCATCGGCACCGTCGCGAACACGATCAATCTGAACGGCCGCGTGACAGCCTCTGGTTCGGCCACGCAAGCGATTCGCGGCGGCGGCGGTGACGAAACATTGAACCTGTATCCCGGTGCGAGAGTGATCGGCACGGTCGATTTGGGCGGCGGCACGAACGTCGTGAATGTTATATCGAACGGCGCAGGGCCGTCGGCGACGATGACGATTGCCAATGCGAGCACGATCAATCAATCCGGTTCCGGTTTGTCGTTTGTCAATGGCAGTACGGTTGCGATGGTCGACACCACCAACATTACCGCCTCGCAAGCGTCGCTGGGCAGTCTCTCTTCAAACATCTTCCAGAACATCAATCAGCAACTGGGCCGCACGCCTTCTTTGCATCGCCCCGTCAAGGTCGCTGCTTCGGAACCGGTTTCTGGCATCTGGGCCAATGACACGCAGCCTGTCGGATGGGGTCATGTCTTCGGCAAATATACGAAACACGGCAGCGATGGCGCTGCCCTTTCTTTTCAGGATCGCACTTACGGCGTGATCGGCGGTTACGAACAACGCCTCGGCGATCATCGTGCCGGGGTCTTTGGCGGCTTCGCACACTCGAACATGGATGCGAGTGCTTCTTTGGCCAGCACGGGCAGCAATTCGGCATTCGCCGGGGTGTACGGTCAGTACGCTTGGGATCAGTGGCGCGTGAATGCGGCGCTGGCTTTGGGCTATGCCAATTACAACACCGATCGCACGGTGACCGACAACTTGTACGGCGTGGAGAAGGCGACGGCGGATTATCACGGCTGGTATTTGAGCCCTTCGGTGGCGATCACGCGCATCTTCGATCAGGGCGCGGGGTTCAGTCTTCGCCCTTCGGGTGAGTTGAATTACACCTACGGACGGATGGACAGTTACGACGAATCGGGCACCACCCGTTCCAACCTGTCTGTAGGCTCTCGCACCGCGCAAGTGCTCAACATGCGTTTGCAACTCGCTGCGCGTCAGGAACTGGCAGACAAGAAGGGCAGCGTTGAAGGACGCGGCGGCGTGAGCCACACGCGTTATGGCGATGATGACATCGCCATTTCCTTGGCAGGTGTGGGCAGTGCCCGTTATGGCATGACGGGTACCGGTAATATCACTGGTGCTTATGTCGGAGCAAGAGGGTTCATGCAATGGAAAAAATCACTTAACCTCGTCGGCGACGTGGAACTCTTCCGCTCTAATAACAGCGTTCACTCCATCACCGCTTATCTCGGTTTGGAATACCGGTTTTAAGGAAACACTGAACAAATCGGTTTTTTAGCGATCCTGTCGTGCTATTTTCACTTTGACAGCAGAAATGACGTCAGTTTTTGCTGATCGTGCGGCTTTTTCTTTGCCGTTTTGCCAGCCAGTTCGCTACCTTCCGCTGGCTTCGAAATAAGCAGCCCCATACCGATCAGCCGCAATCAGCGCCGCGTACACCTTGTCCGGCGTTACCTTGAATGGCATGTTATGGATGGTCTCGCCTTGCGCGCACGCTGCCTGCGCCACCTGCATCATTTTTTGCTCGATGTTTTCCCTGATGTCCAGTTGCGCCAGCGTGATCGGCAAGCCGACCTGAGTGCAAAGCTGGCACACCGTATCGAGTTCGGATGTCGGCGCGTTCTCCAGCATCAGTTGCACCAGCGTACCGAATGCAACTTTCTCGCCGTGGTAGATATGATGCGCATCTGGCAGCACCGTCAGCCCGTTGTGGATGGCGTGTGCCGCCGCCAGCCCGCCGCTTTCGAAGCCGACACCGCTCAAGTAAGTGTTTGCTTCAACCACGCGCTCGACCGCTTCGGTCACCACTTTGCTCCCCACCGCCAGCATCGCCTTGCGCCCTTCGGCCAGCAGGGTGTCGTAGCACAGCCGCGCCAGGCACAGAGCCGACTGCGTCGATTCCCCGCCAGCCATCGTGACCGAATGACTCTGGCTGCATGCCCTCGCCTCGAAGTAGGTTGACAGCGCATCGCCAATCCCGGCCGCCAGCAGCCTTGCGGGAGCTGCAGCGACAATTTCGGTATCGACCAGCACCACATCCGGATTGCGCGGCAAAAGCAAATACGATTCGAACTGGCCGTCATCGGTATAAATCACGGACAGCGCGCTGCACGGCGCATCGGTGGATGCGATCGTTGGCACGATAACAACCGGCACCCTGGCGTGATAGGCAACCGCTTTCGCCGTATCGAGCGTCTTGCCCCCACCAATACCGACGACACCGCTGCAATTCTCGCGGCTAACGATCTCGCGCAAACGGGCAATTTCATTCTGGCTGCATTCGCCGCCAAATGTTTCAATCGCAACGCCGGTCTGACTGGCAGCAAAACTATCCGCTAGGTACTTGCCGACCAGCCCCAGCACCAATCCGTCTGCGATGACCAGAAACTTCGCGGCCAGCAGACCGGCATGATAGCCAACCTGGCCGATCACACCCGCCCCCTGGATATATTTCCCCGGCGATTGAATAACCTTGTGCATAGTCTATTCCCCAATCATGTGGTAAATGCTGCGGCATCGTCCTCGCTCTGCGTTGCCATGCAACACGATGCGCCAGAACGAGTGTATGCCTGTTTTGATGTCCGATTCAAGCTCGGTGTTATGGCGAGCATCAATGGCAGCACCTTTTCATCATGTAGCTCGTTTGTTACACTGGCGTGTACGCTGTATCGGGTGCCGCCCTGGATAGGCCGCATCGACCGAACCCACCAACTCCCTGCAAAACACCGCAACGCGACCATGGCCACTCAAAAACAAGATTCCCTCAGCACGGAGCAAAATTCGACCGACGCACAAGCTCCGGCACAACTGGTTTCCATCAAAAGCGCAGATGCTGCACCAGATAATGCGCAGGCCGAAGCAGGCGATTCCGCGCCTTCGCCCAAAAACAAGATCAAGAACATCATCCGCACGCTGGATGCCGTCATCCCTAGCGCCTCGAAAAATGATGTCGCGCTGCTGCATGAAACCTTCATGAAGCACAACATCCGTCGTAATCTGGTGAACATCAAGCCGGATGATGAACTGTCGGACGAATGGCGCAACGGCGGTTACCCGTACAAGAACCGGATGCAGCGCAAGACGTATGAAAAGCAGAAATACATGCTGCAAATGGAACTGCTGAAGCTGCAGGCATGGATCAAGGAAACTGGCCAGCGCGTGATCATCCTGTTCGAAGGGCGAGATGCCGCCGGCAAGGGAGGAACCATCCGCCGTTTCATGGAGCACATGAACCCGCGCGGAGCGCAAGTGGTGGCGCTGCAGAAACCCTCGGACATCGAACGCGGCCAATGGTATTTCCAGCGTTATATCCAGCACCTGCCATCAACCGGCGAACTGGTGCTGTTTGACCGCTCGTGGTACAACCGCGCCGGGGTCGAACGCGTGATGGGCTTTTGTTCGCAGGACGAATATGACGAATTCATGCGCCAGTGCCCGCAATTCGAGCGCAACTTGGTGCGCAGCGGCATACACCTGATCAAGTTCTGGTTCTCCGTCAGCCAGCAGGAGCAGCGCGCACGCTTCAAGGAACGGAAATCGCACCCGCTGAAACAATGGAAACTGTCGCCCATTGACTTGGCCTCGCTCGACAAATGGGATGACTACACCAAGGCCAAGGAAGCGATGTTCTATCACACAGACATCACCGAAGCGCCGTGGACCGTGGTCAAGTCGGACTGCAAGAAGAGGGCTCGCCTGAACGCGATGCGCCACGTGCTGCACAAGTTCGCCTATCACGGCAAGGATCTGGACAACATTGGCGCAATGGATCCTCTGCTGGTCGGGCGCGCAAACGTGATTTACGAACAGGGCGAAAGACAGGACCTATCCCTGCCGTAATTTCTGCCATGACCAACCGATCCTGAGCGGAAAATCAGTTGGCCGTCACGGCACGCCGATCTATCAGAGCTGCCATTGAAGACAGGTTGAGATCGGCGATCAGCAAACCATTGATTCGGCCTGCGTCATCATTTAACGGACTTGCCACCGTCAAACAGAAATCCTCGGACGCGGTAGACAGATAAATTGGAGAAACGTAGGGGGTGCCGGTTCGCATCACTTCGGTATAGTAGTCCAGCCGACTGCGATCAACGCCAACACCGCCTGCGCGGATGCGTCCATACATCTGCGGATTGATCCAGTTCGGATACCGCTGCTGCCCTTGTGCATCGAGCTCGAACACCATTTCAAAAAACGGAAATGCACGGAAGGCCGCGTCTAGGCAATGTGGATCTTTCCCTCGCTCGTGCCGCGCCAGCACCGCCAGCGCAGCAAATGCATTGGCGCGCCATGCATCCAGATCACCAAAAGTTTTCACCGGATACACTTGATGCGGCGTGTTTTCGAGCACAATCACACTGCCCCACTCGGCCTTGCCCAGTTTTTTCAGATAAGCCGCCCGTTCAGCCGCCATCAGGCTGTTGAACAATTCGCCTGTGCTGCCATTGACCACCGCTACCGAAACGCTGGCGATCGGATGCTGCAATCCGCCTTCAGTCATGAAATAACCGCGCTGGATGTCTTCCACATCGTACAGGTGAAAAGCCAGCGAGTGAAACTGCACAATAGCCGTTTCCAGCACTGAAACCAGTTCAGCGCTGCTTTCGCCCTGGTCGTCTAGAATCAGGATGAAATCGTCACCGCCGATGTGACCCAGCATCTGGTTCGGCTTGCCGACGAATACATGACGCAGGATTTCGGCCAGCGTGCGGATCATTGCATCGCCGCGAATGAAACCGTAGCGGTCATTGAACGCCTTGAAGTGATCGAGATCGATATACACCAGCCTCATCCTTCTTGAGCCGGCCAGCCGCTTCTCTATGCTCTGGCGCAGGCTTGGCCCCGTCGGCAATTGCGACAACGGGTGCAGGTTGGTGCCATGCTCGCGATGGGTAAGGATCTGCGCCACCAGATTCATCGGCTGCACCGTTCCGACATACTGCCCATCCGATCCGGTCACAACCCACGGTTCAATGCCGTCGCGGGTCATGTAAAGCGACCTTGCGAGCGAACTCAGGCTAATAGTGTTCGACACTACGCGCTTGATCGGTTCGCAAGCCATGCCAATCTTGCGCGCGCTGCGCTGCATCACCTGTCCCCGCGCCAGCAAACCAAGCGGATAGCCCTGATCCAGCACCACCAGCCACGGCAAGGATGGATTGTCCTCGAACATTTGCCGCGCATCATCGATCGAAGAATGCAATTCGATGTTCCGTCCAGGCTCGACCAAATCGTTCAAACGGAAGCGGTCCTGCGGTCGGGCGCGCCAGGCATCGTCCAGTTCAGGCATCGATACCTGATGCGCACACACATCCGGTCGTGGCGGGGAAAAAAAATTGCCCTGCCCCAGGCTGATTCCCATACTGCGGCAAAAACCGATGTCTTCCGCGCGCTCCAGCCCTTCGGCAATTACCGCCGCACCCAACCGTTCCGACATCGACACCAGCGCATCGAGCAGCACGCCGCGCACCCGGCTGCCCTGCGCTTCATGTACCAGCGTGCGATCTATCTTGATGAAATCGGCACGCACCATCGCCAATGTCGCCAAGCCATTGAAACCAGCGCCCATGTCGTCCAAAGCAATGCGCAAACCGGCCGCACGCAGCGCTTCGCAACGCGCCGACAGCAAGGCCGCATCAACCCGTTCGCTCTCTACCACCTCAACAATCACATCGCGCGGCTCGATGCCGAATGTGTGCAACCATTCGATGCATTGCGAAGCCCAGCTATCGTGCAGTAACGTGGTCGGCATCACGTTCAGGAACAGCGGCACGCCTGCCGGAATTTCCTCTGCCTTGCGCTTGAGTGCCAGCAACTGGCAGGCGATATCCATGTCGTCCCGCCGCCGCAGCTGGTAAGCCAGTTGAAAAGCCTGCGAGCCGGAAAGCAGCGAACCGGATGGATCGCGCAAACGGCAAAGCGCCTCGTAGGCAAAAATCTGTCCGCCGGATTGCATATCGACCACCGGCTGAAAATGGATTTCCAGCCTTTCCTCCAATGGCCCAAGCATCCATGGATAGCGATAACGGGCATACATTGCATTGAACGGCATCGCCGATTCCAGCGCCTCAAGCGCCAGGGAACGACTCTGACTCGACACCGTCAGCGCCAAAGTATCCCTCAACGTCTGACTGTCGGTTACAGCAGCCAGTTGACCAAGCATCTGATCCAGCCCGATGCCGCCGGCAATGTGAAAACGCCACAAAGTGCGCGCAACCCGCTCCGCGCCTGTGTCAGCCCATACATCTGGAGGATACTGGCCTTCATACTTAAGGATGAGATACATAGGACTCTGACTACATGGGATTATGGTTATTTCAATCATTAAGCAGATGGCGTGCCAATAGCTTTGACGCGGAAACTCAAGCAATACGCACCAGATCGGCGCGTACGAAACGTGCAGCGCACCGCAATAGCGCAAGAAACAGGCAACGAAACAGCCATTTTTGGCAAAGCGGCACAATTTCCGCTACACTCCCCAATTGGGTTTCACCATCCTTTACCTTCCCGATTCAATGCAAACCAGAAAACTCCTGGCAGGCCTGTTGCTGGCGCTGACCACGCTTTCGGCGATGGCATATGAACGCATGTTTCCGCCGAACACTAAATTCGGCACTGTGTCGCTCGAAAACTATCCGACGATCGCAATCGACGGCACTACGCAAGCGGTGTCGGCGGCACTGCGCATCTGGAACACGAACAACCTGATTCAGGTGCCTGCTTCGCTGACAGGCAGCAAATTTTTGGGGAAATACACCAAGAACCTGATGGGGGATGTTGACCGCATCTGGATTCTGACGGAAGAAGAAGCGCAAAAAGCGCTGGCCAATGCCCCATCATCCAGTTCAACTTCGTCAAGCAGCACCTCTACCACAACGACGACCACAACAACCACCAGCACGACCACCGGAACCACGCAGTAAACCGCATGCAGAAAAAAGTATTTATCAAGACCTATGGCTGCCAGATGAACGAGTACGACTCGGACAAGATGGCAGACTTGCTCAACGCCAGCGATGGCATCGTTCGCACGAACACGCTCGAAGAAGCCGATGTGGTGCTAATCAACACCTGTTCGGTGCGCGAAAAGGCACAGGAAAAGGTATTTTCCGAACTCGGTCGCATTCGTGAACTGAAACTGCAAAAACCGGGGCTGGTGATTGGCGTCGGCGGCTGCGTGGCGTCGCAGGAAGGCGCGGCCATTATCGACCGTGCACCATATGTCGATCTGGTGTTCGGCCCGCAAACGCTGCACCGGTTGCCGCAGATGATCCGCGACCGGCGCGAAAAGGGCGAGGCGCAAATTGACACCAGTTTCGCCGAAATCGAAAAATTCGATCACCTGCCGCCAGCCAAGGTTGAAGGCGCGACCGCCTTTGTCTCAATCATGGAAGGCTGCAGCAAGTATTGCAGCTACTGCATCGTGCCTTACACCCGCGGCGAGGAAGTCTCGCGCCGGTTCGAGGATGTGCTGGATGAGGTGGCCGGGCTGGTAGCTCAAGGCGTGAAGGAAATCACGCTGTTGGGGCAAAACGTGAATGCCTACCGCGGCGCGATGGCCGATGGTGAAATTGCCGATTTTGCGCTGCTGCTGGAAGTAGTGGCTGAATTCGAAGGCATCGAGCGCATCCGTTTTGTCACCAGCCACCCGCGCGAATTTACGCAGCGGCTGATCGATGTGTATGCAAAAGTACCGAAGCTGGCGAGCCAGCTTTATCTGCCGGCGCAGCACGGTTCCGACCGCGTGCTGGCGGCGATGAAACGCGGCTATACCGCACTCGAATACAAATCGATCATCCGCAAGGTGCGCGCGGTGCGGCCAGACATTTCGATTTCCAGCGATTTCATCGTCGGCTTCCCCGGCGAAACCGATGCCGATTTCGAAGCAATGATGAAGCTGGTCGAAGACGTTGGTCACGACAGCAGCTTCAGCTTCCTGTATAGCCCTCGCCCCGGCACGCCGGCGGCCGAACTGCACGACGACACGCCGCTGGAAGTAAAGCGCGAACGACTACAACGGCTGCAGGCGAAACTGGAAGCGAATTACCGCCAGTTCGGCGAACAGATGGTCGGTTCGATTCAGCGCGTGCTGGTCGAAGGACCGGCGAAAAAGGATCCGAAAGATCTGCAGGGCCGCGCCGACAACAACCGCGTAGTGAACTTTGCCGGCAGCGCTTCGCTGGTCGGGCAATTCGTGAACGTGCGCATCACCGAAGCCTACGCGCATTCGGTGCGCGGCGAACTGGTTTAAACCTACCCGAGGACCACAATTTGAAACCGAAGCCAGCCAAGCAAACGCTGCAATTCCTGCCGCAACCGCTCGATAACACCCGGCTTGCGCACCTGTGCGGGCCGCTGGACGAAAACCTGCGGCAGATTTCGGCCGCGCTGGATGTCACCATCACGCGGCGCAACGACAAGTTCCACGTTAGCGGCGATGCCGCGCTGCGCGCAATCGACATCCTGGACGAGTTCTACGCGCTGGCCGACAAACCGATTTCGGTGGACGACATCCAGCTCGCGCTGGTAGAGCAGCGCGCGGTCGATGCGAATCTCGCCGCCGGCATGCCGGCCAGCGAACTGGTCGAATCCGAACTCACCAGCCCGGTGCTGAAAACCCGCAAAAGCGACTTGCGCGGCCGCACGCCGCGCCAGACCGCTTACCTGAAAGCGATACTGGAACACGACATCACCTTCGGCGTCGGCCCGGCCGGCACCGGCAAGACCTACCTCGCAGTCGCGTGCGCGGTCGATGCGCTCGAACGCGACGCGGTGCAGCGCATCGTGCTGACGCGCCCGGCGGTCGAAGCAGGCGAACGGCTCGGCTTTTTGCCTGGCGATCTGGCGCAAAAGGTCGATCCATATCTGCGCCCGCTGTACGACGCGCTGTACGACTTGCTCGGCTTCGAAAAAACGCAAAAGATGTTCGAAAAGCAGGCGATTGAAATCGCGCCGCTGGCCTACATGCGCGGCCGCACGCTGAACCATGCGTTCGTGATTCTGGACGAGGCGCAAAACACCACACCGGAACAGATGAAAATGTTCCTGACCCGGATCGGCTTCGGCAGCAAGGCTGTGGTCACTGGCGACGTGACGCAAATCGACCTGCAGCGCGGCCAAAAAAGCGGCCTGATCGATGCGATCAAGGTGCTGCAGGACGTGCGCGGCATCGCATTCTCACAATTTACCAGCGCCGACGTGGTGCGCCATCCGCTGGTGGCGCGCATTGTCGATGCATACGAAGCAGCGGAAAAACATGGCAACAAATCATAAGCTCTCGTTATCGGTGCAATATGCGGATGAACGGCTAAAGGACGTTCTGGCCCGGCCGCTGCTGCGGCGCTGGGTGCAGGCGGCGTTGCTGGCGCCGGCGCAACTGACGCTGCGCTTCGTCAATGCGGATGAAGGGCGCGAACTGAACCGCGACTATCGCGGCAAGGATTACGCCACCAACGTGCTGACCTTCCCGTACGACAATGATTTGGTGATCGCCGACATCATCCTGTGCAGCGACGTGCTGCTGGCGGAAGCGGCCGAACAGGGCAAGACGCTGGAAGCGCACGCGGCGCACCTGATCGTGCATGGCGTCCTGCATGCGCAAGGATATGAACACGAAACCGACGAGGAAGCGGACGAAATGGAAACGCTGGAAGCCGAAATCCTGGCCCGGCTCGGCTTTGCCAACCCGTACGAAGAAAATTAGGCGACCAGGACGCAAAAAAATACTCCCGGCAGTATTTCAGCAAGCCTAGCAAACAGTGGCCGAACCCAGTTCTTTTGGCACATACCCGTCGGAAAACGCTGTTTTGACGGCGAGATTGATGCGAACCGGTCGCATTGGCGGCCTTTTCGTGTATCCTATAAAACATCGCCACTTCGGGTTACCACCCCATGCCTGACCACCCTAGTGAAGCCAAGCCGTCGCTGCTTGAGCGGCTATCCGCGCTGATTTCACCCGAACCGGAAAACCGGGCCGAACTGCTGGAAATCCTGCAGGAAGCGCATGAGCGCAACCTGATTGATGCCGATTCGCTATCGATGATCGAAGGCGTGTTCCAGGTATCCGATCTGTGCGCGCGTGACGTGATGGTGCCGCGTTCGCAAATGTCGGTCATTGACATCAACAAACCTTTTGACGAATGGATGCCGGAAGCGGTCGAAGCCGAACATTCGCGCTATCCGGTCATAGAAGGCGACCGCGACAAGGTAATCGGCATCCTGCTGGCGAAAGATTTGCTGCACCTGCATGTGGATGAAACCTTCGACGTGCGCGACATGCTGCGCCCGGCGGTGTTCATCCCCGAATCCAAAAGACTGAACGTGCTGCTGCGCGATTTCCGC